>CALGJF010000037.1 GCA_937914945.1 uncultured Bacteroidales bacterium | reverse complement strand
TCGTGTAAACAACCTTGTTAAGGGTATTTACATTGTAAACGGCAAGAAGGTTGTTGTTGAATAATTCAATAGAGAAATAGATAACCTTATTCCGCCCCGGGCAGTTTGCTGCCCGGGGCTTTTTTGTGTGTTTGCAGGTGAGCCTAATATACTGCTACCGTGTCATGCCGGCTATACCTTAAAGAAGAAATCAAAAGATGTTTTGATTAGCTACGCGAATAACGCATGTGAGGCATCTGTTATTCCATGCGTTGTTGTCGCTTGAATATTCTTTCTTTGAAATCCTCGGTGGCCCATGAGCTGTTCTTTGTTTAATCTTATATCTTTTACCTCCTTTTTGTCGCACAAAAAGGAGCAAAAAGGCCCGGCACAGAAGCAAAATCAGTCATAATAGCTTTTGCTCACAAGTCGCAAGCGACATTCTTCGGTCAGCTATTATTTGTCATTAAATCTTTTTCATTGCTCTTTTGGGTGCTGTGCAACTCGTTCAGTTATCCCCGCCATGGCGTGTATAACTAACACTCACACAATGCTCGCACTATTTCCAAAAGAGCAATGCGATTTAATTGTGATTTTGACAGTGCCGGTGGGTTTTTAGAGTTACTTTAGCTTGTGAGAACGCGCCCTGCGTCTTCATTGGTGCGCATTAAAGCTTTTAGGAAAGCGACCATATGCGCAGAGTTCTTTGCTCCTTTCTGTCGGCACAGAAAGGAGGTAAAAACATCAATAAGATTGTGAGAATAGCCGAAAAATAACACTGAGGAGTTTAGAGCAAGCCCCCCAAAAAAATCTGTGGTTGAGCCCGGCTTGTGGTGGCAATGGATGGTTTGGGGCATTGCTGTAATTTGTACTTACGGCATTTGTATATACAAAAAAAAAGAGATTGCCTTATCGGGCAATCTCTTTTGCTATGTTTGCGGCAACCTCGGCAAATTCCTCGGGTGTCAGTTTTAGTTTGGGGTTGGTGAAGAGCATATCCCTCTCGCTCTGCATGGGCACAAGGTGTATGTGCGCGTGCGGAACTTCAAGGCCTAATACAGCTTGGCCCACTTTTATGCAGGGGTAGGCTCGTTTTATGCCTTCGGCCACATGCTTGGCAAAAATCTGCATTGCACCAATCTCCTCGTCGGTAAGGTCGAAGAAGTAATCCATCTCGCGCTTGGGTATCACAAGTGTGTGCCCTTTTGCCAGCGGGTTGATGTCGAGGAATGCATAGAATTGCTCGTTCTCGGCCACCTTGTAGCTGGGAATCTCTCCTGCAACTATTTTGCTGAATATTGTTGCCATGATTGCTGCTTGTTAAAACTCAATGTTTGTAATCTCCAAGGAGAGTTTTCCCTGGGGTACTGTAATCTCGGCTACATCGCCCACCTTCTTGCCAAGTAATCCTTTGGCAATGGGTGTGTTTATTGAAATTTTGGCCTCGCGTAGGTTGGCCTCGCTCTCGGGAACGATGGTGTACTGCATTGTGGCACCTGTCTTTGTATTCTTGAGGCTCACTTTTGTGAGTACCTGAACACTCTCGGTGCTCAACTTGGAGGTGTCGATGATTTTTGCATCGGCGATAATCAATTTGAGCTCATTGATTTTCATCTCCAACAATCCCTGTGCCTCTTTTGCTGCATCATACTCTGCGTTCTCCGAAAGGTCGCCTTTGTCGCGTGCTTCTGCAATCTGACGAACAATCTCGGGGCGTTTCGCCTCTAACTCTTTTAAGTCGGCTAACAGTTTCTTGTAGCCCTCTTCGGACATATAACCCATCTCTGATATCTTTTATATGGTTTTGAAAAAATAGTAAAACAAAGGATTCCGGCACGAATGCCGGAACCCGAAATTTCTTTGTTGTGCTTGCAAAGATAGCTCTTAAAAATTGAAAAGCAAATTAAAAATGGAAATTTTTACTTTTATATATCCTGCTTAACATCTTTTTTCAGAGGACTTTTGCAATTATTGTTTTTTTAATAGTTCTTCTATGCTTTTCTCTAAATCTTCTATTTGGTTGTCGCGTGCAACAAGTTCGTTCTCGCGGTTTATTAGGTAATATGTGGGGAGCGACTGTATGTTGTATAGCAGTATGTTTTGCGATGCCTGTCCATCGCCGTCGCGCACGCAGATCCATGGCAGATTTTCGGCAGAATTGTTCCAGAAACTTTCGTTTTGGTCAAATGATACCTGATAGACCTCGAATCCTCTGTCGCGGTATTTCTCGTAAATCTCGCGCAGCCCTATATTGCGGCTGCTGATACCGGCAACGCCGTAGATGGTGAAATCGAGCAGCACCACCTTCCCTTTAAGTGAGCGAAGGCTTATGGAATCGCCATGTATGTTGGGCAGTTCTATATTGTATAAGCCAATCTTTTCAATGGCGTTGCTCTCCAAATCTATGGTGTCGCGTGGCGCGGCTGTGCGGGTGGCCGCCATTCCTTTTGTTGCTACATTGTATAAATGTATCGCGCGCGTCGCGTGCGGGTAGTTGTTGTGCAGGCTTGTGGCAACGGCGGCAAAGCAACGGCTGTCGAATCTGTTGGCTGTGGGTATGAACAGCGGCTCGCCGTTTAGTCTTAAAAACAGTGCGTAGTATGCGCTTGCCTTGTGCGGGGAAGTGGCTATGTATTGTTTGAATATGTTTTGCTTGAAATCTCCAATTAAGGTGTATATTTTTTCTCTTGTTTCGCCGTATGCGGGTGTGCTGTTTTTTATAAGGTTACGCACTTGTTGTTGCAGCGATTGTTCAAGTGCGGCAAGCTCCTGTATGCGCACACTCTCGGGCGAGCCTTCTATCGTGCAGCTATCGGCAAAATGTGTGGCTGTGGTTGTAATCTTCACTGTTTCGGTGCTGTCTATGGCAATGGTTATGCGCCTGCCGCCATCTTGCAGTTGCAGGGCATAGAAATCGTAGCACTCGGGGCGTGGCTGGCTGAAACGGAATGTTCCGTTGCTGCCTATTCTGGCAGAGTCTCTTTTTTCTGTCTTGTCTATGCCAATGTTAAGCAGATAGAGCATCTTGCTTTCGCCTCCTTTTATCTCTCCTTCAATGGTGAATTGCGGTGCTTTGCCACAGGCGAAGAACAGCGTGGTAATTCCAGTAAAAATCAGGGCTTTTATTCCTGTTATGCGTGAAATATTCATATTTTTATAAAAATGTGTGGGCAAAGATAGTTAAAATGTGGAAAATTATTTATCTTTGCGAGAATTTAGAAATAAAAAATAATAAACAGATAAAAAAGATGAATGTTGTAACAAAGAATGTGGCATTGCCCGATGGCCGCGTAATCACAATTGAGACAGGCAAGCTTGCAAAGCAGGCCGATGGCTCTGTGATGTTGCGCTTGGGCAACACAATGTTGTTGGCGACCGTATGTGCAGCCAAGGATGCTGTTCCCGGCACCGATTTTATGCCTTTGCAGGTAGAGTATAAAGAGAAATACGCTTCATTTGGTCGTTTCCCCGGCGGTTTCACACGTCGCGAGGGTAAGGCTTCGGATTATGAAATTCTCACTTGTCGTTTGGTTGACCGTGCTCTACGTCCTCTTTTCCCCGACAACTACCATGCCGAGGTTTATGTGAATATCGTTCTCTTCTCGGCCGACGGCGTAGATATGCCCGATGCTCTTGCCGGTCTTGCAGCCTCTGCGGCTCTTGCTGTTTCCGATATTCCTTTCGGTGGCCCCATTTCCGAGGTTCGTGTTGCACGCATCAATGGCGAGTTTGTGGTTAACCCCACATTCGCGCAACTCGAGAATGCCGACATGGATATCATGGTTGCCGCAACTTACGACAACATCATGATGGTCGAGGGTGAGATGAAAGAGGTATCAGAGGCCGACCTGTTGGAGGCCATGAAGGTTGCTCACGAGGCTATCAAGGTTCACTGCAAGGCTCAGATGGAGCTTATGGAAGAGGTTGGTACAACCGTAAAACGCGAGTACTGCCACGAGGTGAACGACGAGGAACTTCGCTCACAGGTTCACGAGGCATGCTATGCAAAGGCTTATGCCGTTGCTGCAAGCGGAAACAACGACAAGCACGGCCGTGCAGCCGCTTTCGATGCCATTAAAGAGGAATTCAAAGCGCAATTTACCGAGGAGGAACTCGAGGAGAAGGGCGCACTTATCGACCGCTACTACCACGATGTTGAGAAAGAGGCCATGCGCCGTTGTATTCTCGACGAGGGCAAACGTCTCGATGGTCGCAAAACTACCGAAATCCGCCCCATCTGGTGCGAGGCAGGCTATTTGCCCGGCCCCCACGGTTCGGCAGTGTTCACACGCGGTGAGACACAGTCGCTCACAACCGTAACACTCGGTACAAAACGCGACGAGAAGATTATCGACGAGGTTATGAACCAGGGAACAGAGCGTTTCCTCCTTCACTATAATTTCCCTCCCTTCTCAACAGGCGAGGCACGCGCACAGCGTGGTGTAGGCCGTCGCGAAATCGGTCATGGTAACCTTGCATGCCGCGCTCTCAAAAATATGATTCCCGCCGATTATCCCTATTGTGTTCGCGTGGTTTCGGATATTTTGGAGTCTAACGGCTCATCTTCAATGGCTACTGTTTGCGCAGGTACACTCGCGCTCATGGATGCCGGTGTGAAGATTAAGAAACCTGTATCGGGTATTGCCATGGGCCTTATCAAGAATGTCGGTGAGGAGAAATATGCTGTGCTCAGCGATATTCTTGGCGATGAGGACCACTTGGGCGATATGGACTTCAAGGTAACAGGAACAGTTGATGGTATCACAGCCACACAGATGGATATAAAGGTTGATGGTCTTTCTTATGAGATTCTCGAGAAGGCTTTGAATCAGGCACGCGAGGGCCGTATGCACATTCTTGGTAAGATTACCGAGTGTATTGCCGAGCCCCGTGCAGAGCTTAAACCTCACGCACCCCGTATCGAGACCATGCGCATCCCCAAAGAGTTTATCGGTGCTGTTATCGGCCCCGGTGGCAAAATCATTCAGGGAATGCAAGAGGAGACCGGCGCTACTATCTCTATCGAGGAGGTTGATGGCGAGGGTATCATCGAGATTGCAGCAAGCAATGGCAATTCAATCAACGAGGCAATTGCAAAAATCAGAGCAATCGTTGCAATCCCCGAGGCCGGAGAGGTTTACGAGGGTACAGTGCGCAGCGTGATGCCTTATGGTGCATTCGTTGAGTTTATGCCCGGCAAGGATGGCTTGTTGCACATTTCAGAGATTGATTGGAAACGCTTTGAGACAATGGAAGAGACCGGTATCAAAGAGGGCGACACCCTGCAAGTGAAGCTTGTGGAGATTGATCCCAAGACCGGTAAGTTCAAACTCTCTCGCAAAGCGTTGATAGAGAAACCCGAGGGTTATGAGGAGCGTGAGCGTCGTCCCCGCCGCGAGCCCCGCCGCCCCCAGGCATAAAACAGAGCCGCTGAACATTGCGTTCAGCGGCTTTTTGTTTGGTTGTGATTTTTTCATTTTTTTGAGAAAAAAATAGGAATCGGATAGAAAATAAAAAATGAGTTTTTTATATCTTCGCAGTCGATAAAAATCAATATAACTATGAGAAAGATTAGAGCAGCCATAGTGGGATATGGCAATATTGGAAAATATACCTTGCAGGCACTTACCGCAGCCCCCGATTTTGAGGTGGCAGGTGTGGTGCGTCGCTCGGGAGCAGAGAATCTTCCCGCAGAACTTACAGGCTACAATGTGGTGAAGGATATACGCGAACTTGGCGATGTGGATGTGGCAATCCTTTCCACCCCCACCCGCAGTGTAGAACGCTATGCAAAAGATATCCTTGCACTTGGTATAAACACCGTGGATAGCTTCGACATCCACTCCAAAATTGTGGAACTGCGTCGTTCGCTTGGCGAGAGTGCATGTGCAGGTAACGCAGTATCTATTATTTCGGCAGGCTGGGATCCGGGTAGCGATTCTGTTATTCGTACTCTTTTGCAAGCTATTGCACCCAAAGGTATCACATATACCAATTTCGGGCCGGGTATGAGCATGGGCCACACCGTAGCTGTTAAGGCTGTTGAGGGTGTCAAGGCTGCACTCTCAATGACAATACCTGTGGGCACAGGTATTCATCGCCGCATGGTGTATGTGGAGATAGAGGAGGGTTACGAATTTTCACAGGTGGCAGCCGCCATTAAGGCCGACCCTTACTTTGTGAACGATGAAACACACGTTATACAGGTGCCCTGCGTAGATGAACTGCTCGACATGGGGCATGGTGTAAACCTCACACGCAAGGGCGTGTCCGGTACCACTCAAAACCAATTGTTCGAGTTCAATATGAAAATAAACAACCCCGCGCTCACAGCTCAGGTGCTTGTATGTTGCGCACGTGCCACAATGCGTCAGCAACCCGGTTGTTATACAATGATTGAGATTCCCATTATCGACCTCCTCTACGGCGATCGCGAGGAGTTGATAGCGCATTTGGTATAAAACGTATGGCGGGGCGTAAGTGCCCCGCTTTCTTTTATATATTAAGGATATATAAATATTGGCACCTCGGCTTAAAGTGTGGTTTGCAAATGGCCGAAAACTCGTTATTTTTTATTATTTTCGCGCTCTGATTTAATGAAATAGAATAATGAGTGAAGATAAACGTGCCTCCTTTGGGGGTAAATTGAGTGTGGTGCTTGTTGCTGCGGGCAGTGCCATAGGCCTTGGTGCCATCTGGCGTTTCCCATACATTGCAGGCAAGCATGGCGGAGCGGCCTTTTTGTTGGTATTCCTTATAAGTGTTTTTGTGGTGGGCATTCCTGCCATGATAGCCGAGTTTGCCGTGGGGCGCAAATCGCGCAAGAATGCGGTGGGTGCCTTTCGTCAATTGTCAAAGAGGTGGAGTTGGTTGGGTTATAACGGCGTGTTGGGTGCGCTGCTCATTACCGGTTTCTATTATATAGTGGCCGGTTGGTCGTTGGAGTATCTTGTAAATTCTGCCACAGGTATGCTTTACCGCTCTTCGCTTTCGTTTACCGAGCAGTTTGCCGCATTCCAAGGCTCATGGCGGCCGTTTTTCTATGCAGTGGTATTCATAATGCTCACCCACATAATAGTGGCACGTGGTGTGGAGAAGGGTATCGAAAAAGCCTCGCGTATAATGATGCCCGCCCTCTTTATAATTCTTATCATCATGGCGGTGCGTGTGGCATTTATGCCCAATGCCATAGAGGGTTATCGTTTCTTCCTTTCGCCCAATTTCAAGGAGGCTTTTACGCCCGAAACCATTATGATGGCAATAGGGCAGGCCTTCTTCTCCTTGTCGGTGGGTATGGGTTGCATGGTTACATATGCCTCATATTTCAAAAAGGATAATAACCTTATTTCCACATCGCTAAATGTGTCGTTGCTCACCATGCTGGTGTCGTTGCTTGCCGGTCTTGTAATATTCCCGGCGGTGTTCAGTGCAGGCTTGCAACCGGCCGAGGGCCCTTCGCTGATTTTTATAACCTTGCCCGAGATTTTCAAGGGTATGCCTCTTGCCTCTATGTGGTCGGCGGTATTCTTCCTGCTTGTTATGCTTGCTTCACTCACATCAACAATATCTTTCCACGAGGTGCTCACCGCCTATTTTGCCGAGGAGTTCAAATTGTCGCGTAAGTGGGGTGCCCGCATCACATCGGCTATATCGGTTGCATTGAGTGCGCTCACCGTATATTGTGTGTTTGATGTAGATTTCCTTGGAATAGAGGCCACGGGTGTCTCTTTTATGGATATATTCGACTATCTTAGTGCCAATATACTTATGCCATTGGGCGCCATGTTTACTTGTATATTTGTGTCGTGGGTGATGAAACGCAATTTTATGAACGACGAGATAAGTAATTATGGTACACTCAAAAGCAAAGTTATGCCTGTTGTAGTGTTTATGTTGCGCTATGTAACCCCACTGCTGATATTGTATATTTTCTTTAAGAATCTGGGGATACTTTGATGCCCGGTTACACAAAAAGCGATGGTGAAATGCTGCGGCATTTCACCATCGCTTTTTGTAACTATTTAATCAATCGCTGTAATAGACTCTCTTTATTCGTGTGGATACGGCAGTTAGAATCTCGTATGGTATGGTGTCGAGCCATTGTGCGATAGTCTCCACCGATAAATTCGGCCCGAAAATCTCCACGGTGTCGCCCTCGTGGCAGTCGATGTCGGTAACATCCACCATACACACATCCATGCATATATTCCCTACATAAGGCGCGGGCTTGCCGTTGATTATGCAATATCCGCGGCGGTTGCCCATGTGCCGATTAAGGCCGTCGGCGTACCCTATGGGTAGGGCTGCTATGCGCGATTGGCGTTGCAGTTCCCCTCTGCGGCTGTATCCCACGGTTTCGTCGGCAGGTACATCGTGTATCTGCAATATTATTGTTTTAAGTGTGGATATGGGGCGTAGTGTGGAATCGCTTCCCATGGGTGATATTCCATACAATCCTATTCCCAAGCGCACTGCTTCGTACTGCACATGGGTGAAACGCTCTGCGCCTGCGCTGTTGCATATATGGCGCAGAATCTTGTGTTTGAATGCTGCTTGCAATGTTTTGCTTGCCTCTTCAAAACGTGCCACTTGTTCTTTTGAGAAGTTATCGAAGGTGGTGCTGTCGCTCCCCACAAAATGCGAGAATACCGAGCGCGGTGTAAGTGAATTGTACTTTTTAAGCTCCTCTATCAGGGCGGGAATCTCATTTGGGAGGAATCCCAAGCGGTGCATCCCGGTGTCTATTTTTATGTGTATCGGGTAATCCGTTATGCCTTCGCGTCCGGCAGCTTGTGCCAACATTCGCAACATGCCGAAACTGTAAACCTCAGGCTCCAGCTTGTTCTCGAACAGTGTGCGCACTGTGCCGGGTTCGGGGTTCATTACAATAATTCCGGTAGTTATGCCTGCCTTGCGCAGTTCGGCACCTTCGTCGGCCACAGCCACGGCAAGGTAATCCACGCGGCAGTCCTGCAATGTGCGCGCAACTTCCAATGCGCCTGCACCATAGGCCGATGCCTTAACCATGCAGATGGTCTTTGTCTCTGGTTTCAGATTATTGCGATAGCGGTTGAGGTTGTCGCGCAGGGCTGTGAGGTTTACTTCAAGGATTGTTTGGTGTACCTTCTTTTCAAGCGCCTCGGTTATCTCCTCAAAATGGAATGCGCGTGCTCCCTTTATGAGAATGGCTTCGCCGGCGAGGCTTTGCAGTTGCTCGCTGTGCAGTAATTCGTCAGTTGTTGTGAACAGATGGTATTCGCAATCTATTCTCTTTTGCCACTCTTTTTCGTTTATTAAATCTTTTCCCACCCCTATGAATTTTTCGATATTGTGGCGGTTTATGAGCTGTGCCACGGTGTGGTAAAGAGCGCGGGTGGTAAGCCCTGTCTGTTTAATGTCCGATAGGATAAGGGTTTTTTTAAGGTGGGGCATGGTGCTGCAACGGCGCTCCATGAAATCGAGTGCAATGTCGAGCGAGGCGGTGTCGGCATTGTAGCTGTCGTTTATGAGCATGCAACCGTTTTTGCCCTCCTTTACCTCCAATCGCATGGCCACGGGCTCGAGCTGTGCCATGCGTGCGGCAATGGTCTCGGCGGGTATCATAAGGTATAGCGCCGCTGCCAGGCAGTTTATGGAGTCTTCTATCGATGCATCGTCGAGGAATGGTATGTGGTAGCTGTTCTCAAAAGCGAGATAGCGGTATTTAATGGTTGTTCCATTCTCGCCCTTTTCAATAGCTTTTATATAGAGCGGTCTCTCTGGGTCTTTTTGCGACCATGCAATCTCGCGCGATGGCAACAAGGAATGGCTTATTGTACCCGTAATCAAAGCGTTGTCGGCGTTGTATATGATGATGTCGCACCCCTTGAACAGTGCAAGCTTTTCGCGGCATTTTTCCTGCATGGTGCTGAAGTTCTCCTGATGCGCCTCGCTTATATTTGTTATTATACCTATTGTGGGGTTTATGATGGATTGCAGATTGTCCATTTCGCGTAGCTGCGATATTCCGGCTTCAAATATGCCCAGCGTGCTATCCTCGTTGAGCTGCCATACAGAAAGCGGTACGCCTATTTGCGAATTGTAGCTGCGGGGCGAGCGGGTAACAGTGTAGTTGGCTGCGGTAATGTGGTACAGCCACTCTTTTACTATGGTTTTTCCATCACTCCCGGTTATCCCTACAACAGGGATTTCAAATCTTTTCCTGTGGTATGCTGCCAGGCGTTGCAAGGCCTTTACACTATTGTCCACCACAATGAAATCGGCATCGGGCAACGTGGGAGCAATATATTTGTTTTCCACCACAAAACTCCTCACACCCCGTTTGTATAGCTCTTCTATGAAGAGATGTCCGTCGCCGTGCTTGGTTTTTATGGCAAAAAACAGTGTCTCCTCGGGGAAACCGAGTGAACGGCTGTCGGTGAGCAGGCGCGAGATGGAATTGCCTCCATGCATCCCTATGTGGCGCGCTTTCAGTATTGTGCTTATCTGTTCAATAGTGTATTGCATTGTTCTATCTCTTTTTCAAAACAAAGGTAAGGGTGCATTGTCTGCACGGTGTCGATTTTTTTGAGTGTATTGCGCACAAATTCCTTGTAGCTGTTGCTCTCGGCGTCAAATGGTCTGTGGGCAAGCGCACGGTTGATATCCTCTATCGTGTGGCACAATGTCTGGCTGCCACTGCTTATGTGCGTGTCGGCAAATTTTTGCCAAATATACTCTACTGCAATGGGGGCGGGATGCGTCATGTCGTCGGCATAGAAACGATAATCTCGTAACTCGTCGAGCACAATCTCGTATGCTGGGAAATATGCTGTGTTGTGCATGTACCTCCTTTGCAACTGCTCTATTGCAAGCAACAGGGTTGCTTTGCTCAATTGGTTGTCGTGCGCGCCATCGCGTAAGTGCCTTATAGGGCTCACTGTGAATATGATTTTCACTCCCGGCCGAGCCTCTGTTATGGGTGTGAGCACGCGGCTCATGCACTCTGTAATCTCATCTACGCTTAACAGGCGACGGGTAAACTCTTTTGCGGGCATTTTGTGGCAGTTACTCACTACACGCCCATCGCAGTTGCGTGTGTAAACGTATGCCGTTCCAAAGGTTATTATCAGAATATCGGCATTTTGTATGCAATTATGTGCAGCTTGCAAGGAGCTATTTATAGTTGTGATTAACTCCTCCTTTGTGCGACGCGAAAAATCGCTGTGATGCAGTATGCTGTGCCACCTTTCGTTGCTTTCTGAAATTTCGGGCGAATCGGCTGTAAACTCCTCCCCGCTTATGGCTCTATGCAGTACCGTGGATATCGATAGCGGGTTGTAGATTATGCCGAACGGGTTTGTGCATACATTGAATTTGCCAGCCTGCAACCTGTTTCCGATATTTTGCGCAAAGCATGAGCCCAAAAGCATTATCTTGCTTTTGTGCGTAATCTCGACATTGCTTTTTTGTAGTGTTACAGGTGTTGTCAGTTGCATACCACTCTAATTTATTGCAAATTTAATGAAGTTAAACGATTATTGCTTATCTTTGCACATAAAATATTTGTACGATGTGTCGATTGCTGATATTTACTATATTTGCCTGCAATTGCTTCTGGGCAAGTGCGCAAACATTTTATTACGAACAAATTGCCATAGTAACCAATAATATAAAACGGGCCTCATCAGGTGATGGCCATTTTATTACTTTTACTCCCAAGGCTTGTTACGATTCCGACATTAACGGCTATTCCGAGGAGTTCGGGGTGCTCATGTACGAGGGTGTTACCGATAATAATCTGCATAGCTATTATGGGAAAAGCTACTTTGGCAATGCATATTACTTTTTTGCATCAGACCGTTCTCGCTTGAATATAAAAAAAGGTAATGGCGAAATTCTTGTATATGTTCGCAAAAGTCCGCCCAATGGTGTTGTGAGGTCATCTCGTACACGTCCCTCAAACAATTCGGTGCCGGTGATCTTTCCCCATGGAAATTCCGATGTGGGTATTGGAAAAAGAAATCATGTGCCTGAAAAAAGGGATGAGCGTCAATCGCGCTATGGGTATTACGATTGTACCACCTGCTATGGAACGGGAAACTGCCAAATATGTGGCGGCGATGGTATATGGCGGAACTCATTGGAAGGGCTCACAGACCATTTATGTCCGGTATGCCCAAACAGTTCGGGCCGCTGTGCTTCTTGTGGTGGCAAAGGAAAAAAATATGGTATAGTACGCTGAATCTTATAAAATTATGAAACGAATATTTATTTTATTATTTTTTGTCTCTTGCATAAGTGTTGTCTTTGGGCAAACCTATTATTATCGCTATCTTTATCATGTGGATAAGGATACCGGTGTAAAAACAAAAAAGGAGTCATGGGTAAAGAGTGGTGGAGTATATATGACTTTCACCAATAATAGCTCATATTGCTATATGTCCGACAAAGATGGATTCAGAGTTAAATATGGTGGTGAATCCTACCGCTACATAGGCAATGATAACGGAAGGCTCACCTACTATCATAGCTTGCGGGATACCGGCAATGTCTTTATGCAAAATTATCCTTTGTGTTATTACTATTTCTCAACCGATTTTTCGCGTCTTAATACGTGGAACGACTACTCTGATATGAATTTGGGTATACCTCCTTCCAACGATATTGTGGTATATGAACGTGCAAAAGCTCCCGCTCCTGAGAAAAATACGCCCGACAGGTTGTGGTAAGCGGTTTTGAATGCAGGCTTGAGCTCTGCGTTTGCGCCGTGTTGGCACAAAAAAATGTGGAAAAGTTGCTTTTTAATATTTTAACCTTTATCTTTATCGTTGGCAATTTGCTATCAAAAGAATATGGAAAAAGAAATAGAAATAAAATATCCTCTTTTGGGGAAAATTGATTCACCTGCCGACTTGCGTGCATTACCCGAGGGTAAGTTGCCCGAAGTATGCAAGGAATTAAGAAACTTCATAATAGAATCGTGCTCCACCAATCCGGGGCATTTCGCATCGAGCCTTGGTTCGGTGGAACTCACTGTGGCATTGCACTATGTGTTTGATACCCCATCTGATAAACTCGTTTGGGATGTAGGCCATCAAGCGTATGGACATAAGATACTCACAGGTCGTCGCGATGTGTTTCATACCAATCGTAAATTAGGCGGAGTGAAACCGTTCCCCTCTCCCGACGAGAGCGAGTACGATGCTTTCATGGCGGGCCATGCATCAAATTCAATATCGGCAGCGTTGGGCCTTGCCGTGTCGGCTGCTTTGCAGAATAATGAGAATGAGCATGTGGTAGCCATCATAGGCGATGGCTCCATGAGCGGCGGTCTTGCATTCGAGGGGTTGAACAACCTATCGAACTGCGAGAATAATCTGTTGGTTATTCTGAATGATAACAATATGTCGATAGACAAAAGTGTCGGTGGTCTCAGTCAGTTGCTTATCACCATGCACTCGTCGCGTTTCTACAATAAACTGCGTAACAAAATAGCACGCGGCCTCACAAGCATAGGCCTTCTCAATAAGCGTCGTGCCGGTGTCATCACCCGCTTTAATAACAGCATCAAGGCTGCGCTTTTCCGTCGCCACAATATTTTCGATGTCATGGCTGCACGCTATTTCGGCCCCATAAACGGCCACGATGTACGCGAGCTTGTGCGCATGCTTCAGATGGTAAAGGATATGAAAGGGCCCAAGATGTTGCATATAAACACAGTAAAGGGTAAGGGTTTTGAACCCGCCGAGAAGACGCCTACCGTGTGGCATCAGCCCGGCTTGTTTGATATCGAAACAGGCGAGCGTTTGGTGAAAGAGGGTGGTACACCCCGTTTCCAGGATGTCTTTGGCGAGACGCTTGTTGAGCTTGCACGTGCCAACGACAAGATTGTGGGAATCACCCCTGCCATGCCCACGGGCTGTTCAATGAATCTGTTGATGAACGAGATGCCCAACCGTTTCTTTGATGTGGGTATAGCCGAGGGGCACGCTGTAACCTTCTCTGCCGGTTTGGCAAAGGGCGGTTCGATGCCTTTCTGTAATATCTATTCGTCGTTTATGCAACGCGCCTACGACAACCTTATACACGATGCCGCTTTGCAACGTGTAAATATGGTCCTTTGCCTCGACCGTGCCGGTATTGTGGGCGAGGATGGTCCCACGCATCATGGAGCATTTGACCTTGCCTATCTGCGCCCCATTCCCAATATCACAATATCTTCGCCTTATGATGAGTGTGAATTGCGCCGCCTTATGTATACGGCTCAGTTGCCTCAAATGGGCACGTTCGTAATACGTTACCCCCGTGGCAAGGGCTCTCTTGTCGATTGGCGTTGCCCGTTGGAGGCTGTGCCTGTGGGCAAAGGCCGTCTTATGCAGGAGGGTAACGATGTGGCATTGCTCACATTGGGCCCGATTGGGAAATTGGCCGAGAGCGCAGTGGCGGCAGCACGCGAACAAGGCGTTAGCGTTGCTCACTACGATATGCGTTTCCTCAAACCCATGGATGCCGATATCCTGCGCACCGTGGGCGAGAATTTCAAATATGTGATAACGCTTGAAGATGGTGTGGTGAAAGGCGGTCTTGGCAGCGCAGTGGCCGAATATATGGCCGAGAATGGTTACACACCGCAAATAACAACAATAGGTATTCCCGATGTGTTTGTTGAACACGGAACAACGCCCGAGCTCTATAAAAAGTGCTCAATGGACAACGATGCTGTGTTGCGTGCTATTTTGAAGTACAAAAAACAATAATATGAAGATTGTTATAGCCGGCGCAGGTGCTGTTGGTACGCACTTGGCAAAGATGCTTTCCGTTGGCAATGAGAATGTGGTGCTGATGGACGAAAGTGAGGATAAACTTGGCAAGATGGAGTCTCTTTTCGACCTCAAAGCCCAGGTGGGGCAGCCTACAAAAATATCCGATCTTAAACTTGCAGGTGCCAACGATGCCGATCTCTTCGTTGCGGTTACACCCAACGAGAGCGACAATGTAACAGCTTGTATTCTGGCGCACTATCTTGGTGCCAAAAAGACGGTGGCCCGCATAGACAACTATGAATATCTGCAACCCAAGCATAAAAGCTATTTTGCATCCTTGGGTATCGATTCGCTCATATACCCCGAGCAGCTTGCTGCCGAGGAGATAGCAACCAGCATCAAATACAGCTGGATGAGGCAGTTCCTTGAATTTGGCGACGGTGCCTTGGTGATGGTGGGTGTGAAGGTGCGCGAAGGAGCCCCTATCCTGGGTACTCTGTTCAAGGATTTTCCAGGCGACACTCCCTATCATATTGTGGCCATACAGCGCGGCGACGAAACGATAATTCCTCGTGGAAACGATTGCATAGAGCCCGACGACCTTGTCTGCTTCATGACAGTGAAGAATAAGATTCCATACGTGCGCAGCATGTGCGGAAAGTCGGAATACTCGGAGGTGCGCAGCCTTATAATAATGGGTGGCAGTCGCATAGCGGTGCGCACTACCAAGTTGATACCCGATAATATAAAGGTAAAAATCATAGAGAGCGACCTTGCACGTTGTCGCAAATTGCTTGAACTTGTAGATGACAGGGTGATGATTATAAATGGCGATGCCCGCGACCCCGAACTGCTGCGCAGCGAGGGTGTGGAGCACACCGATGCCTTTATTGCTTTGAGCGACAATTCCGAAACAAACATTCTGGCTTGTCTTTCGGCAAAGCGTTCGGGGGTGTATCGTACTGTGTCCGAGGTGGAGAATATTGATTATATCTCCATGGCCGAGAATATGGATATCGGCTCGGTTATAAACAAGAAGAAGCTTGCTGCAAGCAATATATTCCAGATGATGCTGAACACCGATGTTTCAAGTGTGAAGTGCCTCACATTCATACAGGCCGTTGTTGTGGAGTTTCCGGTAAAAGAGGGTGCCCCCATAACAAAAAAGGCTGTCAGGGATTTGTCTCTTCCCACGGGTGCAAATATCGGTGGTCTCATAAGGAACGGCGAGGGAATGCATGTTACCGGTAACACTGTTATTCAGGCCGATGACCATGTGATAATATTCTGCTTGGAGCATGTTATAAAGAAGTTGGAGAAATTTTTTGATTGATGTTTCACCCAAAAATTATATCAAGAATTTTAGGCTTGCTGCTTTTTATAGAAGCAGCATTCCTTGTCAGCGCTCTTGCCGTTTCCCTTTATTATAAGGAGGCAAAACTCAACACCTATTTTTACAGCCTTGGCGCAATGGTGGGTACAGGTCTTTTGCTCACATACATAGGCCGTGGCAAGGAGCGTAATATCTCGCGCAAGGATGGTTACATTGTGGTAACCCTCTGTTGGATAATATTCTCGCTCTTCGGTGCCATACCCTATTATTTAAGTGGCAGCCTCCCATCGGTAACCGATGCATTCTTTGAAACGATGTCGGGCTTTTCCACAACCGGTGCAACTGTGGTGGACAATATCGAGGCTTTGCCGCATAGCATCCTCTTTTGGCGCACCATGACACATTGGGTAGGTGGTTTGGGAATTGTCTTTTTTACGGTGGCGGTATTTCCGGTTTTCGGCTTGGGCGATATAAATCTGTTCGCCGCAGAGTCAGTGGGGCCCATGCGTGCAAAGCTACATCCGCGCATATCGGTGGCGGCGCGTTGGATTCTCACAATATATGTAGGGCTTACAATATTGGCAACGGTGTCGTTCTATTTTGCGGGTATGGGCAAGTTCGATGCCGTGTGCCACGCCATGTCCACCGTATCCACAGGCGGCTTCTCAACCAAACAGGCGAGCATAGCTGCATTTAACTCTCCGCTCATAGACTATGTGGTTACCCTTTTTATGTTCCTGGGCGGTGTAAACCTGTCTTTGCTCTATCTGTTTTTTTTCAAAGCGCGTTTTGGGGATCTGTTCCGCGATAGCGAATTCCGCGTGTATGCAGGCTCGGTGGCGCTGTTTACGGTGTTGATTACGGCGGGCCTTTTCTATTCCACACCAATGGGTGTAGAGGAATCCTTCCGCACATCGCTCTTCCAAGTGGTCTCCATCCAGACAACAACCGGTTTTTCCACCTCAAATTATGTTTTGTGGGTACCAATTCTGTGGCTTATGTTGAGTGCCATAATGTTCCTTGGTGCATGTTCGGGCTCCACAAGCGGTGCCATGAAGTGCGCCCGCATATCTATCCTTGGGCGTGTTATGTTCAATGAGTTCAAGCGCATATTGCACCCCAATGCAGTAATCCCTGTGCGCATGAGTGGCAAGATTGTGCCCACATCGGTGCAATCGGCCATATTGGCATATACCGTTATATATGTGGCAACCATTGTTGTGGGAATATTTGTGAATATGACCTTCGGGCTCGAATTCCTCGATGCTTACGGCCTCTCGGTTACATCTGTGGGTAACGTGGGCCCGGCACTCGGTCATTATGGTCCCATGGATTCATTCTCCACGTTGCCGGCTGCTATAAAATGGTTCTGCTCGTTCCAGATGCTGGTTGGTCGTTTGGAATTCTTTGCGGTGCTGTTGCTGCTTATGCCCGATTTTTGGAAGCGTCAGTAGTATTGTCCTCCTTCGTGCCTATCATTTGCAGTAGTTTTTCAATGTCTGCCTTCAATCTTTTGTAGGGTGGGGCATCCTTGTAGTTTGTGTTCTTGCTAAGCATAAGTGCCACATCGCATTGGCTGTTGCGATAGGATGATAGCTCGTTTGTATATTGCTGTCGGTGATAAGCATATTTCTCAATTTCCCTTTCGCGCTTGCCACGCAGGAAACGGCAGATAGGCGACAATATACGCATCACCACGCTGTCCATTATGTGGTGCCCTTGGATGTAGAAATAGCACTCCTCGGGCAGAATCTCCATCTTGGCAAGTTCCTTTTTGAGTTTTTCGTATTCGGGGAGCAGCTGCGGGTGGTGTCTCTCAAGCATGGCTATGTTGTGGCTCACACGCCCTTCGAGCTGTTTTAGCGATATTGCTGGATTGTCTATATTAAAGGAGGTGAGCCTTACAATCTCGCAAAAGTGCTGCATGCTCATTGTTTTGAGGTCGTGTTTGCGGTAGAGCAGAATGTTCCACACAAAAAGCGGGTAACTAATCTGTGAGTATAGTTTCATGAATGTGGGGATATCCATTACATTCATATCGTTCAGTGTGCTTTGCACGCACACCTGTTTAAGGCTCTCGGAATAGCATTTAAGGTTCTCTATTGCGTATGCGTATGTGTGCAGTATGTATGGGTTGTTCAGCAGTTGCCGCGATGTTGCAGTGTGGCCCTGCATAAGATAATCATAGTCGGCATCCACGCATGCAATCATATTGCGCCCAACGGCTTCGCCCAGCATGTTCATCATGGCCTGTTTCTTCCCTTTTGTGAGCTTGCCTCGTGCCGGCAACATTACCTCAAACTTATAGTTCTCGTTTTCAAATTCCTCGAATATGTTGCGCCAGAATGATATATCGTCATAGCTCTCCACATAGGCTATTATGCGGTTTTTTGCCTTTTTGGGGCGCAATTTGTTTGCAGCCTCGATGAAGGCGGAGTTGAGATAGCTTGTGAGTCTCTTCATGGCACTTGCGCGCTTGTTGTTATATTGTTATTTCGTCTATCTCAATTACTGCATCGGCCCAGCCGTCCATTATGATGGCCGGTGAGTGTGTGCAGAGGATTATCTGTGCGTTGGGGTTCAGTGTGCGTATTATGTTTACAAGCTGTTGCTGCCACTCGATGTGCAACGAAATTTCGGGCTCGTCCATGAGCATCACGCAATGTTTGTTCTCCTGTACCAAGGCGGTGAGCATTATCACCAGAATCTGTTTCTCGCCCGATGACAGCATGTAGGGCGACAGTGTTTCGCCATACTGCTCAAAGAATATCTCGTTGCTTGTGCGGTTTATCTTTTTTGCCGTTGCGGTGAACAGTTTGTCAATAAGGTCTTGGAATATCTTTTTGGGCTTTGTAAGTTCGGTTGCCGCCGCTTGGTCCTCGGGCTTGCCGCTTGTGAGCAGGGTTATAATCTTGTTCCCAATATTAACCTGGTAGTTCAGGTAGCGGCGTTGCAGATTATATAGCTGCCAATCGAGTTCTGTGCGTATGTCGGCCCCGGGTATCTTGTCGAGCAGGTCGCCACTCAGTATCGGGCGGTCTATGCTGCTTATAACATCGAACAATATGGTTGTGGCATCCTCTGGGTGAAATTTTATGTGTACGCCATTCTCGGGGTTGCTTGTGAGGCGTCCCTCGCGCATTACATTCAAATGGCTTGCCGAGCGATTTATCACGGTGCTTTTGCCCATTCCGTTGCTGCCGCTTAGAATATTTACATCGGGGCGCAAATTCCACATGATGTGTTTGCGGTTGGCCCACAGGGAATCAATCTCAATGCTTTTTATGTATTGCCCAAGTTTCTCCATAATGTTTATGCTTTTTAGAATTTGGCAGGTGGGGGAGTTCTTGCGCTCCTCTGTTTACAAAAATAGCATAATGTTTTATCCATTCAAACATCGCGCGGTTAAATTTTTCTTAAATTGTGTGCTTTCCCTGCAAAAAAGAGCTCTTTACCGCACGAAAAGGAATACACCTGCGGGGTAAATGCAAATTAATTATAAATTTATAAAATTACGTTCTTCTTATCTTGCGGAGTGATAATTTCTGTTTAACTTCGCGGTTGAGGTTTGTTTATAAATTTATGAAATTATGGTAAAGATATTCTGTGTAAACAGTGGCGAGACAAAGAGTTTTCAATCGGGTATCACGCTGCGCGAGGCTTGCAAGGAGTTTAATCTAAAATTGCAGTACGATGTTATAGCCGCTCATGTGAATAACGAGGTGGAAGGCCTTAATTTCAAAGTGTATAACCACAAGGATGTGGAATTCCTTGATATTACCTCCGATGATGGAATGCGGGTATATGTGCGTTCTCTCACATTCGTGATGATGAAGGCTCTGAACGAGCTTTTCCCCGGCGGGGTGGTGCGCTTTGAGAACCCTATCTCCAAGGGATACTATTGCCGTATGGATTCGGAACTGAGTAGTGAACAGGTAGATAAAGTGCGCGAGCGTATGCACGAGATTATAGCCGAGGATATCCCCTTTCATCGTGTCGATTGCCACACATCCGAGGCAATAGAGGTTTTTGAACGATTGGGGCGCATAGACCGTGTGCGTCTTTTGAAAACATATAAATACCTTTATACAAGCTACTATAAATTAGGTGATTATATAGACCATTATTACGAAGGCCTCCTGCCAAGTACGGGCTATATTAAACTGTTTGAGATAGAGAAATTTGCCGAGGGCGTGCTGTTGCGCATCCCCGACAAAGATTGCCCCACCACGCTCGAAGATAAGGTACCTCAAGAAAAATTGCAGGAACGCTTTGAGGAGCGTCTGCATTGGCATCAGATAATGGGCGTGGAGACAATAGGCGATTTCAATCTGGCTGTAAATACCGGGCACGAGGTCGATTTGGTTAATGTGGCCGAGGCTTTGCAGGAGAAACGCTTCTCGGCAATGGCCGATGAGATAAAGAGCCGTGGAGCCCGTGTGGTGCTGATTGCCGGCCCCTCATCGTCGGGTAAAACAACATCAAGCAAACGGTTGAGCGTGCATCTGCTTGCATGCGGATTAAAGCCTCATGCAATATCGCTTGACGATTTCTTTGTAGATAGGGTGCTCACCCCCCGCAAACCCGATGGCGATTACGATTTTGAGTCTATCCACTCGATAGACCTCCCCTATTTCAACGAGTCGCTCACAAAGATTCTTGCAGGCGAGGAGGTGGAATTGCCATACTACAACTTCGTTACAGGCAAGCGCGAATATCATGGTAACAAAGTAAAACTTACTCCCCAAATGGTGCTTGTGATAGAGGGCACGCACGGATTGAACCCCATGCTCACACAACAAATCCCCGACAGCGACAAGTTCCGCATATATGTATCGGCACTCACATCCATGAAGCTCGATTATCACAACTATATCTCCACATCCGATACCCGCTTGCTGCGTCGCATGGTGCGCGATGCCAAGTATCGCGGATATTCGGCTATCGAAACAATAAGCCGCTGGCCCAGCGTGCGCGAGGGCGAAGAGGAGTGGATATTCCCATACCAGGAGAATGCCGACGTTATGTTTAACTCCTCGCTCTTCTATGAACTTGCTGCCTTCAAGGCGCAAGCCGAGCCTATGTTGCGCGCTGTTCCGCAAAAGTGTCCCGAATATTCTGTTGCCCGCAGATTGTTGCGTTTCTTGGATTATATTGTACCTTTGCAAGAGAATATACTGCCCCCCACATCGGTAATACGCGAATTTTTGGGTGGCAGCACCTTCACATATTAAGCATGAAGAAGAATACCTTTTCACAATCGCAACAGCAACAGCAGACGCAAACCCTTTCGCTATCGCCCCAGCAGGTGTTGGTGGCTCGTCTGTTGGAACTTACCACCATAGAGGTCGAGGACCGCGTGCGTGGAGAGGTGATGGACAATCCTGCTTTGGAGGCCTTGGAGCCCGAGCTTTTGGCAACCGACTCCATCCCGGCCGATGAACTGAGTTCGGCCGACGACTACCGCTCGGCCGACGATATACCCGATTATAACGGCTGGGATTATCGTGCTGGCACTGCCGAGGTGGATATTCCTGTGAGCGATGCACAATCTTTTGGCGACACTCTGCTCGAACAGCTGGGAGAGCTCTCGCTCACCCCGCAACAACGCATCATAGGCGAGTATATCATAGGGTCGCTCGACGATGACGGTCTTCTCCATAAACCACTGCTCGAAATAGAGGACGAATTGCTTCTTTATGCCTCCATTGCTCCATCGCAACAGGATATTGAGGCGGTGCTCAAAATGATACAATCCTTTGAGCCGGCCGGCATAGCAGCCCGCTCGTTGCAAGAGTGTCTGTTGTTGCAGGTGGAGCGCGATGAGGCTCGGCGCGACCTTGCCTTGCATAAACGTATTCTCACAAATTTTTATGACGATTTTACAAAAAGACGCTGGGATGTGCTGCCGTCAAAGCTTGGAGTGAGTGAGCAGGAGTGCCGCGATGCCATAGCCGATATCGTTCGTCTTAACCCTCGCCCCGGGGCAGCCCTTGCCGAGAGTGTAGGTGTCAATCATCAGCAGATAGTCCCCGATTTTAATATAGATGTTCAGGGCGATGAGGTTACAATTTCGCTCAACAACCATTATCTTCCTACCCTGCGTGTGAGTGGCGAGTATGAGCAGATGCTTGCCGAGCAGGCCAAGAGCGATAACCCCGACCATCGCGCTGCGGCATTGTTCCTAAAACAGAAGATTGATGCAGCCAAGGGGTTTATAAGCGCTGTGAAACAGCGCGAAGATACTCTCATGCGCACCATGACAGCTATTGTGGATGCGCAAAAACCATTCTTTCTGGGCGGTGGCGATGAGGCTCTGCTCACCCCCATGATACTCGACGATGTGGCAAAGAAGGCGGGCTACGACATATCCACAGTGTCGCGTGTGAGCAACAGCAAATATGCGCAGCTGCCATGGGGTATTTATCCGCTGAAATATTTTTTCAGTGACGGCGTGGCTACTGCCGATGGCGGCGAACGCTCTGTGCGCGAACTGCTGCGTACAATACAGGAGCTGGTAGACGATGAGGATAAGCAGGCTCCACTCACCGATACAGAACTCATGGAGCAGCTCGCAGCGCGCGGCTTTTCGCTTGCCCGTCGCACTGTTGCCAAGTATCGCGAGCAATTGCACATACCCGTTGCACGCTTGCGCAGGGGGTAGAATCTCAATGTGTGAACACAATATTTCACACATCTCTAATTTCCTACCATATCCTTTGCTCTTTCGGAAATTAACCGTAAATTTGCAATAATAGAGTGGTGCGGTGTGCTTGTTGTTTGTTTGCAAGGCGCCCGGCACTCATTCATGCGACGGTTGCTGTCCATGAAATATACGAAAAAGAGAAACCTATGGCAAAGAAACAGATTACTATTGAAGAGGTAAAAGAGGATTTGCGTTATCTGCGCCTGTTGGCGCGCGACTTCCCCACAGTGTCAAGCGTAACCACCGAAATAATAAATTTGGAGGCTATATTGCAGTTGCCCAAGCCCACCGAGCATTTTCTTGCCGACCTGCATGGCGAAAACGAGGCATTCGAGCATGTGTTGCGCAATGCATCGGGTAATATCAAGCGCAAGGTGAACGACCTCTTTGGCAGCGCCCTATCCGATAGGGACAAGAAGGAGTTGTGTACTCTCATTTACTACCCCGAAAAGAAACTGAAACTTGTGAAACAGGATGTTGAGAATATGGACGAGTATTATGCCGTGATGCTCAACCGCCTTATCACCGTTTGTCGTAACATTTCCTCAAAATATACCCGTTCAAAGGTGCGCAAGAGTCTCCCCGAAGAGTATGCGTATATAATCGAAGAGCTGTTGCACGAGGCTAATGACGACCGCAACAAGCTTGCATATTTTTCGGCAATCGTAAACACTATTATCTGTACCGGCCGTGCCGACCATTTTATCATAGCTCTCTGTTCGCTCATTCAGCGCCTTGCCATCGACCGCCTTCATATTCTGGGAGATATTTTCGACCGTGGCCCGGGTGCGCACCTCATAATGGATACCCTCTGTAACTACCACCATCTGGATATTACATGGGGCAACCACGATGTGCTGTGGATGGGTGCCGCAGCCGGTAACCTCTGCTGTATAGCAAGTGTATTGCGCCTCTCTTTGCGCGATGCCAATACCCGCACACTCGAGGACGGCTATGCTATAAACATGGTGCCGTTGGCTACATTCGCCATGGAGCAGTATGCCGACGACCCCTGCGAAATATATATACCGCGCGTGGATGAGGAGCGCACCAACCACACCGAAAAGGATATACGCCTCATTGCGCAGATGCACAAGGCGGTGTCGGTTATAGAATTCAAACTGTCGGGTGCCATAGCACAGAAATACCCGCATTGGGAGATGCAGGATCGTTGCCTCATGGAGCACATAAACAAAGAGCGTGGTACCATCACCATCGATGGCAAGGAGTATCCCATGCTCGATACCCAGTGGCCCACACTCGACCCCGCCAACCCATACGCCCTCACCCCCGAGGAGGCCGACCTCATGGAGCGTCTGCGTTACTCGTTCACCCGCAGCGAGCGCTTGCAGAACCATGTGAACTGCCTGCTCATGCGTGGAGGTATGTATGTTATATACAACTCGAACCTCATGTTCCACGCGTCGGTGCCTTTGAACGAAGACGGTACAATGCGCGAGGTGTCGATAAACGGGGTTGTTGTGAAGGGCAAGGAACTGATGAAGAGGGTGGAGCGCATAGCACGCTCTGCTTTCGACAACGATGTGAATGCGCAGGAGCGCGAGGTGGCCCGCGACTTCTTCTGGTATCTGTGGTGCGGCCCCCATTCGCCCCTCTTTGGCAAAGCCAAAATGGCAACTTTTGAGCGTTATCTGCTCACCGATAAAGAGGTGCAGAAGGAACCCAAAGGGTGGTACTACATATTGCGCGACAAACCCGAAGTGTGCGACTATATCCTCGATGAGTTTGGTGTGCAGGGCAGCCACCGCCACATAATAAACGGGAACGTTCCCGTGCGCGTGTTCAAGGGCGAAACACCCATAAAGGCCGATGGCCGTATGATGGTGATTGACGGCGGTTTCTCTCGCGTGTATCACAACCGTACAGGTATTGCCGGTTATACGTTGGTATATCACAGCCGTGGTTTCCAGCTTGTTCAGCACGAGCCGTTTACATCTACCGAGGAGGCTGTAATCAACGGTACCGATATTCACAGCACCACGCAGATTGTGGAGATGATGGGCCGTCGCGAGAATGTAGCCGATACCGACATAGGCCGTGGTATAATGCTCAAAATCAACGACCTTGAAAAACTCCTCACGGCCTATCGCAAGGGTATAATAAAAGAGAGGCCGTAGCAATTTTATAAAACAGCAAGAATAAAATATTTATATAGCAGTTTGCGCAAGGTTGTCATTTCGACGATCGTGCGATAGGAGAAATCTCAGTATAGATATCTCACATACGTTATTCGCATAGCTCATCGAAAACCTCTTTTGATTTTTTTCATTAATGTATGGTCGAGATGACAATTTTGTATTCAGTGTAATATTGTATATAACCGCAAAAAATAAAATACTATATGAAAGCTATTGTAAGCGTAATAATGGGAAGCACATCGGACCTTCCCGTAATGAAAAAAGCAACCGATTTCCTTAACGAGATGCAGGTGCCCTTTGAGGTAAACGCCCTATCGGCCCACCGTACCCCCGAGGCTGTTGAAGCCTTTTCCAAGGGTGCCAAGGAACGTGGTGTAAAGATTATCATCGCTGCAGCAGGCATGGCAGCCCATCTGCCCGGTGTTATTGCCGCAAGCACCACACTGCCGGTAATAGGTGTTCCTATCAACAGCACACTCGATGGTGTCGATGCACTGCTTGCCATTGTGCAGATGCCTCCGGGCATTCCTGTTGCCACGGTGGGTGTAAATGCTTCGCTCAACGCGGCAATCCTTGCCGTGGAGATGCTCTCGCTTGCCGATACCGAGCTTGCTACACGCCTTGCCATTTACAAGGAGAACCTTAAAAAGAAGATAGAAAAAGCCAACGACGAGCTAAAAGAACTTAAATATGAGTACAAAACAAACTGATAGCAGCCTTTTCAACTATAAACGCCGTGCCACGGTAGAGGTAAACGTGGGTGGCGTGGCAATAGGTTGCAATAATCCTGTGCGTGTGCAATCCATGACAAACACTTCCACAATGGATACCGAGGGCAGTGTGGAGCAAGTGATGCGTATTGTTGCCAAGGGTGGCGAGCTTGTACGCCTCACCACACAGGGCAATCGCGAGGCAGTTAATTTGGGAAGTATAAAGGGGCAGTTGCGTGCCCGTGGTTGCAATGTGCCTCTTGTGGCCGATGTTCACTTCAATGCCGCCGTTGCCGACACCGCAGCGCAGTATGCCGACAAGGTGCGTGTGAACCCCGGCAACTATGTCGATGCGGCGCGCGTGTTCAAGCATATCGATTACACCGATGCCGAGTATGCCGACGAGCTCAAACGCCTGCGCGAGCGCTTTGTGGCCTTCCTTGATTTGTGTAAAGCCAACGGCAAGGCCATACGCGTGGGTGTGAACCACGGCTCCCTCTCGGACCGCATCATGAGCCGCTATGGCGATACCCCTTCGGGTGTGGTGGAGTCGTGCATGGAGTTTTTGCGCATCTGCCGCGACGAGGATTTCAATAACGTAGTGGTCTCTATAAAAACCAGCAACACGGCAATGATGGTTACCACTGTGCGCCGTTTGGTAGCGGTGATGGAGAGTGAGGGAATCTCATTCCCCTTGCACTTGGGTGTAACCGAGGCGGGTGATGCCGAGGACGGCCGCATAAAAAGTGCAGTGGGCATTGGCGCGTTGCTTGCCGATGGCATTGGCGATACCGTGCGCGTCTCTCTTGCCGAGGCTCCCGAGAACGAAATCCCTGTGGCAAAGGAACTTGTGGAGTATATATCCAAGCGTGCAGGGCACGCACCCATTACCGGCGAGGCGTATGAGGGCTTTTGCTATCAAGAACCGGTGCGTCGCACAACCATGCCCGTGGGCTGTGTAGGTGGCTCGCAGGTGCCTGTGGTGGTGGGCGAGGCTGTGGACAGCCCCGATATCACCCCCGATTTTATAGGCTCGCAGTTGCAAACGGTGAGTATCGACGAGGCTGCCGACGGCTCGGTAATCTCACTCTGCATCCGTTGTCTGTCGCCCGAAAATATTGCAAAACTCAAAGGGCTTAAAGATATTATCATTGTGGCAAACAGCGTGCATGCCAACCCCGTGGGCGAGCTCCGCGCGGTAATTCATAAATTGGCTGCCGAGGGTGTTGCTGCGCCTGTCATTGTGCATCGTTGCTACAAGGAAAGCAGTGTGGAGGCTCTCCGCATAAAGGCTGCAGCCGATTTGGGCGTTCTTCTTATCGACGGCCTTGCCGATGGCGTGTGGATAGAGAATCCGGCTATCTCGGCTGCCGATATCAACTCCATTGCATTCGGCATATTGCAGGCAACGCGTGCTCGCATCAGCAAAACCGAATATATTGCTTGCCCCGGTTGCGGCCGCACAATGTACGACTTGCAGGGTACGCTTGCCAAGATAAAAGCTGCCACAGCCCACTTGAAAGGCCTTAAAATAGGCGTGATGGGCTGTATTGTGAACGGCCCCGGCGAAATGGCCGATGCCGACTATGGCTATGTGGGTGCCGCTCGCGGCAAGGTGAGTCTTTACCGCCAAAAAGAGTGTGTGGAAAAGAACATCCCCGAGGATGAGGCTATCGAGCGCCTGTTGCAGCTGATAGAGAGCGACAAGGCGAATAGATAATTAATCAACTATTACAGACAGTGCGGCGTGTAAAATTTTACACGCCGCACTGTCTGTATATTGTCGCCTTGCAAACGCAATCAAATACAAACTTTTTGGCAGGCGCATTGCTCTGCCCCTACTGCAACCTATTGCATCTTGTTCTGCTCACTTGCAAAAACAAATTTTGTGGTAAAACAGCAAAAAAAACAGAAATAAAAAAACAAACCGGCAACAATATCTGTTAAGTAACTATCACTTAATAAAAAGATTATAAGTTGTGGATGCTGCAAAATTCAGGAAGGAGCTGTTGGAGGTGCAATCGGAACTGCAACGCTTTGCATATAAACTCACGGCAGATAAGGAGGAGGCTAACGACTTGCTGCAAGAAACATCGTTAAAGGCGCTTGACAATATGGACAAATACACGCCCGATACCAATTTCAAGGGCTGGATATATACCATAATGCGCAATATCTTTATAAACAACTATCGCAAGGTGGTGCGCGACCAAACCTTTGTCGATCATACCGACAATCTCTTTCACATGAACAGCTCGCAGGAGTTCGATAACTATATAACCGAGAACAACTACGACAGCAAAGAGATTTATCGCGTGGTGAACAGCCTCCCCCGCGAATACCGCATCCCTTTTCTCATGCATCTGTCTGGCTTTAAGTACCGCGAAATAGCCGAGCGCCTATCACTGCCGCTGGGCACGGTAAAGAGCCGCATATTCTTCACCCGCCAGCACTTGCAACGGCTGTTGAAGGATTACAGGTGATAGCGGTGTACGCGCTTTTAACTCGTAATCAGTGTTTTTGCGCTATCTTTTTGTTTTGTGAAGAAATAATATGCCTTTTGAGCATTGATTGCTAAAAAATGTTTATATTTGCAATAATTAGTAACAGCCGCTATTCAACATGCTTTATATGTTTGTTTTTGTGGCTGTTAGAATAGCCTGCGGGGAGCAAAACCATGAGTAAGCAATAGCAAAGAAATTTATTTGCTTTGCCAAGCGAGAGTGGCTTTTTGTAATAAATCCGTGGCTGCAAGAAAGCATTTTGTTTAAGTCCGAATCTTAAATTCGCCAAATTTTTAATGAGGGACCGAAACAATCAATGCTCATTCTGTGTATATGCAAGTTATGCGCGTTCTGCGCATAGCTGTTATGTATATCCACGGCGTGGGAATATTGTTTCTTCATAGTTCATCTCATTAAGGCGTTTGGCGATGCCTAAGATTCGTGGACGTAAGGCGCAAGTCTCACGTCTTTCTTGTTTTTTATACACCATGCTTTCTAACCCCTGTTGAGTGATAACTTATTAATTTATAAACTATGAAGAAATTTTACTTTAAACATTTCTTGGGCACCTTGTTGTTGCTGTGTAGCACCGCTGCCACAGCCCATGACTTTGAGGTCGATGGTATTTACTACAACATCACAGACGCCACGGCAAAAACCGTGGCTGTTACCTACAAGGGCAGCTCTTCCTATACCTACTCGAACGAGTATAGCGGTTCGGTGAATATCCCTGCAACGGTAACCCACGACGGAATCACTTACAGTGTTACAAGCATAGGAAAATATGCGTTCTATGAATGCACAAGCCTTGCAAGCATCACCATACCAAACAGTGTTACAAGCATAGGAAACTACGCGTTCTATGATTGCACCGGCCTTGCGAGCATCACCATAGGCAAGGGGGTTGCAAGCATAGGAAAGAATGCGTTCGCGCCTTGCATCAACCTTACCGCAGTGCATATAAGTGACCTTGCAGCTTGGTGTAATATATCTTTTAGTGATACGAACTCCAATCCTTTGTTTTATGCAAAGAACCTTTATTTAAATGGCGAGAAAGTAACTAACCTTGTTATCCCCGCGGGCGTTACAAGCATAGGAGAATATGCGTTCCGGTGTTGCACAAGCCTC
>CALGJF010000036.1 GCA_937914945.1 uncultured Bacteroidales bacterium | reverse complement strand
GCCTCGGCGTTCTCTTCATCTACAAAATGAACATCGTTGGTGCAAATGAGTTTTACTCCGCACTTGCGGCTGAGTTCTTCAATATGCTTGTTTACCTCCATTTGCATGGTGTAAGCCTCGTGATTGGCACGTTCTACGGTAGCCTTGTGTATCTGTAACTCCAGATAGTAATCGTCGCCGAAGAGGTTTTTGTACCACATTACCGCAGCCTCTGCCTTTGCTAAATCGCCACTCAAAATGAGTTGTGGAATCTCACCTCCAAGACAGGCCGAACTGCATATAAGCCCTTCGTGGTATTTTTCAATCTCCACTTTGTCGGTACGTGGCGTGTAGTAGTATCCCTCGGACCATGCTTTAGATACAATTTTCACAAGGTTGTGATAACCTTGCTCGTTCTTTGCCAACAGAACGAGGTGATGTCCGCGCATATCCTCCTTCAGTTCGCGGTTAAACAGACGGCGCTCTGCAACATATACCTCGCAACCTATTATGGGCTTGAACTTTTCTTCGTTGCTCTTGCCCTTGTTCACCTTGTTTACATAATTAAAGAACTCTTTTATTCCCATCATGTTACCATGGTCGGTTACGGCTATTCCGCGCATGCCATCGGCTATGGCTTTATCGACCAGCTTTTTGATGGAGGCCTGGCCGTCGAGAATTGAGTATTGGGTGTGTACGTGTAGGTGAACAAAATCGTGCATGATAAACTCGTTTTTTTGCGTTGATAAAGTTAATAGCTTTTGTTCATTTGGCATAGCTCTTTGCTTAAAAAGTTATCAACAATTTGCAATGCGTTTTCTTATGCAAACTATCGTGTGTTCACTCGGGGCTTGCAATTTGTCAAATAACCGGCGCTGGGTGGTTATTTTGTCTCTTTTTGTTTGCGATTTAACAAATTGTTACTAATTTTGCGGTTAACCATTATATACACTGCAATCGTTGCGGAATGTTAAAGGCGGTTTTTATGTTCTGTACGTATGTAGTTGTTTTAGTATTTGTAATAAATTCTCTACGATGAAAAAACTCGAAAGAATTAAACGACTGAAAAATATCAGAATACATCGCGAGGGTACTGAAATCCTTCTTGTATCTTTACTCTTGTTACTTCTGATTAATGTACCGCTGTGGTATTTCTTGCCTTCGTGCGTGGTGTTCAACTCAATTGTAAGTGTATTTACAATCACTATATATTTGTTGATGGTGAATTTTTTCCGTAGCCCTATAAGGCACTTTCAGGGCGATTCGGAGAATATAGTGGTTGCTCCGGCCGATGGCAAGGTGGTTGTAATAGAGGAAGTTTACGAGCCCGACCATTTCAAAGCCAATCGCAAGATGGTTTCAATATTTATGAGCCCCATGAATGTCCATGCCAATTGGTACCCCGTGGATGGTGTGGTTACACGTGTGGAACATCAGAAAGGTAAGTTCCACAAGGCGTGGTTGCCCAAGGCAAGTACCGAGAACGAGCGTTCGTTGGTTGTTATAAAAATGCCCAACGGTGAGGAATTGCTCATGCGTCAGGTGGCCGGCGCCATGGCACGTCGCATTGTAACATATTCATCGGTGGGCGAGGAGTGTCTCATCGACCAGCATATGGGATTTATAAAATTCGGTTCTCGTGTAGATGTTTATCTGCCACTTGATGCCGAGGTTTGCGTAAGTCTTGAACAAAAAACCATTGGTAATGAAACCGTCATTGCCAAGTTAAAGGAAAAATAATATGGCAATAAAGAAGCATATACCCAATACTATAACCTGTTGTAATCTGTTCTCGGGTTGCGTGGCTTGCGTGATGGCTCTCGAAGGCGATTTCCTTGCTGCTTTGTTTTTCATAGTGCTGGGCGCAATCTTTGATTTTTTCGATGGCATGGTGGCTCGTCTGCTTAAAGTTTCTTCGCCTCTTGGTGTGCAGATGGATTCTCTTGCCGACGATGTAACATTCGGTCTTGCCCCTGCGGCAGTCGTTTTTTCTTTTATGAGGAACCTTCCTTTGCCGGCTTTCATGTTGCCGGTTGCGGATATTTTCCCCTATTATGCATTCCTGATAGCAGTGTTCTCGGCGGTGCGCCTTGCCAAATTTAATATAGATACCCGCCAAAAGAGTACTTTTATAGGCTTGCCCACACCTGCAAACGCACTTTTCTGGGTCTCTTTGGTTGCGGGCCTTGGCAATTGGATAACGGATTTGAATGCCGGTTGGCTGTTGATGTTGGGGCTTATAACAATATTTGCCTATCTGCTTGTGGCCGAAATACCGATGTTCTCTCTTAAATTCAAAAGCCTCAGGTGGAGGAGCAACAAGGTGCGTTATATATTTCTCATCTGTTCTATCCCCATGCTTATGCTTGGCATAACTGCCGCAGTGGCGATAATAGCATGGTATCTTATTCTCTCTGTGGCTGTTTATACCCGCAAGAAGAGTGCATAGTATTAAAAAGGCTTTCGCTGTAATCCGTTTTATCGCAGTGGTTGTTTTTTAGTAAATTGATTTTATTTCGGATATGAGCTTTATTGTTTTATTGCTGTTTTTGGCAATTTTTATTATAATTCTGATTCCTACGTTTCTCCTGTCGGTGATTCGTACAATAGTTTCCATGCTCGGTTTTTTGTTTACCGGTAAAAGGCGTCGCGCATCTTCCTATCGCGACGATTCCGATTCTTATTACAGGAATAATTCGGGCGAGACAAAGAGCAGAGCTTCCTCGTCGGCACCGCATAAAAAGATGTTTGATAAGAACGAGGGCGAGTATGTTGATTTCGAGGAAATAAAAGAGGATAAGTAGTCTTTATCTTTTTTTGCTGAAGAACTCTTTCATAAGGGCTGTTGCCTCATCGGCGCAGATACCCGCAGTTACCGTTGTCTTGGGGTGGAGTACATCGGGGGCATATCTGTTGTATCCGCGTTTTTCGTCGGTGGCGCCATAAACAACGCGCCCAACCTGTGCCCAGCATATTGCTCCGGCACACATGGGGCAGGGTTCTATGGTTACATACAACGTGCAGTCGTTCAGATATTTGCCGCCTACATTGGCTGCCGCTGCTGTAATGGCCTGCATCTCGGCATGGGCAGTTACATCGTTAAGTGTCTCTGTGAGGTTGTGGGCGCGGGCGATAATGCGGTCGTTGCACACTATCACTGCACCTATGGGGACTTCGTCCTCTGCATAAGCCTTACGAGCCTCGGCAAGTGCCTGTTTCATATAATGGATGTCGTTCATCATATTTGTTCTATCGGCTCATTTCGTGTTCGCTGAAAAGGGTGGGGTAGTCGGCATCCAAGTTTTTGTATATGGCTGTGAGCAGTGTTTTGCGCATCCAATTGCTCTTGTTAGAAATTTTGTATTTCTTTAGATATTCGTCAATTATTCTCATCTCCTCGTCGCTGACAAGGCATACTACGCGTGAATGGCGCACGGGCTGTACTCGTGTGCCTGTTGCTTTAAGTGTTTTTGTCTTTTTGGTAGCCATGGATGCAGGAGTGGTTTTTCTATGTTAATGGTGCAAATTTAGTGTAAATAGCCCCGAAAAGCAAATTTTAATTTGTTTTTCGCTGTAAGTAGTGGTATCTTCGCCACTATAATTGAATATAGCAATGGCACAGCATAATCTGTTAGGTAAGAAGGGGGAAATGTTGGCGGCTCGTTATCTGCTTGATAAGGGGTATGCCATTCTTGAGTATAATTGGCGTAGCGGGCACAAAGAGATAGATATTATAGCAAAGGAGCGCGATACGCTTGTCTTTGTTGAGGTCAAAAGCCGTGCCAATGATGCTTTTGGCGATGCCGCCGATGCTGTTACCCCTGCCAAAATTTCCCGCCTTATCTCCGCAGCCGAGGCTTATGTGCGCAATAAAAAGGTTGATTTGGATTTCCGTTTTGATATAATAACTGTTGTGGGTGATGGCGAGAGTCATGCCATAGAACATATAGAAGAGGCTTTTTGCCCAAGTTGGTAGCAGTATGAATGTAGAGGATGCACGCATATATTGTTTGAGTAAGCCCGGTGCAACCGAGGATTTCCCGTTTGACGAAACAACGCTTGCTTTCAGGGTGGAAAATAAGATATTCGCGATAGTGGATTTGGAGAATACCGCATGGTTCTGTGTTAAATGCGATGCCGACAGAGCGTTGATGTTGCGCGACTGCTACCCGCAGATTACACCTGCATGGCACATGAACAAGAAGTATTGGAACCAATTGGATATAGAGCATTTGAGTGATGTTTTGTTTTATGAACTTGTAGATCACTCATATTGCGAGGTTATAAAGAAACTGCCAAAAAAAATACGAGAGAAATATGGCTTGTAGCGGTGGCGAATATTATTTGGAGCATCTCGGGATTATCGACTCCACTAACAGCTATGCGCGTGGCAATGCCACGCGCTTGTGGTCGCTTGCAGGTGATGCGCAAGCAGTGGTGGTGCTTGCCGACAATCAGACGGCAGGGCGTGGGCAGCGTGGCAATAAATGGCAGTCGCGTGCCGGAGAGAATCTGTTGGTTAGCATAATGGTGCGCCCAAAGGCGCTGCCCATGGTTTCGCAGTTTGCTCTGTCGCAAGCAATAGCCTTGGCGGTGCGTGCCGCTATGAGTTATCTTGGGATAGATGTGTTGCTCAAATGGCCCAACGATATTTATGTGGGAGAGCGCAAATTGGCCGGTATTCTTGTGGAACTCGACTGTTGTGGTGTGCAGGTGGAACAGGCTGTTATAGGGGTGGGGCTGAATGTAAATCAGGAGCAGTTCGAAGCCATGGACAAGGTGCCTGTTTCAATGAAGATGCTCACCGGGGAGGCTCATGATGTGAATGAGGTGCTTAGCGTGTTGCTCGATAGTTTTCTCTATTATTATTCCTTGCTGGAGAAGGGCGATTATCGCTTGCTTGGGGCAGAGTATAAAAGAAATTTGCTTGGCTTTGGAAAAACAGGGCACTATCGGGATGCTGAATCATGTTTCGATGCATCCATAATAGATGTGGAGAACGATGGTCGTCTGCGTTTGCGATGTGCCGACTGCTCAGAGCGCCTATACTCCTTCAAAGAGGTGGAATTTATTTTTTAGTATCCTCTTCCCTCTCCTTGCGCAGTTTCTCGCGTTTGCGCAGGAGTACCCATAGAATTATCAATACAATAACCGATGCTCCCACGGTTATCCACTTTTCGGTGCTGCTCATTTCGTTGTTACGTGGGAATAGATAGGCATACACAATGGCTGTGTATATGGCAAGTATGGCCACCGTTGTATTTGGGTTTCTGAATAGTCTCATAATGTGTGGTATTTGCTTCTGCAAAGGTACTGTTTTTTTTCGATTCATTCTCATAAAACCTCTATTTTGGAATAAAGGACACTATTCTTGGACCTCTATTGCACGATTGAGAAAAATAATATACTTTTACAAAGTTATATTGTATTAATCGTTAACAGATAAATATATGGCAAAGTTTAAGAGAATACTTTTGAAGCTCAGTGGCGAGAGTCTTATGGGCGAGCAGGGTTATGGTATCGATGTTAAGCGTCTGAACGAGTACGCGGCACAGATTAAAGAGGTTGCCGGAATGGGGGTTCAGATAGGTATTGTAATTGGCGGTGGTAATATCTTCCGTGGTCTCACAGGGGCAGGCAAGGGGTTTGACCGTGTTAAGGGCGACCAAATGGGAATGATGGCCACCGTTATCAATAGCCTTGCCCTGAGTTCGGCACTTGGCGCTGCCGGTGTCCCCAACAAAGTGCTCACCGCAATACGCATGGAGCCGGTAGGCGAGTTCTACACCAAGTGGAAGGCAATAGAGGCTATGGAGGCGGGCATGGTAGTCATAATGGCAGCAGGAACGGGCAGCCCCTATTTTACCACTGATACAGGTTCTTCGTTGCGTGGCATTGAGATTGAGGCCGACGTGATGCTTAAAGGTACTCGTGTGGATGGAATCTACACCGCCGACCCCGAGAAGGATCCCACTGCTACTAAATTTGACGATATCAGCTACGACGAGGTGCTGAGCCGCGGATTGAAGGTTATGGATATGACCGCCACCGCCATGTGCAAGCAGAATAATCTGCCTATATATGTATTTAACATGGATGTTGTGGGTAATCTTAAAAAAGTGATGAACGGCGAGGAGATAGGTACTTTTGTTCATCCGTAAAAATTTTATAATCAACGACAAAAAAGGCATTCACCGCGGTGAATGCCTTTTTTGTCGTGATATCATAGCCTATTGTGCGCTTTGTGTGAGTAGCCAGCCTGCTCTTTGCGTGGCTGTTGTCGATAGGGCGGTTGCACCGGTGCTGAATGCATGTACTGTGCCGTCGTTCACCGTTATGGCTGTGCCGTTTATTGCGTGGTCGTATGATTTTGCAAAAACGGTACCACCGTTAATGGTAATGTCGTTGCCTGTGATGGCGCGTGTCTTGCGGTCATACTCGGCTGCAACGAAGTTTGCAGCAGTGGCAAGCAGTGTGATGCTGCCGTCGTTTATTGTCATGCTGCCGTTGCAGTTGATTGCTTTTGAGCCTTCGCCCTTGCAATTAATGGCTATTGTGCCATCGTTTATCAATAGGTCGCCGTCGCATTTGAATCCGCCGGCTGTGGTGGTGTCGCTGCTTAGTGTTCCATCTACAATACCTGTGATTTTACCTCCGTCTATTGTGATGCCTCCTTTGCTGTTTATAATCTTGGAGCCGTTGCCTTTGGCCTCGCCGTGTACGTTTCCACCGCTTATTGCAAAGTCTCCGCTTGTCTTGAAGATGGAGCTCTTGTCATCGTTGGTGCGGGCTGTTATGTAGCCACCATATATTAAAGTGTTGGCTGTAATCTGCGTGTCGGTTCCTTCGTATTCGGCTTTTATGGCTTCGCTGTTTGCATTAATGCCAAGCTTGCCGGCCTCTATAATGATGTTGCCCTTGCCGCAATCGATGCCATTGCCTTCGGCCTTCACCTTTACCACGGGCGATGCGCTTGCCGTGCGGCCCATCTGGAATTTGTCGTTTGTGTTAAAGCCGTCTTTAAGGGCTGTTACAGTGATGTTTCCGCTGCGTATGCGTATGTAGTCGTCGCTGCATATTCCATGGCCGCCAAGGCTGGTTACATCAAGTGTTCCTGTTCCATTGAAGATGAGCTGCCCCTCGCTGAACAAGGTGCCTTTCTGGTCCTCGGGGGTGCCATCGGCTGCATTGGGCGCGGTTGCGTATGTTTGGCCGTCGCACAAAGTGTTGGTGCCCGACAGTGTGAAATATACGGTTTTGCCGCTTTGTATGTTTATGGCGGGGCCTGTGGGGTTGGTAAGGGTGAGGTTGTTTGCCATAATCTGGAACTTCTTGGTGCTGTATATCTTCAAAGAACCATTGCTGCAAGTTCCACGCACGATATATCCCACCTTGCTACGGCTGGAATTTATTACAATGTGGGTGTTGTTGGTAATGGTGTATGTAACATCGCTCACATTGCTGTTGCAGGTAACGCCTGTTTCTTTGAAATTTATGGTGATGATTTTTGTGGTGCTGAAATTCTCCACGAAATCGCCCCATTCATCGACAAGTTCGTCTGTCTCTATCGTTTCAACCACCTCTGTGAAGTTTGTGGCATCCTCGGGGTTGAATACAATGGTTCTGTCGTTGCTATATGTGAGGGCTGTGCCGCCGTTGTTGCATGGCGATATGCTATCTACATGGGCTGTTGCATATTGGCTTGTAATGCCATCGCTCCCCTCCACTGCCACCAACTGCTGTGCCTCGTCAAATGTTATCTGCTTTGTGGTTGCGGTGTTTATGGCCTCGTATGTGTTGTTGCTGTTGTTCACATATAGGACCTGTGCTTGCGCGCCAATAGATGCAAGCAGCATAAGTGTTGAAAGTGTCTTTTTCATCGCTTAATGAATTTTGCGGTCTTACCGGATGCTTGTAACAGATAGATTCCTTTGGGCAGTTGTGCTATGGATATTCTGCCACAATCTTCCTGCTGGCGTATTTGGAATATTTGCGAACCATTAATGTTGTATATGTTGATAATCTCTCCTGCGGGGCAGTTTACGGCAATTTCATCGGCCGATACATAAGTTACCAGGTCGTTGCTTGTGATTTCCACATCGTCAATGGCTGTGAAATCGCCAAAGTATATGCGGCTGATCTCTCCCATGGGGGCTGTAAAGGTTGTGCCGTTGGTCTGCAAAATGTTTACATCGCTACCGTTGAATGTTATGCGACGCAGAGCATCAAACTCAATAACACAGTTCTCGTTAGTCGTCTCCACCATCATTTGTTGTGCAAAAGAGGGCGCTGCCAACAGCGTGGCAGCTATAAATGGTAAAATTTTTCTCATAATTATAACATATTTTATAGGTCAATTGAATATCCCAAGCCTATGGCGTGAGTGTTGGCCTTGCCTTTCTCACCGGCTTTTTCAAAAAGATAATAAACTTCAAAGGCATTGTCCTTGTTTATCTTATAGCTTGCGCCTATGCGTGAACGCAGTTTCTCAAACCCTCTCCATTGGTCTAAGCGGCTGTAAAGCTCGGTTGATATAAAGGGATTTACCTTGCACTTGGGAATGTCCCACTTTGCGGTGAGGCGCGAGCGCAAAACGGTATTGTTCTTATGCTCTTTGAAGTCGGGCTCTGTTTTTGAAATCCTCCACTCCTGCTGCTCCTTTACATTGCCCTCATCGTCGAATACAAGGTTGCCGTCGGCATCCACTTCGGGGACTACGTTGAAACGATGCTTCTCTTCGATGGTCGTTGCCGAGTTGGTGCGAGTGTATTGCAGACGCTCGCGCAGTGAGATTTCTACGCGTCCTATTTTGTACTCGCCAGTAAAGGCTAAAAAGAATCTGTTTCTCTCGGTGTGATATGCCTGGTCGTAGTTGAAACCATCGTACTCGTTGTTGTCATCGTCGTAGTGTGGTTTTGCCTCGCCGGGATAGTATCCCATGATGAATATGTATCCGGCGTTGGCCTTTAACCAATCGGTAACCTTGTATTGTCCACTAACGCCTATGGCAAAGCGTTCTATGTCTTTAAGATAGTCGTTGCTGCGGAATTCAAGTTCTGCGCCTACCTTAAATTTCTTGTTTATCTTCTTCGAAGCCTCGAATGTGGTCCACACTCCATAGTTATCGTCATCGGCTTTCACTGTATTGAATGCCGGAAATACCATTGCAAACGCAAACAAAAGCGTTGCAATTCTGTTAGTTCTTGATTTTGAATTCATCGCTTGGTGCTTTAATTGTTGTATCTACTGAATTTGTTGCGTTGCCATCGGTGGGGCGGTAGTACATTTTTATAATGGCAGCGTCTTTTAGGAAATCAATTCCGCCCACTTCTATTTTTACGATATCGAGTCCTGTACGTTTTTTGAGGTCGGCAATAAGCTCCTCTTCCTTGTCGGGGGTGATAAGGTCCATGTTGTCGTACTTAATGATTTTGTACGACAGATGGCGAATAACCAAATTGCTCTCGCACACCCAAACGGATGCAATGAAGAGCAGGTTGGCAAGTATCATTTCCGAATAGGTAAGTTCTTCTATTACAAGGCCGTTGATTGCGCTCATGGCAATGATGATAAACAGATACGTCATTTCGCGTATGGATACCTGCTCGGTGCGGTAACGTATGATGCTGAATATGGCAAACAGGCCCAATGCGAAGCCGGTTTTCAGTTTTACACCGCCAAGTAGATATATAAGCAGGAAAATGCTTATAGCTATGAGTATAAAAGTAAAGAAATACTCTCCTTTTTTGCATTTGGGGTAGTAGAAACCGCGTACCACAATACCTACAAAAAACAGGTTGATGAAAAAACCTATCAACAGGTTGGCCATGCCGGCAAAGTCCCAAATGGTACTTTCGGTTGCCGCGGTGCTGCCTCCTGTGATAAAATCCTCTCCCAATGCAGCAATGGCGCTCATTGCTTGTGTGCCATCTGCAAGAATTGTCATAAGTGTATCCATATCTTATTTGTATTTATGTTCCATTTTGTGAATCATTCTCAGCCTCTCTTTGAAGTTGTTTCTTTTCAGTTGCGGGTTGGTGAGCGCGCTGCCTATGCAGTATTTGCTGAACCCCGACTGCTTTATTCTTAGATTACGTATAATCTCCAAAGCCGGTGAAGGTACATTGCCGTCGCGTTTCAACTCAATGATTGCTACGTGCGATAGTTTGTCGTGTCCGTCGCTCTTCAAATGGTGAAAGCGCAGATTGAAGTCTATGGTCAATCGTTCTGTCTTGGCCATATTTACCAATGTTATTCGGTTGAACCAATTCTCTATGACCGGTGAGATGTTGTCAATGGTGTACCATGCGTGCTGGGCAAGGAAAGGAACAACCTTTGCGCTCTCGGCCTCCAATGCCTCCAAGCCGCCTATGAGAATACGTTTCTTTTTTGTGCGCCCATGATTGTTCTTGTTCTTTACTTCGAGGAATGTGTCGTTGGTGTCAAGGTATGTACGCACGCGTATCTTCTCCCTCACCTTCTTGCCGCAGTGGTGCATACGATACATCTTGTAATCGTCTGTGTCGAAGTATGTGGTGTGGTAGCCGGCAAGCGGTTCGTTGTCTTTTACCTGTATGTAATATTTGCCCTGTACGGCTGCAAGGAACTCATTTAATTGCGCAAGCGTGGCAACGAACTTCGTGTCGGTGCGGTTCATCAGCTTTATGCCCGACATCTCTTCCAAGGTGATGGGCGGCAATTTGTGAGCTTTTTCTATTATTGAATTTATCATATTCCTGCGGTTAGGGCGTAATAACTCTATTTTTGCAAATATACATGAAAAAAAGGTTTTAACAAGTGTTTTTATAATATTAATACTATTATGCTAATATTTATGGGTTGCTGTTGCTCTGTTCTGTGTAAATGATTATATTTGCTTTTGCAAAAAACTCTTTTGTGCCACTTTGCGATGGTGTTGTTTGTATTAATGTGATTGCTATGAATGTAAATGAAATAATTGATAAGTATTATCCTTGCGATAATGAGTTAAAACGAATATATCTTATTCATGCACAAAAAGTTGCGTCGCTCGCATTGGAGTTCGCAACCCGCCATCCCGAACTGTGCCTTGATGTGGATTTCATAAAAGAGGCTGCCATGCTGCACGATATCGGTATATTCCTTACCGATGCTCCCCGCATACACTGTTTCGGTAACAAGCCGTATATATGTCATGGCTATCTGGGTGCCGAGTTGTTGCGTTCCGAAGGGCTTCACAAACATGCTGCCGTGTGTGAACGGCACACGGGCACAGGGCTCACGAAAGAGCAGATTTTGCGCGAGGGCTGGCCTTTGCCGGCCCGCGATTTCGTTCCCGTTACAATGGAGGAGCAACTGATATGTTTTGCCGATAAATTTTACTCCAAAACAAAGTATTTGGAGCAGGCTCGTACATTGCAACAGGTGGTGGATAGTATGCGGAAAATATCCGATGAATCGGTGAAAAAAGTGGAGTATTGGGCCGGAATTTTTATGTAAATGGTTAAATAAGGAGAAGATTTTCTGCGATCAATGTATTTTTTAATATAAAATTTATATTTACTCCCTTTTATTTTTGTATTTTTGCAAATGACAAATAGGTGTGGCGCGTGCTAATGTATCCTCTACACTCTGTTGTGGTAATATCAATGAATTTGAGTAGGATTGAAAATAGAATAATATTGCTGATGCTGCTGTTGGCGGTTCTTGTAACTGTTCCTGCACAGAGTGGTGTCGTGTGCAATATTGCTCCGTCGCACACCTTGCTACTCGATTCTCTCGCGGTGGTGAATCCTGCCGATTCTGTTGCAGTGTCGGCGGCCGATACCGTTCCCGAAAAAAAGAAAAACGATGCCGACGCCGTTGAGGACCCTGTGTATTACGAATCGTCCGATTCTATGGTGTGGTCTCGCACCGGTAACGCCTATCTGTATGGCGATTGCAGTGTAAAGTACCAAAAAATTCAACTTGACGCAGCGGTTATCTCCATGAATATGGATAGTAGCATTGTACGTGCTCATGGGGTAACGGATTCCACCGGTGTGGCAAGCGGAATTCCTGTATTCAGGGATGGCGATACCCCTTATGAATCCGATAAGATAAGTTATAACTTCAAGAGCAAGCGTGGCTATATAAACAACGTATTTACAGCGCAAGGCGATGGTTTTATGATGGGCGAGGCTGCCAAGAAGGACTCCACCGGGGCTTTCTACGCGTACAATGGAAAGTACACCACCTGCGATGCCGAGCATCCGCACTTTTATATAGCCCTCACAAGGGCAAAAGTACGCCCCAAGAAGGATGCGGTTTTTGGTCCTGCGTATCTTGTTATTGAGGATGTGCCACTGCCATTGGCCATTCCTTTTGGCTTTTTCCCCTTTACAAGCAGCTATTCTTCGGGTTTCATTATGCCTACATATGGCGATGATACCGAGCGCGGTTTCTATTTGAGCGACGGTGGTTACTATTTTGCCATAAGCGACAAAATGGATCTTAAACTCACCGGCGAAATCTTTACAAAGGGCTCATGGGGCGTTGGAGCAGCGTCTACTTATGCCAAGCGATATCGCTATTCGGGTAATGTCAATTTCAATTATATCGTAACCAAAGAGGGTGAGAAAGGTCTGCCCGATTATGGTGTTGGCAAGAACTTTCGTTTGCAGTGGAACCATCGTCAGGATCCCAAGGCGCATCCCAACAGCAACTTCTCGGCAAGCGTGAACTATGCAACCTCCAACTACGAGAGGTCTAATCTCAATAGTATATACAACCCTGTGTATAATTCGCAAACGGTGCGTACATCGAGTGTGAGTTATTCAAAAACCTTCCCCGATATAGGTCTTACTATATCTACGACAATGAACGTGTCGCAGAATGTGCAGGATTCTATTGTTTCGCTCACATTGCCCAGCCTCAGTGTGTCGTTGTCTAAGAAATACCCTTTCAAGCGCAAGAAACGTGCCGGCGATGAAAAGTGGTACGAGAAAATATATCTATCATATAACGGTCAAATGAGCAACAGCGTAACCTCAAAAGAGGATGAACTCTTTGAGAAGAACTTCTCGACCGAGTGGCGCAATGGTTTCAAGCATAGCATACCCATTGGTGCCACATTCCAACTTTTCGACTTTATAAATATAACACCCAGCATAAATTATACCGAGCGTTGGTATTTGAACAAAGTGAAACAGTCGTGGAACGAGGCTACAAGGAGCGTGGTGCGCGATACTGTTAGCGGTTTTAATCGAGTGTACGATTATAACATGTCGCTCTCCATGAATACCACCCTTTATGGTTTTTATGAACCGGCAGGCTTTATGAAGAACAGTCGTGTTCACACCGTGCGCCACGTATTCAAGCCTACATTGTCGTTTAGCTATTCTCCCGATTTCAGTACGGATCGCTATGGCTATTACGACTCATATACATATACCGACGACAATGGTGAGGTGCGTACCGTGGAGTATTCTCCCTATTCAAATGGTATGTATGGCGTGCCGGGTAAGGGCAAGACGGGTAATATTTCGCTCAACATAAGTAACAACGTGGAGATGAAATGGCGCACCAAGAGCGATTCTCTTAAAAAGGTGAGCATTATCGATGAATTGGGTGCCACCCTCTCGTATAACCTCGCTGCAAAAACAAAGCCTTGGAGCAACCTCTCTACACGTTTGCGTTTGAAGCTGTCCAAGAATTACACATTCAGCATGAATGCAGTGTTTGCTACCTATGCCTATGAATTTAATGAGAATGGTCAGGTTGTGGTGGGCGACAGGACTGAGTGGTCATACGGTCGTTTCGGTCGTTTCCAAGGTATGAGCCAGAATATCTCATATACATTCAATAATACCACTTGGAAGAAGATAAAGAAACTTTTTGGCGGTGATGACGAGGCGATAGACGAAGATGCTGATACCGATGAAACCGATACAGATGAGGAGAAACCGAAAAAGTCGTTGGCAGCATCGTCAAAAAGTGAGTCGAAGAATGCCGATGTGGACCCCGATGGATATATGCCTTTCAAAATTCCTTGGAGTTTTTCTGTATCCTATGGTATAATTATGGCCGAGGACAGGTCGCGTCCGATAGATGTAAAGGATATGCGTTATCCATATAGATACACGCAGAATGTGAACTTCTCGGGTAATATAGCCATCTCCGATAATTGGAGAATTAATTTTACATCGGGATATAATTTTGAGAATAAGAAATTGACTACCACTACCATGAATATTTCTCGCGATTTGCACTGTTTCGAGATGTCATGCGGTGTTGTGTTAAGCCCTTACACTTCGTTTAATTTCAGTTTCCGTGCAACGTCGCAGATGCTTGCCGATGCGCTAAAATGGGATAAGCGAGATAATGGCAGCAATATCGATTGGTATTAAAAGAAAAGGTTGAAACCGCGGTTTCAACCTTTTCTTTAACATGAAAATAAGGGCTTATTTTTTGATTACCAAATAATCTTGCTTTTGCCATGCGCTTCAAGGTACTCGTTGGCCCTTGAAAAATGGTGGTTGCCGAAGAACCCTTGGTATGCCGATAATGGCGATGGGTGTGGCGATGTGAGCACCAGATGCTTGGTGCGATCAATAAATGCTCCTTTTTTTTGTGCATAGCTACCCCAGAGTATAAAGACAATGTTTTCGCGTCTGTCGGCAAGTTCGCGTATGGCAGCATCGGTAAACTCCTCCCATCCGCGTTTTTGGTGTGAGCCGGCCGAGGCTGCGCGCACGGTGAGTGTGGCGTTCAGTAGAAGGACTCCCTGGTCGCTCCATCTTGTGAGGTCGCCGTCTTGCGGAATGGGTGTTCCGCAGTCGGCCTCTATCTCCTTGAATATGTTTAACAGCGATGGTGGGAACGCTATACCTTTGTTTACCGAGAAACAGAGCCCGTTGGCCTGTCCGGCTCCATGGTAGGGGTCTTGTCCGAGTATCACCACCTTTACATCGTTGAACGGGCAGTGGTCAAAGGCATTGAATATGAGCTTGGCGGGTGGGTATATGGGGGTTGTGCCTGAATACTCCTCGCGCACGAATGCGGTGAGTTTTGCAAAGTACTCTTTGCCGAATTCTGCTGCAAGAACCTCCTTCCAACTGCTCTCTATTTTTACGCTCATTGTCTTTTATATAATAGGTATATTCATGGCAGCGCACTGCTGGCGCATCTCCTGTGGCCAGATACTTGCCTGTATCTCGCCTATGTGTGCCTTTTGCAGCAGCAACATACAGAGGCGCGATTGTCCTATACCTCCTCCGATGCTCAATGGCAAGGTGTCCTGTAACATTCGGCGGTGGAAATAGAGTTCCTTGCGCTCCTCCTTTCCCGATATCTTAAGTTGGTGTAGTAGTGCTTCTTTATCTACGCGAATACCCATTGATGATAACTCAATGGCTTTTCCAAGAATGTTTGACCAAATGAGCATGTCGCCGTTGAGTCCCTCAAAGCCATCCTCATTGGGGGTTGAGTAATCGTCGTAGTCGGGAGCGCGGTTGTCGTGCGGCTCGCCATCGCCCAGCTTGCCACCTATACCTATGATGAATACTGCGCCATGCTTGCGTGTTATTTCCTCTTCGCGCTCCTTGGCTGTGAGTGTGGGGTAGAGGCGGCGCAGCTCCTCGGAGTGAATGAAGAATATCTTCTCGGGTAGTGAGGGCTTTATCTGCGGGTAGTATTCGCAAATTGTAAATTCGGTGTGTAGCAAAGCGCTGTAAATATCCTCGACAATCTGTTTAAGGAAGGCTACGGTGCGCTCCTCGGCGCATATTACACGTTCCCAATCCCATTGGTCCACATAGAGAGAATGCAGGTTGTCAAGTTCTTCGTGTGCGCGTATGGCATTCATGTCGGTGTATATACCATGTCCTTGTGCTATGTTGTAGTCGGCAAGCGTTACTCGTTTCCATTTGGCAAGTGAGTGTACCACCTCGGCCACAGCGCCGTTCATGTCCTGTATAGGGAAACTTACCGCATGCTCGTAGCCGTTAAGGTCGTCATTAAGTCCGGTGCCTTGCAATACAAACAACGGTGCGGTTACACGGCGCAGGCGCAAAGCGGCCGATAGATTCATCTGGAAAATTTCCTTTATCTGTTTTATGGCCAACTCGGTTTGTTTGAGTGTGAGCAGTGGCTTGTATGCCGATGTTAATTCATATAGTTTCATGGTTTTGACAATTTGCTGTCGTTTGGTGATTAATGGTTGTTATTTTTTTAGTTTTGTGGTAGTTTTTGCTTACCCTTGTTGCAAAGATAGCAATTATATCTGTAATATAGTAAATTTTTGGTAATAATAGTTCAAAAAATGAATAAATATCAAGTAATGCTATTTTTTTGTTGTATCTTCGCAAGATAAAAGAAGGAACGGTCCCGTAGCTTAGCTGAATAGAGCGTCAGATTCCGGTTCTGAAGGTCCTGGGTTTGAATCCCAGCGGG
>CALGJF010000035.1 GCA_937914945.1 uncultured Bacteroidales bacterium | reverse complement strand
CAGTTTTCGCACACGATGATTTTCTTGCGCATGCGGATATCCAACTGACGCTGCGAAGGTATCTTGCTAAAGCAACCGGCGCAAGCATCACGGTCAACGTAAACAATACCCAAACCATTACGTGTACTCTTGCGAATACGTTTGAACGACGCAAGCAAACGAGGCTCAATAAGCAACTCCAAGTCGCGAGCCTGCTCGCGCAATTTCTCCTCCTCGGCCTTGGTCTCGGTAACAATCTCCTCGAGCTCGGCGCGCTTCATTTCAAGGTCTTTCCTGCGCTCCTCGAGCATGTGCTGTGCCTTTTCAAGTTCCTCGCCTTTGTATTTCTCTTGGTTACGTGCCTCGTTGATTTTCTTCTCATCGTGCTCTATCACAAGATTATTATACTCAATCTCCTTATTCAAAAGGTCAAACTCGCGGTTGTTGCGCACGTTGTTCTGGTCGGCGGTATATTTTTCAATGTTGGCCTTGGCCTTCTCCATCTCCTCGCGGAATGCAACGATATTCTCACGCACGGTCTTTATTTCGCCTGTGATATTCTCTATACGAGTTCCAAGGCCTACAATCTCATCTTCAAGGTCCTTTACCTCCAAAGGAAGTTCACCACGAAGAATCTTAATTTTGTCAATCTCTGACAGAATAGTCTGCAACTCATAAAGTGTCTTCAATTTCTCTTCCACTGTATATTCAGCGGGATCTTTCTTTGCCATAGTCTTATCTATTATTTTAAGGTTAAAAATTACATATAATGCACGGGATTGGTACACACCGATGTGATTTTCACCGCCACATGCGGGCAAGCCCCCGATATTATCTCTTTGAAAATTTCCATAGTAAACTGTTCGCTCTCGTAATGTCCTATTACAGCAACAAGCATCTTGCCATCGTAATTGAAGAGGTCGTGATAACGAGCCTCGCCTGTGATATACACATCGGCCCCCGCTGCCATGGCTGCTGCGGCAAACGAGCCACCGGCACCACCGCACAGAGCGACCCTTTTCAAAGGCTTGCCAAGCAGGCCGGTATGGCGCACACTGCCCACGTTAAAACCGGTTTTCAACTGTTGCAAGAAAGCTGTTTCATTAGTTGCGACAGGGAGATCACCTACGACACCTGTGCCCACGCTATCCCAACTGTTCTGTAACGGATATATATCAAAAGCCGGTTCCTCATAGGGGTGAGCAGCCATGAGTGCTTTCACCACCCTTCCTTTTATATATGAGGGCATAATGGTATCGATACGCACCTCCTCCTCTTTGTGCAAGCTGCCTATCGAGCCACAGAAAGGTTTCGCCCCCTCGCCCGCTTCAAACGTGCCATATCCCACGGCATTATAGCTGCACGAGCCATAATTACCTATGTTGCCGCAACCGGCTGCGAACAACGCACTGCGCACAGCATCGGCATGAGCTACGGGCACATACACCGACAATTTAAGCAAAGCGTTCTCCTTGGGAACAAGTATTTTCACATTCTGTAACCCCAGCTTGGCAGCAATGCGGTAATTCACTCCACCGGGCGCATTATCCAAGTTCGTATGTGCCGAATATATAGCAATACCATTGGCGAGTGCCTTAATGACACAACGCTCCACATACGTACTGCCGGTTACTCTTTTAAGGGGAGAGAAAATAAGGGGATGATGAGACACAATGAGATTGTACCCCAATGCAACAGCTTCATCCACAACTGCCTCTGTTACATCAAGACACAATAAAACCCCTGTAACTTCCGCATCTGTTAATCCTACTTGCATGCCGGCATTATCGAAACCGTCTTGCAGTGGCAGAGGCGCGAACATTTCAAGGGCTGCTGCTATCTCTTTTATTTTAGCCAATTACTATGAATATATGTACGCGGGCATGCCCGCATTTCAAATGCAAAGATAATATATTTTTTCAAACTGCCCAAACATCAGGTTATTATTACATAAAAAGAATATTATCTCTTTTTCTTTGCTCTTTCAACTTACCTCATAGTGCAATATGTTAATACGAGCCTTATCTGCAAATGTTAAATTGGGGAATTCCAGCAAAAAGATTATTTTTTTTATTTGTTAAGCCAAAAGTAGAAAAAGCCCGATAATCCGCGGATTATCGGGCTAAAACCGTTTTGAATGGTTTACCAAGCAAGCCAATCTAAAAACTACAATTTGTCGTATGCCGCTTTTATCTGCTTCAAGGCTTGTTCGAGTGTTGCACGGGGGCAGCCTAAATTCATGCGCATGAAACCTGCACCCTCTTGCCCAAACATAGTACCATCGTTCATAGCCACCTTGGCCTCTTTGAGGAAGAAGTTCACAAGTTTTTCCTGCGGCATGCCAAGCTCGCGGGCATCGAGGAACACGAGATACGATGCTTGCGGGCGAATGAATGATATTTTGGGCATATTCTCCTTGAGGTATTTATCTAGGTAGGCAATATTCTCCTCTACATACTGCAACATCTGCGCAAGCCACTCATCGCCCTCGTTATATGCAACGGCAACAGCGGTGGTTGCAAAGAGGTGGGCGGTGTCGAGTTCACTGCGTGTGAGGTATTCGCAGTATTGCCTGCGCAAAGCCTCGTTCTTTATTATATGGTACGAACTTTTGAGCCCTGCAATATTAAATGTTTTGCTTGCAGCCATTAGGGTTACAGAGTTCTGTGCTGCAGCCTCGCTCACTGTGGCAAAAACGGTGTGCTTATATCCGGTAAGTGCCATATCGCAATGAATCTCGTCGGAAATAACAACAACACCATTCTTTGCACAAATGTCGGCTATGCGAATAAGTTCATCGGTATTCCACACACGGCCGCCGGGGTTGTGAGGATTGCACAAGAGGAACAATTTGCAACCCACGATTTTGCGTTCTAAATCTTCAAAATCCACCTCGTACTGCCCACCGACAAGGCGCAATGGGTTATATACCAATGTACGGCCAAGGTCTTTTACCACATGATGATAGGGGTGATACACCGGTGGCTGAATGAGTATCTTATCATTGGGGGCGGTGAAACATTGCACGGCAAACGAAATTGCGGGTACAATACCGCCAACAAAGCCAATCTCCTCCTCTTTAATACTCCAGCCGTAGCGGCGAGACACCCAATTCTGTATCGCGGGTTTCCACTTGGGCGAACAGAATGTATAGCCCAACACCTCGTGATCCAAGCGGCGGCGCAACGCCTCTATCACAAAAGGTGGGGTGCGGAAATCCATATCGGCAATCCACATAGACAAGGCATCGTCGGTGCCAAACATCTCCTGCAACTTGTCATATTTCAAACAGTCGCTGTTTTTGCGAGGTATAAGCTCGTCAAAATTGTATTTCATTTTTTCTTTATATTATTTCTATCCTTTTTTCTTCTCTATTGTATGCTATGCCTTTGCCTGCTATAAAATTATGGAGCACACCGCTTGCCGACAGCTCGTCGACTGTGCCGCAGTGCATTGTGCCGCCATCTATGAGCCACAGCCTGTCGGCAAGACGCAAAGCAAGCTCGATATCGTGTGTGGAAACTATCACTGCCTTGTTCATTTCACGAGCAAGCCTTTGCAACATGCGGAACAGTGCCACTTTGCTCCCGAAGTCGAGGAAAGCCGTGGGTTCGTCGAGCATCACCACAGGAGTCTCTTGTGCAAGCGCTTTTGCTATCATACATTTTTGTCGCTCGCCATCGCTCAATGTGGTTACCACCCTATCGGCAAGATTTTCTACATCGGTGGCACTTAAAGCCCAATCGACCACCTCTTTATCGTGGGCACGCAGATGTCCTGCAAATCCCGTGTGAGGTGTGCGACCAAGCGACACGAGTTCACGCACAGTGAGAGAGTGGGACACGGAGTTATCTGTGAACACCACAGCAACAAGGCGCGAAAGCATCATGGGGGTAACATCGGTTAGTGGCATGCCGCTGTAAACAAGCGAGCCATCAAGTGGCTTTTCGTATGCTGCAAGAACACGCAAGAGGGTTGATTTACCCGCGCCGTTGCGCCCTATGAGGGCAACCACCTCACCCGCGTGCAGCGTGGCACTGAGAGAGCGTGCGACAGGATACTCTACCCCACGGCTTTTATACCCTATCGACACATCTTTTATCTCTATTGCACTGCCGGCATTGCACATATCACTTATACTGCATCCACTCGTTAAGCAGGTTCAAGAGTTCCTCGCGCTGGGCAGCAGGCAAATTGGCGATGCGGTCGCGGTGGCTGCCGTCGGGCACAATATATACTTTTGTATTCTTCTTGTTACGCTCACTGAGCCATGTAACACCGCTTGCAGTCCAGGGATCCCACTCGCCATAAACAAAGATAGCCTTGGGGTCGTTCTCGGTGTAAAAATCGGTAACCTTGCGGTGATTGGTATCGTCAAAAACGACATCGGCAAACTCGGCAGGGAGCATCACCTTCTTCAAATAACCCTCAACATCGGCAGGGTCCAGATATTTAACAAAGGGGTCGGTGTTATAGCCATAGTAGCCGAAATCCTTTACCGCCTGCACAAAGAACGAACCTATTTCTGTGGTAGCCGAGAAGTAGTCGGGGCTGCACATCTTGATAAAGTATTTCATTATGGCCTCGTCGGTATCCGTTGCCGCCGGAATCTCCTCCACGGGAGCGCCCCACTGCCAGAACGAGAATTGGTATTCAAGAACACAGAGGTCGTAAATATCCGATGTGGGCACGCGGAACGAGAGATTCTCCTTTGCACAAAAGGCATCGAACAGAGGCATATACTGCTCCTTGCGCTCAAACATAAGGTATTGGAAATCCCTCACGGCATCGCGCTTTGCTTTGGTTGATACACGTTCCAAGAAAGACTCGTGGCGACCATCCTCAATGGAACAGCTCAACGGGCCTACATAAGGAACGGAAACATCCACATCCTCGGGGTAGTATGCACGGAAGAACATTGATGTGGAACCGCCCTTGCTTATACCTGTGGTAGCCCACTTTGCTGTATAGTATTTTTTGAAAGCAGTGATTATATTGTGATAATCGACCATTGAATTCTCTATGGTAAGGTAATCCCAATTACAGGGTGATGGAGTTGATTTTGAGAAATAACGATACTCCACAAACAGAATATTGGCATCCATAATTTTGGTCAGCTCCTCCATGTAACGGGGATTGTTGAAGGCGTAGTCGCCTGCATAGCCCTCGGTTACCACAACCACAGGACGATCCCAACCACGGTGGCCCAACATAACGCGCTGCTCAAACGAACCCGCTTCGGGCTTGTCGGCATCGAGCAACTGACGGAAATTCATCAGGTAATAACTGCGGGTGGTATCGTTCTTCTCAATCTTTTGGAACGAAGTTACCGCCTCAATCTTTTTCAGCATCGCCTCTACATCGGCATTCTGAGCTTTGAGCGCAAAGGCCGCAACAATAAACGATGCAAACATCAAAATTCTTTTACACATAATATTTTGTTTTTATAATTATTTCAAAATGAGCGCAGCCCATCTTCGCAGAATCTCAGGCAATGATGGTGCAAGCGAATGTAACACAAATTTATTTGATGTTACAAAATGAGCGCAGCCCATCTTCGCAGAATTTTCAATTCTGCAAAATTACATAAAATTTGCATATTATTATATAATAAAAGAAAAAACATAATAAAAAAGGAGCAACCCCTGAAAAGAGGTTGCTCCATATATAAAAAGAATTTATAAGTAGCAATTACTTAGAAACCTTCTCGAGACGTTTTAGAATAACAAAGATGAAGAGTGCTGCAAGCAAGCAGATACCTATGAGCACACCCCAAACAACAGTTAAAGGAGCACCCCACATAAGAGCAGGAATAGCAACAAGGAAGTTACCTACAGCTGTGGCAACAAACCAACCACCCATCATCATACCGGCATACTTGGGAGGAGCCACCTTTGTAACAAACGAAATACCGATGGGAGAAAGGAGAAGTTCGGCAAATGTAAGAACGAGGTATGTAGAAATCAACCAGTTGGGCGACACGTTAGCCATATGCACAGGCTCCATAACACCGCTTTCAGCGTTCATAACAAACTCAGGAGCGGGCAAGCCAAGTGAACCAACAGTAAGCAACAAGTAAGCCACAGCGGCAACCAACATACCCAAACCTATCTTCATAGGAGCCGAAGGCTCTTTACCCTTCTTGGCAAGAGCACCAAAGATTGCAATTGAGACGGGAGTAAGAGCAACCACAAAGCAAGCGTTGAACTGCTGGAAAATGGGAGCATTCACCTCTGTTGTAGCGGGAAGTGTTGTATATTTATATGCCAAGCCGGCAACAGCAGCCAATATAACAGCACCCGAAATAGCCTTACCCTTGCCTGTTGTGCTCTGGAACAGACCAAACAAACCATAAACCAAGAAGATGGCAAGCACAAGGTTTACAACATCGAATGCCATACTCTCAATACCTGTTGAGCTTGTAGCTGTATAGTCGCGGGCAAAGAATGTGAGAGTTGAGCCGTTCTGGTGGAAAGCCATCCAGAAGAAGATAACCACAGCAAACACAAGGCAGAGAGCCACGATGCGCTCTTTTGTCTCGGCAGGAGTGAGTTCCTTTACATTGGTAGCATCGCCACCGGCAGCTGCAACCTTGCCTCTATCGGTGTGGCTGAATGTAGAACGGAATGCATAGTAAATGGCGATTGAAACGATAAGAGAAAGGCAGGCTACGCCGAATGCAAAGTGATAAGAGTCGGCCTCGCTCACACCCAAAGAGTTCTGCGCCCATTTCATAATTTCAATGGCAGCAGTGGGAGCAAACATTGCACCTACGTTGATAGCCATATAGAACACACTGAAACCGGCATCGCGCTTTGCAGCATATTTAGGCTCGTCGTAGAGGTTACCTACCATCACCTGCAAGTTACCCTTGAACAAACCGGTACCAAGTGATATGAGTACCAATGCCATAACCATTGCACCAACAGCAACATTATTAGCACCCAGAGGCAATGCAAGCACTACATAACCCAAGAACATAATGGTGATACCAATGGTAACCATCTTTCCATAACCGAACTTATCGGCAGCCATACCACCAAACAAGGGCATAAAATACACAAAGCCCAGGAAGGCTGAATAAATAGAACCTGCAAGAGCACTGGAGAATCCAAAGTTCGCCTGCAGGAACATCACAAACACAGCCAACATAGTGTAGTAGCCGAAACGCTCACCGGTGTTGGCCAAAGCCAAGGCATACAAGCCTTTTGGTTGTCCTTCAAACATAGATTTAAGATTAAAAAGTTAATAAATAATTCCCAAATTAACGCGGCATGCAACCGCAAAACACCAAGACAAAATCGTTAATTTTGCCACGCCCAAAGAGGGCAAAACACACCGACCGAAACAAGCCGGCGATAAAACTTTGCGAATATACAAAAAAGCCACGAAAACAGAAAATATGCAGTGAGAATAAATTATTATATATACTTTTTTAACTAAATTTGCAACCACAATCCCCTTGAACAAAAAACTCAAAAAAAAGCAGATTTGAAAAGAAAAACAAAACCTCGGATTGTTGTAGACTAAAAACATAGCCATGAAAAGATTACAGATATTTTACAGAGAGGATTGCCCGCATTGCAAAAAGGCATTCAAGTACATCGAGGCACTAAAAGAGGAGAACGACCTCTACCGCACTATAGAACCACAGCTGGTAGAAGAGACCTTGGAAGTGGACTATGCAGCCATGTTCGACTACTTTCTCGTGCCCACATTCTACATTGACGACAGCAAGGTACATGAGGGAGTAGTGAGCAAAGAGGATGTGCGCAAAATACTTGAAGCAACGCTTGAAGATTAACAATCCTATATATTACAAATCAGAACATTACAGTAAAATATTTATCCACGGTAAAAAAAGACTGTCAATAAATGAAAGTGAGAAATTTCTCACTTTCATTTATTTTATTTTCTTTTGCAAAATATTACAAAACACAAACACAAGAAACTACCCAAATGCTACAAAAACTATTCGGGTTTGACCCCGCAAAAACCACCATGCGCACCGAAATAATGTCGGGCCTCACACCTTCATGACAATGGCATATATCCTTGCCGTAAACCCCAACATTTTGAGCAACGCAGGCATGGACAAAGGCTTTCGTATGTATAGTATTCATGCCGCTCACATATAGCATATCCGAAGGCATCATTTGGGGACATATCTCATACGTTCTGCTTTGCCTTCTCACGGGGCATTACAAAAGATTGAGGCTTGGCATGTATATACTCGCAGTATTCTTCCTCACAAAATACCTGTTATAACAGCACGCAAAAATTACTATCTCCTCGGTTACCCGTCAAAAGGTTTCCGAGGAGAAATATTCTTCCACCTTTTCGAGCCATCGCTCGCGCTGCTGCTCATCCACACCCGACACCATGTTAAGGCTTATCCAATGGCAGTTTTTTATGCCTATGGCTTCAAAGGTTCCCTGGAACAAAGCTTTTGAAAGCGCATTGCCGAAATTTCTTTCATATACATCGGGCGGGGTATTCATCGTGGTAACCACCGTTACCCTTTTCAATTTTTCAAGACGCGACCGCATGGTGCCGTCGGGCGCATAATCATATGCCACAAGCGGAACAATCACTCTATCTATAAAACCTTTTGTGAGGGCAGGCATGAGCATCCACCACACAGGGAAGATAAAAGCGAGGTGCTCGGCCTCTTCCAATTTTGCCTTGTATGCCAACACCTGTTTATCGAGCAGGGCAAAAGCTTTTTCAGGCTCGTGGCGGGCAAGAACAAAAGCATGAAGGTCGTGACTGCTCATCACAGGATTAAAGTTCTCTTTATCAAGATTTATCACACCGCACTCGCCACACTGCTCGGCACCGCGCTTGGCTGCCATAAGGAGAGCATTGCAGAAACTGCCGTCGTAAGGATGATTAAAGACTATCAGAGTTTTCATACTGTTTTTATTACAAGAAACAGCTACGCGGAGAATTTTGTTTATCGACATACGACACAAACGGAGGGGCGGAAACGCACAGGAGGGCTAATATAAAGCACGCCAAGCGGCGCAATGTTAAAAATAGTAAGGAGTTTGTTTTTTTACCTCAAAGGCTTTTATTATATTTGCATATTATTTGTGTGTGCGCACTCACATCGCACGCGCACGCAAGGCGAATAACACGCATTGCCACGGCACAAAACGGATGAAAAACAATAATAAAACAGATAGAATAAATGAGCGACCAACGTTACATGATGCGCGGAGTTTCGGCATCAAAAGAAGATGTTCACAACGCAATTAAAAACATCGACAAGGGACTTTACCCCAAAGCGTTTTGTAAAATAATCCCCGACATTCTGGGTGGCGACCCCGAATATTGCAATATAATGCACGCCGATGGTGCGGGTACAAAATCCTCACTTGCGTATCTCTATTGGAAAGAGACAGGCGACATTTCGGTGTGGAAAGGTATTGCACAGGATGCACTCATAATGAACATAGACGACCTTCTCTGTGTGGGTGCAACGGATAACATCCTTGTATCATCCACCATAGGACGCAACAAGCTGCTTATGCCGGGCGAGGTCATCTCGGCCATCATCAACGGCACCGATGAATTGCTTGCCGAGCTGCGCGAGATGGGTGTGGGTGTATATGCCACAGGTGGCGAGACTGCCGATGTGGGCGATCTTGTGCGCACCATCATTGTGGACAGCACCGTTACCTGCCGCATGAAACGTAGCGATGTCATCGACAATGCCAACATCGCAGCAGGCGATGTGATTGTGGGTCTTGCATCATACGGGCAGGCCACATACGAAAAGGAGTACAACGGTGGCATGGGCAGCAACGGCCTCACATCGGCACGCCACGATGTATTCAGCAAATATCTTGCCGAAAAGTACCCCGAAAGCTACGACAAGGGAGTGCCCGCCGAGCTGATATATTCGGGCGGTCTTAAACTCACCGACAAGGTGGAAGATTCTCCCATAGATGCAGGCAAGCTGGTACTCTCCCCCACCCGCACATACGCACCTATAGTGAAAAAGATTCTTGATGCATTGCGCCCCAACATTCATGGCATGGTACACTGCTCGGGTGGCGCACAGACAAAGGTTATGCACTTTGTAGAGAACAAACGGGTGATTAAAGACAATTTATTCCCCATTCCCCCACTGTTCAAAACCATCAAGGAGCAGAGCGGTACCGATTGGGCCGAAATGTATAAAGTGTTCAACATGGGCCACCGCTTGGAAGTGTATGTGAAGCCCGAATTTGCCGATGAGATTATTGCCATAAGCAAAAGTTTCGGCGTGGATGCACAGATTGTGGGCCGCGTGGAGGATGCCGAACAGAACGAGCTAATAATTGAAAGCCCCTACGGCACATTCAAATATTAAGAAGCTATAAAAGAAACGATGGAGAACGAAAATTCACTTTTGAGCAAACTAAACGACCTTGAAGCCCGCTTTCAGGAGGTATCGACGCTGATTACCGACCCCGCCGTGGTGGCTGACATGAAGCGTTATGTAAGGCTCAATAAAGAGTACCGCGAGCTGGAGAATATTCTTGCCGCACGCAAACGATACATAGGGCTGCTGACATCGCTGCGCGAAGCAAAAGACCTGCTTGCCAACGAGAGCGACCCCGAACTGCGCGAGATGGCACGCGAGGAACTCGATAACTGCGAAAAAGAGATACCCGCCACAGAGGAGCAGATAAAATTGCTGCTTATACCTGCCGACCCGCAAGACGACAAAAATGCCATTCTTGAAATTCGTGGTGGTACAGGCGGCGACGAGGCTGCCATATTTGCCGGGGACCTCTTCCGCATGTATAGCAAATATTGCGAGACCAAGGGGTGGAGGCTCGAGGTTTCGAGTTGCAGCGAAGGCACATCGGGTGGATACAAGGAGATTATATGTACCGTTACAGGTGAAAAGGTATATGGCACGCTTAAATATGAATCGGGAGTACATCGTGTGCAGCGAGTACCCGCCACCGAAACACAAGGCCGCGTACATACATCGGCAGCATCGGTGGCAGTGCTCCCCGAAGCCGAAGCCTTTGACGTGGAGATTACCGAGAGTGCCATCAAATGGGATACATTCCGTTCAAGCGGTGCCGGCGGCCAGAATGTAAACAAAGTGGAATCGGGCGTGCGTTTACGCTATCCATGGCTGAACCCCGAAACCGGCCAAACCGAGGAGATTCTCATCGAATGTACCGAAACACGCGACCAACCCAAGAACAAAGAGCGTGCTCTCGCACGCCTGCGCACCCTTATATATGATCGCGAGCATCAGCGCTATGCCGACGACATTGCAAGCAAGCGCAAGACAATGGTATCTACCGGCGATCGTTCGGCAAAGATACGCACATACAACTACCCGCAAGGGCGCATCACCGACCATCGCATAAACTATACGATATACAACCTGTCGGCCTTTGTCAATGGCGACATACAGGATTGCATAGACCACCTTATTGTGGCCGAGAACACAGAGAGAATGAAAGAAAACGAACTATAACAAAACCATAAATCATGAACAAAGAACAACTTGTAAAACAGATTAAAGAGAAACGCTCGTTTCTATGTGTAGGGCTCGACAGCGACATAAAGAAACTGCCCGCTTGCATTAAAGACAACGAAGATGCAATATTCGATTTCAACAAAGCAATCATCGATGCCACAGCACCCTACACCGTTGCATACAAGCCCAACCTTGCCTTCTACGAGGCATTCGGAGTAAAGGGTTGGATAAGTTTTGAAAAGACTGTAAAGTACATAAAAGAGAACTACCCCGAAATCTTTATCATAGCCGATGCAAAACGTGGCGACATAGGCAACACATCGGCGCTATACGCCCGCTCGTTCTTCGAAGAGATGAAAGTGGACGCTCTCACAGTAGCCCCATACATGGGAGAGGATAGTGTAAAACCCTTCCTTGCCTACGAAGATACATGGGTGATACTGCTTGCACTTACATCGAACCCCGGTTCACACGATTTCCAGCTCACAAAAGACGAGGAGGGAACAATGCTTTTTGAAAAGGTACTTTCAACATCGCAGCAATGGGGAAGCGACCGAAACATGATGTATGTAGTGGGTGCCACACAAGGCAAATCGTTTGAGAATGTACGCCGTATAGTACCCAACCATTTCCTGCTTGTTCCCGGTGTGGGAGCACAAGGTGGCTCGCTCGAGGAGGTATGCAAATATGGTATGAACAGCGACTGCGGCTTGCTTGTAAACGCCAGCCGTGCCATCATTTTTGCCGATGGCAGCGAGAACTTCGCAACTGTGGCTGCAGAAAAGGCGCGCGACTACCAACAACAGATGGAACGTGAATTAAAAGCCCACAATATCGTCTAATTTTGCATTTTTTGCGTTATTTTATACATAAAGCCACAGAGAATTGGAACAAAAGAGTTATCTTCGTATTTGAAAAACATAAAGAGACCCGCACGAAGCGGCAACGGTTTAACTGTTGATAACTTATGAAAAATTAAAAGTTTCTATATAGATATGAAATTCACAGCTCAACAAATAGCATCGTTTATCAACGGCGAGGTTATAGGCAACAAAGATGCCGAGGTTTATACATTTGCAAAAATAGAGGAAGGCACACCCGGTGCAATATCATTCTTGGCTAATCCCAAATATACCGAATATATATATACCACAAATTCATCGGTGGTGCTTGTGAACAAGGACTTTGAAGCAAAGGGCGAGATAAAAGCCACACTCATAAAAGTTGACAATGCATATGAGAGCCTTGCAAAGCTCATGACAATGTACGAGGCAAGCAAACCCAAGAAACAGGGAATAAGCTCACTTGCATCTATATCCCCCACTGCAAAGGTGGGCGAGAATTGCTACATTGCACCCTTTGCAGTGATTGGAGACGGCTGCGAGATTGGCGATGGCTGTTTCATCCACGATGGTGTTTCGGTGGGCGATGGTGCCAAAATTGGCAATAACTGCATACTCTATGCACACGTTACCGTTTATCACGATTGCCGCATTGGCAACAACTGTATTCTGCACAGCGGCAGCGTAATAGGTGCCGACGGATTCGGTTTTGCCCCCACAGCCGACGGCTACAACAAGATTCCCCAAACGGGTATTGTTGTTATAGAAGACAACGTGGAGATTGGCGCCAACACATGTATAGACCGCGCCACCATGGGTTCAACGATTATACACCAGGGTGTAAAGTTAGACAACCTTATACAGATTGCACACAACGACGAGATTGGCTCGCACACGGTTATGGCTGCACAAGCCGCCGTTGCCGGTTCCACAAAAATAGGCGAATGGTGTGTAATGGGTGGACAGGCTGGTATTTCGGGACACTGCACAATAGGCGACCGCACAATGGTGGGCCCACAGTGCGGTACAATAGGCAGCCGCAAAGGTGGCGAACAGTTGCTTGGCTCACCTGCCATGGAGGCTAAGGAGTATATGCGAATTTCGGCATATATGCGCCGCTTGCCCGAGCTCGACAAGAAGGTAAAAGAGCTCATGAAAGAGATTGAATCATTGAAAAAACAATAAAAAACATTTGCCATGAACAAGCAAAAAACATTGAACGGAAGTTTCTCGCTATTCGGTAAAGGACTTCACACGGGATTGAGTCTCACCGTAACATTCAACCCCGCACCTGAGAACTACGGATACAAAATACAACGTATCGACCTCCCGGGAGAGCCCATCATCGATGCTGTAGCAGAGAACGTAACAGAAACCACACGCGGCACCGTGCTCACAAGAGGTGAGGCACGAGTAAGCACGGTGGAGCATGCTATGGCAGCCCTTTTTGCATTGGGTATAGACAACTGCTTGATGCAGGTGAACGGCCCCGAGTTCCCCATACTCGACGGTAGCGCAAAATTCTATGTAGAAAACATAGAGCGCGTGGGAGTAAAGGAGCAAAATGCAGAGAAGGATGTATTTGTCATAAAGTCAAAGATTGAGATAAAGGACGAGAAAACAGGAAACTCAATAATAATTCTTCCCGACGAGAATTTCAGCCTTAACGTACTTGTGCATTACGACTCGGGAATCCTCTACAACCAATATGCCACACTTGAGAATATGGAGGATTTCAAGGAGGAGATTGCATCGAGCCGCACTTTTGTATTTGTACGCGAGCTTGAGCCCCTGCTAAATGTAGGGCTCATAAAGGGTGGCGACCTCGACAATGCCATTGTGATATACGAGAAGGAGATGCCGCAGGATAAATACGACCAGCTTGCCGATGTACTTGGTGTACCCCACATGGATGCAAAGAAACTTGGTTACCTCAACCACAAACCACTTGTGTGGAACAACGAACCTGCACGCCACAAGTTGCTCGACATAATAGGCGACCTCGCCCTTATAGGCAAGCCCTTGCAGGGACGCATCATCGCAACATGCCCGGGCCACACTATTAATAATAAGTTCGCGCGCGCGATGCGTAAGGTTATTCGTGAGCACCAGATACAGGCGCCCATCTACGACCCCAATCGCGAGCCTGTAATGGATACAATGCGCATACGCGAGTTACTGCCCCACCGCAGCCCCATGCTCCTCATCGACAAAATCATAGAGATAGGTTCAAACTATGCTGTGGGAGTGAAAAACGTAACCAGCAACGAGGCCTATTTCAACGGGCACTTCCCCAACAACCCGGTGATGCCCGGCGTACTCATTGTAGAAGCAATGTCGCAATGCGGTGCCACATTTATAATGAATATGCTTGACGAGCCCGAACTCTACTCCACTTATTTCGTTAAGATAGAGAAGATATCGTTCCACAAACTTGTTGTTCCCGGCGATACTCTTGTGTTCAAGGTAGAACAATCCACTCCCCTACGCCACGGCCTTGCCATGATGCATGGCTATGCATTTGTGGGTGAGAAACTTGTAGCCGAGGCACAGTTCACAGGGCAGATAAGCAAGAAATAAATTTTTAGAAACAAATAAAACTTTAACTACTATGATCAGTCCATTAGCTTATGTCGATCCCGAAGCAAAATTGGGAGCCAACTGCGAGGTTGGAGCATTTGCCTTCATCGATAAAAATGTAGTAATTGGCGATAACTGCGTTATCATGCCCCACGCCTGCATCATCAGCGGTACACGCATGGGAAACAATAACAAGATATATCACGGTGCCATCATCGGTGGCGACCCCCAGGACCTTAAATTCAAAGGTGAGGAGACAACAGTGGAGATTGGCGACAACAACATGATTCGCGAGAACGCAACCATACACCGCGGCACAGCCTCCAAAGGCAAAACCGTGGTAGGCAGCAACAACCTGCTCATGGAGAATGTTCACATAGCACACGACTGCGAGATTGGCAGCGGTTGCATCATCGGCAACTCCACCAAGATTGCCGGCGAGGTGGTTGTTGACGATTGCGCAATAATCAGCGCATGTGTGCTTATACACCAATTCTGCCACATCGGCGGTTATGGTATGATACAGGGCGGCAGCCGTTTCAGCAAAGACATTCCCCCATACATTATCGTTGGACGCGAACCCGCAAAATATTGCGGTCTTAATATTGTGGGATTGCGCCGTCGCGGTTTCTCCAATGAAACCATCGGCCACATACACAACGCATATCGTTTGCTTTACAACGATGGCAACAATGTGTCAAACGCAGTAGCAAAAATTAAAGAGACAATACCTATGATTCCCGAAGTTGAGCACATTGTAAACTTCATTGAAAAAGAGGCTTCGCGTGGAATTATCGGATAATATTAAAGGAAAAAGAATTATGATATATAAATTCAGGCTATTATCAGACGAGGTCGAGGACTTCAGAAGAGACATTGAGATAGATTCCGATGCAACCTTTTTCGACCTTCACAAAGCTATCCTTGAGTCGGTGGGTTATCCCGATGACCAGATGACATCGTTCTTCATTTGTAACGACAAATGGATAAAAGAGGTAGAAATAACCCGCGAAGAGATGGATAGCATGTCTGAGGAGGAAACCTATGTTATGGCCGAATGTGTGCTTGGTGATCTTGTCGAGGAGGAGAAGCAGAAACTGATGTATGTATTCGACCCCCTTGCCGACCGTGTATTCTACATGGAGCTAAGCAAAATAGAGTTCGGCAAGAACTGCGATGCCGCAACATGTGTAAAATCCACAGGAGAGGCTCCCAAGCAGACACTCAACTTCGACGAACTTTTGAAAAAAGAGGTTCCCGGAGCAAATGCCGGCAGTGAGTTCGACGAGGATTTCTATGGTAGCGACAGCTATAACGACGAGGATATCGACGAGGATAGTTTCGGGATAGGCGGTATTGAGGATATCAGTTCGATAGACGACCTATACTAATAAAGCCACACCCTCACCACGAAGGAGAGATGGATAATTTAGTCGTGCTCATAGGCCCCACAGCTGTAGGAAAAACCGAAACCAGCTTTGCAATAGCAAGCCACTTTGGCTGTCCTATAATATCGGCCGATTCAAGGCAGATGTATAAGGGGATGGAGATAGGCACGGCAATGCCAACACAAGAGGAGCTTGCCCGACATAAACACTATTTTGTCGGGCAGCTCACTCCGGGCGACTATTACAGCGCGGCACGCTACGAGGAGGAGGTGCTTGCGCTGCTCGAAAAAGAGTTCCCCCACCACCCCACAATGTTACTGTCGGGCGGCTCAATGATGTATATAGATGCCGTATGCAAAGGGATTGACGATATACCCACTGTCGATGCCGATACAAGGCAGATGATACTCGACAAATACGAACAGCAGGGCTTGGAGCAGTTGAGCAACGAGCTGCGCTTGCTCGACCCCGAATACTACAACCAGGCGGATATTAAAAACCCCAAGCGCGTAATGCACGCGCTTGAAATTTGCTACATGACAGGGAAACCATATAGTTCGTTTCGCAAACAGGAGAAAAAGCAACGCCCGTTCAACATAATAAAAATAGGGCTGCGCCGCGACCGCGACGAGCTATATGAGCGCATAAACCGCCGCGTGGATATGATGATGGAACAAGGCCTGCTTGAAGAGGTAAAGCGTTTCCACCATCTTAAAGAGCACAACTCGCTGAATACCGTAGGCTACAAAGAGTTGTTCAAATATATCGACGGTGAGTGGCCGTTAGACTTTGCCGTTGATAAGATAAAGCAAAATACCCGCATATACTCGCGCAAGCAGGTAACATGGTACCGCAAAGACGAGGAGATTACATGGTTTCACCCAAGTGAAACGGAAAAGATAATAGCACACATAGAAGATTGCATCGGTATCTATCAAACAAGGCGCACTATACCTTCATAAAAAAAACACAAATGAACAAGATATTACTATCACTGCTGCTTATCGCTTGCACCCTTCCAATAAGCGCGCAACGCATAAAGAGCGGCTACATATTATCGAACGACCTTAAAGACTCCCACGGCAACAAAGTGGGCAAGGGAGCAGTGCAATATATCTCAGGCAGCTACACCATGCCTCTTGCAACCACAAAAGTGGAACAGATAAAAAACATTTATAGCAGCAGCACCACTCCCGATGGCAAAACAGTGATAAGAGAAACCCGCGACACGGTTACAACTGCACGAATGTGGCAACTGACACTCACAGGCAAGTATGCCGCCTTCGACAACGAGGGAACAGCAATACAATATCATCCCGACGATGCCATAACTGCCGGTGCAATGATTACACATGTGTGCCCAATAGCTCACCGCTGGAATCTCATTGCTACAGTGGGTGCAACGCTCAACGCCCCCTCATCATACATCCGCATGCAAAGCATTGCCATTACAGCAGGAATGATATTCCAATACAGAGTGAACAAAAACCTATCGTTGGGCATAGGAGCTGTGAGTACAACAGCATACGGCGAGCCTGTGATACTACCCGTACCCATGATAAATTGGAAGAGAGACGGCCGATACAGCATCGAACTGAACATGTATGGCAAGCCACAACTAACTATTGCCACACAACTCAACGAGCAAACAAGACTCACATTAGCTCCGTTCGATACCGAACGATTCTCGGCAATGGTTGACATAGATGGGGAGCACAAGGTTTTTGCACAGAATATTATCAAATCGACCATAGGAATCTCGTACCGCTTTACAAACCATTGGTCGCTCACAGGTGAAGCCGGATACATATACCACAACAGCATACGCATACAAGAACGCAGCATGAAGGCATTTTGGGAGGACCTCTTCAGCGACGACAATCGCATGAAATACTCACCCGCCTGCACATTCTCCGTGGGGTTGCACTACCATTTCAGATAAGTAAAGACCATTTTTTTTATATTTAGGGTATAGGCTGTATTGCCTATACCCTATTATTATACACAATTGTTAAATAAACTAAAAACATAGTACTATGTATTGCAAGGTACTATATAATATCACACATTTGCACAAGAAACAAAAAACATTAAAGAATGTATATAGAAAATGTAAAATCGCAAATGCGCAAAGGGATGCTCGAATACAGCATAATGCTACTGTTGCGCGACAGGCCCTTTTACACATCGGACATTATAGACGCATTGGAGAAGGCAAACCTTATAGTTGTAGAAGGCACGCTCTATCCCTTGCTGTCGAGATTGCGAAAAGAGGGCATACTTGACTATGAGTGGCAAGAGAGCTCGCAGGGACCGCCACGCAAGTATTACAAACTCACTCAAGCCGGTTGCGAGGCACTTGCCATACTTGATGCCAACTGGAACAACCTCACCGAAACTATTGCACAAATAAAAGACATAACGATATGAAAAGAACCGTTAACGTAAACCTCGGAGGCCGTCCCTTCCAAATAACGGAAGATGCTTACACACGCCTCGACGATTATCTGAAAAGCATCAGCGCCTGCCTTAAACACAACGAGTATGGCGATGAGATTGTGGCCGACATCGAAGCACGCATTGGCGAACTTTGTGACGAACGCTTGCAACAGAGCCGTGCGGGATTTATCGATATAGAACTTGTTAATGAGATGATAAACCGCATGGGCAATCCCGAAACCATGATAGACGAGGAGGGGGAATCCCAAGCGACCGATGCCAACGAGAAGGCAAAAAGCGACGAAGAGAAGAAAGAGAACGAATACAGGGAGTTCTTCAAAAACATAAAATTAGACAAGAAATTCTACCTCGATAAAGAGGAGCGCATGGTGGGCGGTGTGATAGCCGGCATTGCTGCATACCTGAATGTGGATGTAACCATAATGCGCATAATAATGGTGGTGCTAATCGCAGTAATCGGGCCCATTGCCCTGCTTGCCTACCTCATTGTATGGGCCATTGCCCCCACTGCCGAAACCACCACCGACAAACTGCGTATGCAAGGCATTGAACCCACGCCCGAAAACATTGCAGACAAACTCACCGGCGAGGAGCCTAAGACAAACAGTGGCGACAGCAATACGGAGGTTGCAAAGAATGAACGAAGGAAAACCATTCTCCTTGCAGTAACTATTGTGGTGGCAGCACTCTTCTTTCGCCCCACGATAACAATCACAGGCAATAACCCCATTTTATACATTACGGGGTTCTGCGCCACCCTCACATTTGCCCTATTTGTAATATTCGCAGCATTTGGGCTCACGAACCTGCTGAGTGAAAAATATAAAAAGATTGTTCTTATATCGTTTATAACAGCACTTGTTGTTACAATAGTATTTATTGTTTTAAGTTACCTTTCAACCAACATAATCATATGAAAAAGATAAACAACATACACATAGGCGGCAGTGCCTTTTTCTTTGAAGAGAGTGCTAGCAACATCATGGAGCAGTACCTTGAACACATAAAGGAGCTATACCGCGACAATGGCGAGGAACTTAAAGTAGCCGACGTGGAGCAGCGCATTGCCGAATTCTGCACAGCCCGCGTGGGAGAAAACGGGATTGTAAATAGCGAACTCATAAGTGAGGCGATAGAGAGCATAGGAATAAAGATAGAGAGTGCGACTACGCAACCGACAGAAAGTGATGATACAAAAAACAAAGAAACGGCTGAGAATGGGAAAGCCGAAGAAGAGAAGCAGCAATGCAACGAACCTTGGTATCGTGCCATGCTCTTGGGCAACAAAATATTCCGCAACCTGCATAAGGGATATATAGGCGGTGTACTTGCCGGCCTTGCCGCCTACTTTGGCATCAGTGCAGCCCTGCTACGCATCATCACGGTCATTCTGTTCATTGTGGAGCCCACAGGAATTGTTTACTTGATATACATTGCTTTGTGGATAATATTCCCAAAAGCCAAAAGCATTATGGACTACACCCGTATGCGCCGTGTTGGTGCCAAAGGCGATAAAAAGAGCGTGGAGGCGGCATGGAAGAACAATTATGAGCAAAGCATGATAGAACTTGCCGAACCGCCTGCAAGCGGTTGCCTGCCGACTTTAGTTAAGGTACTCTTCTTCCTTCCCCTCATTCCGCTTGCCATTCTGTTGTGCATATTTGCCATATTCGTAATAGTTCTGCCCATTGGTTTTATATATATTTTTGCAATGGGTGCTACTGCAACCTTCTTTACCCTTCCGCTTGCAGTTATGGCAATATCGCTTGTAACAGCCATAGCAGTAATGGCATTTGCACTCATACACTGGATATTGAACAGGATGAACGTGTGCAAGCCTATGAACAAATGGCCCAAGATAATACTTGCCACCCTGTTAATTATTTCGCTGTTGTTTGCAGGCATTGGCGCATACCGCGTTTCAAAGAGCTACGATGGCTATGTAAATCTGTGGGAGAAGATTGAAAACGAGTTTGAAGAGTTCATAAACGGCGGTTTCCTCAAACACCTTGACATGGGAAAAGTAACTATGAGAAGCGGAGAATATTATAGCGAATTTCCATTTGACGAAAATAGCAAAAAGGCATTTGCTGCCGTTTGGGACAAGGAACTGCAAAACTGCAACATTCCTTTTGTAGTGGAAACAACACACAACGACCGCGGCGAGTACAACATCTATTTCTATCGTCACCAAGGCAGTGTGATGGACATCAAACACAGAGTGGCAAACAAGGATTATGATGCCCGCTACACAGTGAACACCGAGGAACTGAACGGATACATCTATTTCATTTGGGATGGAGAAAAGAACACTCTCTACAGCGACGAACTTTATGAAACGCCCACCGATTCGAGGAGTACCACTTTCGAAAAACGCACAGATGGCGTGAGGATAGATGCAATAGGGAACGACTGTGCATTCAACTTTGGCAACGCTGTTGAAAAAGGGCTCACACCATTCTCCTTCTTCTTCTATGGCAGCCAAAGAGTACCAAGCCTGCTTGTGGGTGGCGATGGAAACGAAGGCTTGGAGATTGCGCCTTCATCCACATTCAAGCATTTGAAGGATGTTATGCTCAACAGTAACGAGGAAGAGGGAACAGACGACCCTGCAGCAAAAAGCAATATAAACATAGACGAGGACAAATTAAACAAAGCAATAGACGATGTTAAGCAACTTGGACAAAGAACCGATAGCTTAATTAAGGAAGCCAACAACATTGTGGATATAACACAAGAGTAATAATAGATTTTTCATAACGATGCTTTTCGGG
>CALGJF010000034.1 GCA_937914945.1 uncultured Bacteroidales bacterium | reverse complement strand
ATCGTGACCCGCACGGCACGACTACACCGTGCTACGTGCGACCTTCCACTGCTCGCATTGTCGAAGTTGTTCGCTTTCGCTCTCAACTTTGCTCTATTAACAAAGGCATCGGGCTGTGTTCGTGGAACACAGCCCGATGCTATTTACATATAATCAACCGATTACTTATTCTCGGGACGAAGCTGGCGAACAACCTCGGCAGTACGCCACATCTCGCTATCGTGCAAAGCCTTAAGTTCGGCGTTGAGTTTCTCGCGATAGTCGGGCTGTGAGTTAGAGTCGATAGAGCGCTGAGCCTCTTTACCTGTCTTAACAGAATCGTACAACTGATACATAACAGGCTTGATAGCATCGTGGAAAGGAGTCATCCAATCGAGAGCACCGCGCTGTGCAGTTGTAGAGCAGTTTGCATACATCCAATCCATACCATTCTTTGCGAAGAGAGGCATGAGCGACTGTGTAAGCTCCTCAACAGTCTCGTTGAAAGCCTCAGAGGGTGTATGACCGTTCTCGCGCAATACCTCGTACTGTGCCAAGAGAAGGCCCTGAATAGCACCCATCAACGAGCCACGCTCACCGGTGAGGTCGGAAACAGCCTCGCGCTGGAAAGTTGTCTCGAACATATAACCCGAACCGATACCGATACCGAACGCAAGCACACGGTTAAGAGCCTTGCCTGTAACATCCTGATAAACAGCGTATGAAGAGTTCAAGCCACGACCCTCGAGGAACATGGTACGCAACGATGTACCCGAACCCTTGGGAGCCACCATGATAACGTCGATATCTGCGGGAGGAACAATACCTGTTCTGTCGCTCCAGTTGATACCAAAGCCGTGTGAGAAGTAGAGAGCCTTGCCTGCTGTGAGATAAGGTTTAACCTTGGGCCATACAGCAATCTGAGCAGCGTCAGAGAGCAACATACATACGATAGTACCCTTCTCGGCAGCCTCCTCGATAGAGAAGAGTGTCTCACCGGGAACCCAACCGTCTTTAACAGCCTTGTCGTATGTGCTACCCTCGCGCTGGCCAACGATTACGTTGAAACCATTGTCGCGCAGGTTACAAGCCTGTCCGGGGCCCTGCACGCCATAGCCGAGTACTGCAATTGTTTCGTCTTTCAAAATCTCACGAGCCTTCTCAAGAGAAAACTCTTTGGGAGTAATCACATTCTCAATTACTCCGCCAAAATTCATTTCTGCCATAATTGTAATTTAATTTGGTTTATTGTTTGTTTATTAGTTTTCTGTATAATATACTGCTTGTTGCCATACCGAGCGTATGTGAGGCATCTCATGTGTGCCTGTCGAGATTTCTCCACTTCGTGTTCGAAATGACAAAACAATGTTTTGTTATTGTCATGCCGAGCGCATGTGAGGCATCTCAAAATATTATCGAGATTCTTCCTCCCTACGGTCGTCAGAATGACAAAAGCCAAACACCCTTGCTACCTCCTTACCTTGCTACGTACCACATCCTCGTCAAAGAGATTCTCGCTGAGGTTTACGTTTGCATCGCGCACTATGGCCACGCGGCCCGACTTTACGAATTGCAACACGCACTGTTCCGCAGCAAACTCCTTGTAGAGGCTGAGCACGGCATCGGTCTTTCCGGTTTTCTCCACCACGGTATATGCCGAGTTTATCTCTATAACGCGGGCATTGTTGTGGCGTATGATTTTAGACACCTGCTTGTTTTCGAGCAAGCGGGGGGTCGATAGCTTGTAGAGCGCAACCTCCTGCATAAAAATCTCATTATCGGTAAAATAGTATGCCCTGAGCACATCAATTTTCTTTTCGAGACGCTTGGTCACGCGCTGTATGAGCCACTCGGTGGTCCACAACGAGATTGTATATCGGTGAACACCCTCCACATTAGAAGAGGAAACATTCAAGGTCTCTATATTCATCTGGCGACGGGTAAATTCGGCCGTAACCTGATTCAACATTCCGGCAATATTCTCGGAATATACAATAACGGTATATAGTTTCTTCTCCATAAGCAATTACTCTAAAATCATCTCACATACAGATGCGCCAAGAGGCATCATAGGCATCACGTTATCCTCGGCACGCACCACCACGCTCAACAGGAATGCACCCGGCGTCTCAATCATCTCCTTTATTGCGGCATCGAGCTCGTTACGGTCGGTTACAAAGCGCGAGGGTATACCATAGGCCTCGGCAATCTTGCAGAAGTCGGGGTTGCACATAGGAGTCCACGAGCAGCGGTTGTCGTAGAACAGTTGCTGCCATTGGCGCACCATGCCCAGGTAGCTGTTGTCCATAACAATCATCTTCACAGGGCATTTCTGCTCCATTATGGTACCAAGTTCCTGTATATTCATCTGGAAACCGCCGTCGCCTGCAAAGTAACATACCGTGCGGTCGGGTGCGCCCATTGTGGCACCCATGGCTGCGGGAAGACCGAAGCCCATTGTGCCAAGGCCGCCCGATGTGATAATGCTGTGGGGCAGTTTATATTTGAAATAGCGTGCAGCAAACATTTGGTTCTGGCCCACATCGGTTACCAAAATAGCATTGTTGCCTGTGGCCTCACTCACCTTGCGGGCTACCTCGCCCATCAGTATGGGGCCATCGGTGGGGTTGATTGCCTTCTCTATTACCTTTTCGTTCTCTATCTTGTCGAGGTCGCCGAATGTGGCAATCCACTCCTTGTGGCTGTTCTCATTGAGCAACTCGGTGATGAGAGGAAGCGTCTCCTTACAATCGCCAAGCACGGGAATATCCACGGGAACGCTCTTGTCAATCTCCACATTATCTATATCCAGGTGTATTATCTTTGCCTGCTTTGCATAGGTTTCGAGCTTGCCTGTTACGCGGTCGCTGAAACGCATACCTATAGCTATGAGTACATCACACTCATTGGTGTTCACATTTGGGCCCAAATTGCCATGCATACCCAGCATACCCATACACAAGGGATGCTCCGATGGCAGCGACGACAAGCCCAATAGGGTGCGCGCCGCGGGTATTCCACCCTTTTCAAGGAAGGCAATGAGCTCTTTATGAGCCTCGCCAAGCTCCACACCCTGCCCCACAACGGCAAACGGACGTTTAGCACGGTTTATGAGGTCGGCAGCCTCCTTTATGCAATCCATATTGGGTTTGGGATAGGGCACATAACTGCGCACACTATCAACCTTCACGGGTTCGTAAAGCACCTGTGATACCTGTGCATTCTTTGTAAAGTCGAGCACCACGGGACCGGGACGGCCTGTGCTTGCTATGTAAAACGCGCGAGATACAGCCCATGCCACATCCTCGGCACTGCGTATCTGATAGCTCCATTTTGATATGGGCTGTGTAACGCCCACGAGGTCGATTTCCTGGAAAGCATCTGTACCAAGTACAGCCGAACTCACCTGCCCTGCTATAACCACCACGGGGGTACTGTCGAGCATGGCATCGCTTATACCTGTTAGGGTATTTGTAGCACCGGGGCCGCTGGTAACAAGGCACACGCCCACCTTACCCGAACTGCGCGCATAGCCCTGCGCTGCATGAACGGCAGCCTGTTCGTGGCGCACAAGCACCTGATGAAAATCCTTCTGATGGTCATACAACGCATCAAACACCGGAATTATCGAGCCGCCGGGATAGCCGAATATGGTATCAACCTGCTCGTTTATCAATGAACGCAGCAGCGCCTCGCCACCTGTAATTAATTCTTTCTTCATCGGTTATCAGTTTTTGAAAGTTTTGCCAAGCAATCTCTTAGTTCTTAATCTTCTATAATCCTCACGCCACCCTTATCGGCCGAGCTCACCATGTTGGCATACGCTTTTAGGCTCTTCGATATCACTCTATTGCGAGTGAGGGGGAACATTTCGCGTGCAGCCAACTCCTCGTCGCTCAACTTCACATTTATAGAGCGTGCGGGAATATCTATTTCTATAATGTCGCCATCGCGCAACTTGCCAATGTTACCACCGGCGGCTGCCTCGGGCGATATGTGACCAATGCTCAAGCCCGATGTGCCACCGCTGAAACGGCCGTCGGTTATGAGCGCGCACTCCTTGCCCAAGTGGCGCGATTTGATGTAGGATGTGGGATAAAGCATCTCCTGCATACCGGGACCGCCTTTGGGACCCTCATATACAATAACCACCACATCACCGGCCTTAACGTCGCCACCGAGAATACCCTCAACGGCTGCATCCTGCGAGTCGAACACCTTGGCTGTTCCTGTGAATTTCCAAATGCTCTCATCAACACCGGCTGTTTTAACCACACAGCCATCCTGTGCAATATTTCCAAAGAGGATGGCAAGACCACCGTCTTTGGTATAGGCATGTTCAAGCGAACGTATGCAACCATTCTCGCGGTCGGTATCGAGTGTCTCATACACCGAGCTGTGTGCGCCCATGGTGTTGCAGAACACGTTGGCAGGGCCTGTGCTGTATATGCGCTGCGCCTCGGCATCCACCGTAGCACCTGTTATGCTGTATTTTGCAATATCCTCGGCAAGTGTGGCACCGTTTACACGTTTAAGCGAGGTATTCAAAAGACCGCCCTTTGCAAGCTCGCCCATGATACCTATGATACCGCCCGCGCGGCCACAATCCTGAACACTGAATTTGGGGCCGTTGGGGGCCAGCTTGCACAAGCAAGGAACACCACGGCTCAAACGGTCGATGTCGGCCATTTTGAAATCCACGCCAGCCTCCTGCGCCACTGCAAGCAGGTGCAGAATGGTGTTTGTGGAGCCACCCATTGCAATATCCAATGTCATTGCATTGAGGAAGGCATCGCGCACAGCTATGCTGCGGGGCAGCACACTCTCGTCGCCCTCCTCGTAATATTTAAGTGCGTTGGTTACAATCTGTTTTGCGGCATCCTTGAGCAACTGCACACGGTTGGTATGGGTTGCAAGAATGGTGCCGTTACCGGGCAACGAAAGGCCGATAGCCTCGGTGAGTGAGTTCATTGAGTTGGCAGTGAACATACCCGAGCAGCAACCGCAACCGGGGCATGAACGTTTCTCAACCTCGGCAAGTTCCTCGTCGCTCACGGTTGTATCGGCAGCCTTCACCATTGCCGAGATAAGGTCGAGATTCTCGCCCTTCCACACACCCTTCTCCATGGGGCCACCCGAAACAAACACGGTGGGGATATTAAGGCGCATAGATGCCATGAGCATTCCCGGGGTTATCTTGTCGCAGTTCGAAATGCACACAAGAGCATCAACCTTGTGGGCGTTGCACATATACTCCACACTGTCAGCGATGATGTCGCGCGAGGGGAGCGAATAGAGCATACCGTCGTGCCCCATTGCAATGCCATCGTCTATGGCTATGGTGTTAAACTCGGCAGCATAGCAACCAAGTTTTTCAATTTCGCGTTTCACTATCTGGCCCGCCTCGTGCAAGTGAGTGTGGCCGGGAACAAGCTGGGTAAACGAATTGGCTATACCGATAATGGGCTTGCCGAACATTTCGCGTTTCATTCCATTTGCAATCCACAAAGCTCTGGCACCCGCCATGCGACGGCCCTCGGTACATTGTGCGCTTCTTAATTTAATCTTCATATCATTAATTCTATTTTAGCAAGGGTGTAACATACTGTTCGCGTTCACCCGCGCATAGTAATAAAAAAGCCCTCCTCAGTTAATAGAGAAAGGCACGTTTTTACATACACACAGCCTATCTCATCCCATTTTCTGCAATAGGACGACCACACCAATAAGGTTAATAGATATTGACTGCAACTGCATATTCTTTAATTGTTTGTAATGCCCCATGCCATAGCACTGCACAACACAGGGTAATAGACCGCAAAAATAATCTCTTTTTTTCAGCATAACAAAAAAAATAAGAGAAAAATGGCATCTTTTATTATAAAAATAGTGTTTTTGTGCCAAATTATTAAGGGGGGAGGTATATACGAAACCACACTACTTTGTCATTTTGACGACTGAAAGGAGGAAAAATCT
>CALGJF010000033.1 GCA_937914945.1 uncultured Bacteroidales bacterium | reverse complement strand
TAGGCTCTGTTGGTAAATCGGGCAATCTTTCTTCGAAATTATCCTCATTACAAGCTCCAAATAACAAAACGCATATTAGCGATATTATCAATCCATGTTTCATTGTCATAATCTGTTTAAAATTTACTCTAATTATTGTTAAATCCCTGTAGGCCTATGCATTGCGTATAACGGGAAACTCCCCAATTGGAGTTTTGAAATTATGATAATCTTTAATTGCTCAAACTCTTTTGACGCTTCTATGAATGTATTACTTATAGGCGTTTGGTCATCTATTTTCTCTCCTATCTCGTTAAATCCCAAACTCTTCATAGCCTCAATTCTCATAATCCTTAACTTACTGCTCGCATTTACAAATATCTGTTCCACATCTTTGTCATCTAATAGAGGAAACAACGCTTTGTGTGATTGTGCATAATTAAGAAGATAGCTTTATGCATTTTGATACTTAAAGAAAGCTGGCAAATACAAATCAGTTATTTGTAAAGTCTCATTTAGTGTTTTTTCTAAGTTTATCAATTCTTCTTTTCTAATCTGAGTTATGAGTAAGAGTTGCTTGTGTTCTCTGTCTTTTTTTCGTTCTTCATCACCTGCTCTCTGAATAGAAATTGTGAGCCAAGTGAAAATAATGACATTAAAAATTGATGCTATACCACATATATAGCTGCCAAAATTTCCCCAGTCATCTTGATTTGTAGAGAAACCATTGTGAAATTCCCAAAAGTAGAGGCATAACAAAATACAACCAATACACGATAGGAATGCAATTATCCGGCAAGTGCGAGTTTCTCCATTTTTTGTTTTGATAGTTAATTGGTGCTTATTACGGTGATGAAAGTACATTTTGTTGGAATATATTATCAATTATACAGCAAATATACAAAATATATTATAGCATTGCAATTTAGGCACTCTACCTTGTTCTTATTTTGCCTACATAGTCTTGGTGGGTTATATTATTTGCTCTTAATTTAGACTACATAGAAGGCTACATGCAAAGAGCTAAATTGAAGGTTAAGCAGTTTTTTTTGCAGAAAAATCGTTTCACAATTCAACGACCCAACATGTTGTAAATAAACAAATTCGGCAGTGAATAACATTTCACTGCCGAAAAAGGATTGTCCTTACGGAGCCATCAGCCTTTTATCTTATTTATGCACATCGCCATGCAACAATTGCTTGAACGAAGCACTCTGCTGCACGCTAATAGGCATATTCAGCATGGTATCTACCCAATAAAAATTATCGCCCACCTGCCTGCGATAGCTATATGTTATCTGCATCACAGGGTGCAACGTGTCGTACTCTATAAGTTCAATATTATAGTGCGCGGGAATAAAGTTATCGACACTGAAATGACGATTCTCAATAACATATGGCAGCATATATACAGCCTTCGCCGGTGCTGCGGGGACATCGGTAACGCTTTGCTTGCAAGCTACCACGGAAACGATTGTTAATATTATAAAAAGGATGCGGGCCATTCTCTTGTATACATTACCTTATAAGAACAGCCGGATGTAAAAAATTGTTTACTCTTCCTCTACCACATTTGCAAATTTTTCCCAAATGCGGGCAAAACCATACTCGGCAACGGCACCGCGCGGAACAACAAGCGTGGCAGCAATATACACCGCTGCATCGGCAATATCACCCGAGCACATAGGGGCAGCCTCGCAACCCACATGGAGTTCTTTGAGCGAGGAGCAACTGCGGAAGGCTTGGTCGCCCACATTCACCACGGCAGGCGGAATGGTTATGCTTTCAAGTGAGGAGCAGTTATAAAATGCACCATACCCGATGCTGAGCACGCCATCGTGCAGTTGAACAGATTGCAACGAAGAGCAACCTGCAAGCACACCTTGGTCGAGCATATTTACCCCTGCCGGCAATGTAAAGGATTTGAGCGAGGAGCAGCCCCAAAAGGCCCCTTTCTTTACAGAGGCCAAAGAGGATGGCAAGTCGATAGATTCCATAGCCGTGCAGTCGCGGAAAGCCCACCCTTCAACAGAGAGCAATCCTGCTGGCAGTTTGATATTGTGCAACGACGAACAACCGCCACGGGCATTCTCGCCAATACGCACAACCGTATCGGGTACCTACACCCTTTGGGGCGCGGTACAGCAATCGAACCGCGAGGGCTCTATGTTTATGAGCATATCGGGCAAGAAGGCATTGCGCAACGATTTACAGCCCGCAAACGCCCCACGGCCAATAACCAGCACACGAGGCGGGAATACGACCTCGACAAGCGAGACACACCCCTTGAATGCATTCATTCCCACAAGGTGCAATGCCTCGCCAAAGGCCACAGACGCAAGAGCCATGCAACCCTCAAAAGCCGAGATGCCAATGCTCTCTACCAACCCTCCAAGCTCCACCGATAACAACCCCGTGCAGCCGGCAAATGCCTCGTCAAGAATTTCTGTTACCTTATACTCCTTGCCGCTGCTTTTAACAGTGGCGGGTATAACCACCCTGCCCTCATATGGAATATCGTTCTTGGTAACGGTTGCCGTGCCTTCGGCATCGTTCAGCAAATATGGTATGGAATCTATTTTTGTTATCATAGTTATGGTATTAACAGTGAGCTGTCGCCATAGCTCAAAAAGCGGAAATCGTGTTCAAGGGCATAATCGTAAATCTTTTTCCAATCGCCGTTTACAAATGCCGACACAAGCAGCAGCAGTGTGCTTTTGGGCTGATGGAAATTTGTTACAATGGCTTTTACTATGCGGAATTTGTAGCCGGGGGCTATCATTATCTGTGTGTGCGAATGCAGCGCTGCAAGGTTATGCGCTCTCAAATAATCGACAAGCGCCTGCAATGCATCAATCACAGGCAAGGTGTGCTCTCTGTTATATGGAGCCCACTGCTTCACATATAGTTCATCGGGCGAGAGCAAGGGATTCTCGGCCACCTTTTCACCTATGAAATAGAGGCTTTCGAGCGTGCGCACCGATGTTGTGCCCACTGCCACGGCATTGCCACCGGCGGCAATAAGTTTTTCAAGCAGTTCCACACGCACCTCGATGTACTCCTCGTGCATCTCGTGCTCGGCTATGAGCTCGCTCTTCACCGGCTTAAATGTGCCTGCACCCACATGCAAGGTAACCTCTTCGCAGCATACTCCCGCATTGCGCAGCGCCCCGAGTACCTCGGGGGTAAAGTGCAAGCCGGCTGTGGGGGCAGCCACCGAACCTTTTACCTTTGAATAGACTGTTTGATAACAGTTTTTATCGTTCTCCTCGGTGCGACGATTCAGATATGGGGGGATGGGCAACTCACCCGCGGCTTCCAACAACTCGGCAAAAGAGAAACCGCCGTCCCAGCTGAAACGCACATTGTTTACCGCACCCGCTGTTATGCGCTCTACCGACAGTGTAACATCGCAGCCTCCTATATTTATCACCTGCGACAACACACCGCTTTTCCAGCGATTGCTATTGCCCACAAGGCACTGCCACACACACTCGCTTGTCTGCTGAAAAATCTGCTGATAATCGGCAGGGCTCTCGGGCTCCAAGCAAAAGACCTCGACCTGTGCCCCCGTCTCTTTGCGGAAACGCAAGCGTGCCTGAATAACTCTTGTGTTATTGAATATCATCAGGCTGCCGTGAGGAATATGTTGCGGCAGCGATGAGAATATATCCTCGCTCACCACTCCACCTTTATATAAAAGGAGTTTCGATGTGTCGCGCTGTGCAAGCGGATACTTTGCTATTCTCTCATCGGGCAATGGATAATCGTATTCGGCTATTGCAATATCTTGTACTTTCTTCATGGTTCTGTTTTGTGAGTGCGAAGATACAATTTTTATGGCACAAAAAATTATGGAGCCGCAATTAATTGCGGCTCCATAATATAATTAAGTTCCTAATTACTGGGCAAGTTTGTTGTCAGAACCAAGCACGTTCACAATCTTGTGAATGTACTGTTTCTTCATATTCTCGCGAGCGGGGCCCAAGTACTTGCGGGGGTCGAACTCTGCGGGATTTGTTGCAAATACCTCGCGAATAGCAGCAGTCATGGCAAGACGGCTGTCGCTGTCGATGTTGATTTTGCAAACTGCGAGTGAAGCAGCCTTGCGGAGCTCCTCCTCGGGAATACCGATAGCATCCTTCAATGCACCACCATACTTGTTGATTGTCTCAACCTCCTCCTGGGGAACAGAAGAAGAACCGTGGAGAACGATGGGGAAACCGGGAAGTTCCTTCATGCAGCCTTCGAGAACGTCGAATGCCAAGGGAGGAGGAACAAGGATACCCTTCTCGTTGCGTGTGCACTGCTCGGGTTTGAATTTGTTGGCACCGTGTGAAGTACCGATTGAGATAGCCAAGCTGTCGCAACCTGTCTTTGTAACGAAATCAACAACCTCCTCGGGGCGTGTATATGTGTGGTGCTCGGCAACAACGTCGTCCTCAACACCGGCAAGGATACCAAGCTCGCCCTCTACAGTTACATCGTACTGGTGAGCGTACTCAACAACCTTCTTTGTAAGAGCTACGTTCTCCTCATAGGGGAGGTGTGAACCGTCGATCATTACAGAAGAGAAGCCCATGTCGATACAAGATTTGCACAACTCGAATGAGTTACCGTGGTCGAGGTGAAGAACGATTTCGGGGTTAGCGCAACCAAGCTCCTTTGCATACTCAACAGCACCCTCTGCCATGTAACGGAGAAGAGTCTGGTTAGCATACTTGCGAGCACCGCTCGATACCTGAAGAATAACGGGAGATTTTGTCTCTACTGCAGCCATTACAATAGCCTGCAACTGCTCCATGTTGTTGAAGTTGAATGCAGGGATTGCATAACCGCCTTTCATTGCTCTTGCAAACATATCGCGTGTGTTTACAAGGCCAAGTTCTTTGAAATTTACCATAATTATTATACTTTTATAAGTAATAGAAAATATTTCGTCCCAATACCCTTTGCGGGATTTTCTGCAAATTTAGTAAATTCTTTCGTTATAAATAACAGTTTGTTCAAAATTCTATGAAAAATTTACGCAGTGAGCAAAATATATAATAATTCGATTGCAAGGAGCGAATATTTTAGAAGAAAATCCATGCAAATTCAGAGGAATAAAGTTATATTTGCGAAAAGAAAATGTAATTGCAGACGTTGTTGCGTGCGACTATTGCAGACAAACGCACCCATGACAATGTCATTCTGAACGTAGTGAAGAATCCAAATACACATTTATCGAGTTCATCCCCTATGATTATCAGAATGACAATATGATGCAGTATCATATATTATCGCAAAACAAAAAAAACAAAAGCACCATGTATATAATAGGCATTGCAGGAGGCACAGGTTCGGGAAAAACCACAGTGGTAAAAGAGATTGTCAATTCGTTGCCCGAGGCATCGGTTGTAGTTATTCCGCAAGATTCTTATTACAAGGACAGCAGCCATGTTCCCGTGGAAGAGAGGCAGTTCATAAATTTTGACCACCCCGACGCATTTGATTGGGACCTGCTCGTGGAGCAGATTGCCATGTTGCGCGAGGGCAAGGCCATAGAGCAACCCACATATTCATACATCACCTGCACGCGCCAGCCCGAGGTAATTCACATAGAGCCCAAGGAGATAATCATAATAGAGGGCATCATGGCTCTTGTAAGCCCCGAACTGCGCAATCTGATGGACCTGAAAGTGTATGTGGATGCCGATGCCGATGACCGCCTGATACGCCTCATAAGGCGCGATGTAATTGAGCGCGGGCGCACACCCGAAACCGTAATCTCGCGTTACGAACGCATAGTAAAGGAGATGCATTGGGAATTCATTGAACCTACGAAAAAATATGCCGATATCATAATTCCGCAGGGAGGACACAACACCAAGGCCATAAAAACCTTGCAAATGTCCATAGGTTACTTTTTAAGAAAATAATCAATGCAGTTCAAATTTATCTATCCGCTTGCACTGCTGACAGCCTTTGTTATTACAATAACAGAGGGCGATGCCATTTTTCGCGGAAAGATAACCGGAGTGTACCCTGTACCACCCACACCCAAAATAACATACGTATCGCCGCATGTAGCCATATCGCCCTACGACAGCCATTTCCGTGCTGCGGCCGATACGTTACAATGGGATTGGAAACTCATTGCAGCCATAGCCTTTACCGAGTCGCGTTTCGACAGTACCGCCACATCCGAGGCTGGTGCCTGCGGGGTAATGCAGGTTATGCCGGCAACATTGCGTGGGATGGGCGTGCCCGACTCGTTGCACATGGACACCCGCACAAACATTATGGCGGCAGCCGAACTGCTCGATTACCTGGACCATCTGTACCGTCGCATAAGAAACTTTGAAGAGCGCACCAACTTCATCCTTGCATCCTACAATGCCGGTGCAGGGCACATAGGCGATGCCATGAACCTTGCCGAGAAATATGGTCGCCCCCGATATGTATGGAACGAGAACGTGGATAGTTTCCTCATTCGCAAGGGGTTGCCCGAGTACTACACCGACAGCGTGTGCAAGAACGGCTCTTTCAGCGATTGGAAACAGACACTCTCTTTTGTAAAAAAGGTAAAGCGCAATTGGAGGCGGTTCGAAAGGATGCAAACCCGATACAGCGACTCCATTGCCACACTTATGGCAAAAGACAGCACCATAAGAATAAAAGAATAACAGCATGCAAGAGGGGGCTACAAGCATATTACGGGAGCAGATTACATTCACCGAATACAAAGAGGGGCACATAACGGGGCGCAACAAAAGCAACGCCACGGTTACCGTAGCCCTGCCTGCCACAGGCTCATACAGCGAACTGCCACAACTGCTTACAAAAGGATGCAAACTGAATATTCTATCGGCAACCACCGATGAAGATGGGACACTGCACCCGCGCGATATAATACTGGAGCCCGATTACCTGATAGATATATCATCCCTTGCCCGCTGCGTACAGCCCTATGGAGCACCGGCATTGGGATATATAATAAATATGTTCGAGAAAAACAGCGACAGTGCAGCCCGTCTGCTTGGAGAGGCTGCCAACATGTTCCTCGACGACTGCGTAAACGAAAGTGCCGATAGGCCTGCCACCTATGCCGAATCCATGAAAAAATTCTTTCGTGAATACCCCCTGCAGCTATCGGCCTGCAACGAAATTGACAACAACTTTTTTGCCCTTTCGCGCCAGCAATTCAACAACATACAGATAAAAATAGGAGCATCGGGCATCTTGGATATAGATAACGTACAACGCAACGACAAGGCCTACCTGGAACCTTCGTTCTTTTGCGAGCCACTTGGATTGCAAGGGCGCATAGACCTTTTGCAGAGTAATTGCAGCCACCTTGTTGAACTTAAATCGGGCAAGGCCGACGAGTTCCGTGGTGGAGCAAAGGCCGAGCACAGAATACAGATGTCGCTCTACAAAGAGATGCTCTGCTATTCGTTGCAAATTCCACGCGAGACCATACGCCCATACCTTTTCTATTCGCGTTACCCACGTTTCTACCGCGAGGAGAGCAGCCCCGCAGAGATAAGCCGCGTGCTCATGCTGCGCAACAAGATAGTGGCCCTGCTCATGGAGATGGGCAAGGATGGATTGCGCACCACCCTGCTCAACACAACAGCCGACGACCTTAACGAGCATGGCGACAACGGCAGGCTGTGGTGCAACTATCTGCGCCCACGCATTGAGGAGATTCTCTCCCCCATGCGTAATGCCGACAAGCAGTTGCAAGACTACTTCTTTGGCAACATAGCCTTTGTTGCGCGCGAAATGCGCCTTGCCAAGGTGGGCAACGGAGATTATGAGCATGGACGCAGTTTTGCCGATATATGGAACGCTCCGTTGGAAACAAAAATTGAGAACGGCAACATCCTCACAGACCTTAAAATAAAGGAGTTTGACAACGAAGAGGGAATAACCGAAATCACACTCGGGATACCGCAATACAGAGAGGACTTTTTTCCCAATTTCCGTGCCGGCGACACCGTATTCATCTACCGCCGCGACAGCGAGCACCACACCGCCGTAAACAGGCAGGTAACGCGCGGCACGCTCAAAAGCATCACCCCCACGGAAATAGTATTGCATCTGCGCCACAAACAGCGCAACCACAGGCTATACCCGCGCGACAGCCGCTACGCATTGGAGCACGACCACCTCGACAGCACCTTCCGTGCTGCCTTTCGCGACCTCTTCAGCCTGCTCACCGCCCCCGAGGAGCGCATAAATATGTTGCTTGCACGCACCACACCGCGCATAGACAATGGCCGCACACTCAAAGGGCGCTACACCAACGAATACATAGACCGCATCGTTCTGCAAGCCAAGCAGGCCGAGGAACTGTTCATGCTTGTGGGGCCACCGGGAACAGGAAAAACCTCACAAGCACTCAAAAGCATGGTACAGGAGTTCCACGACCACGACAGCAACAACATACTTCTGGCATCGTACACCAACCGAGCAGTGGATGAGATATGCGAGGCTTTAGAGAGCCTGCCGCAGAAGCCACCGTACATACGCATAGGCAGCGAACAGAGCTGTGCGGAAGAACACCGCCCGCATCTGCTGAAAAATGTAATTGCACATTGCAGCAACCGCGAACAGATAAAAACCACCATGCAGCAGTGTCGCATAGTGGTGGGTACCGTGGCATCGCTCACAGGGCGCAAGGAACTCTTTGCGCTCAAACGGTTCGATGTGGCTATAATCGACGAGGCTACACAGATATTGGAGTCGCAGCTCGCCGGCCTGCTTGCAGCCACCACACCGCAAGGTGAAACAGCCATAAAAAAGTTCATACTCATAGGCGACCCCAACCAGCTGCCGGCTGTGGTGGCACAAAACCCCGCCACCACAAAAGTAAAGAGCAAATTGCTTAACGCAATAGGAATAACAGACTACGGCACATCGCTCTTCGAGAGGCTTTACAACCACTATCAAAAGCACCCCATAGAGGGTATCACCGCAACCCTTTACAAGCAAGGCCGTATGCACCCCTCTATAAACAGATATGCCAACAAATTCTTCTATGGAGGCATATTGGAACCTATCCCGCTATCACACCAACAAGAGGATTTAGATTACCCTGTATATAAAATAAACGACAGCCGACAGAGCCTCATCGCCACAAAACGCGCAGCCTTCATCGACACCGCCGATGAAACAGAAAACAGCAATCCCAAGATAAACCGCCGCGAAGCCCATGAGATTGCCCTTTTTATAGAGGCATATTACCGGGTGCGCACAGCAAACGGGCACGCGTGCAACCCATCGCGCGAGGTGGGCGTGATAGTACCCTTCCGCAGCCAGATAGCAATGGTAACAAAAGAGATTGCCAAGCTGAATATCCCCGACAGCAGGGAGATTGTAATAGACACCGTGGAGCGTTTCCAAGGCTCGCAGCGCGAGGTAATACTCTTTGGCACCACCATAAACAATCCCTCGCAGATAGATATTCTTTCGGCCCCAATCGTTACCACAAACGGCACAGCCATAGACCGCAAACTGAACGTGGCCATCACCCGCGCCCGCAAACAGATGTTCATATTCGGCAACAAAGCTGTGCTTTCGCTGTCGCCACTATACAAAGCGCTTATTGAGGAGATATAGGCAGAAAAACTACTTCACCGTAACGGTGGGAATATCGCTCCACAGGGTTGTGTAGTGGGGCGATTGCTTTTCGCTGGAGCTTTTTATTTTGCCGCTACCCTGCACGGCCAATTTCACCGTTCCGCGGCCGAATGTGCTGTTTATGACATCCACGGCAGTGCTTATGCGCCCCTCTTTTTCGTTGGCTTCCCTATCCTCAAAGAGGGAGTGCATCACATTCTCCACCGGCATTATGTGCGTAGCCACCACGCCAGCCTTTTTGTAGCTGTAACCACCTGTGGCAAGCGTGCGTACCGCATCCACGGCCGCTGCCACTATTGCACGTTGCTCGTTGGTGGGCTGCTCAAAGTGAATGAGTTTGTTGCCATACATTTGCGGGGCGGTATCTTTGAAGCGGTTGGTATATGCAAACACAAGAATTTCGCAAGCCACAGAGCGCTGCTGCCTCAGTTTTTCGGCAACTGAAGAGGCGAAATTGGCAACCTGCTCGCACAGCACATCGGCCTCGGCTATCTCTTGCGAGAAACTGCGCGACACGCAAATGGATTGTTTTGCTTCAAAGCCGTCTTCAAATTCAATACATGGTTCTCCACGCAGTTCGCGCCATGTTCGCACACCGGTAATGCCGAACATCGCCTGTACCTTTTGCTGTGCAAGGGTGGTAAAATCGTAGGCGGTGCGCACGCCGCAAGCATGCAGCTTGGGAGCAGAGCGACGACCTATCCCCCACACATCTTCAACAGGAAATTTCTTCAACACCTTTTCAATATCCTGCGGGCGGTGCATATAGCAGCCACCTTGCAGTTTGGGATATTGTTTGCATAGTTTGGAGGCTATCTTTGCAAGTGTCTTTGTGGGGGCTATACCCACCGATACGGGGATGGATGTGAGTTGCCTGCAACGCTTTGAAATACTCTTTGCGTAGGCATCAAAATCCACATTCAGCATGCCGCGAAGGTCGAGAAAAGCTTCGTCTATCGAATAGACCTCTATCGAGGGGGCAAACTCCTCGAGCACCCAGCGCACGCGCTGCGACATATCGCCATACAGCGCCATATTGCCCGAAAACACCGCCACATTGTGCGCCTCTACCAAATGGCGTATCTTGAAGAAGGGAGCCCCCATTGTTATGCCCAATGCCTTGGCCTCGTTACTGCGTGCCACGGCACAGCCGTCGTTGCTCGAAAGAACAATAACGGGACGTCCCTGCAAGTCGGGGCGAAAAACACGCTCGCAAGAGGCAAAAAAGTTATTGCAATCGGCAAGGGCAAACATATTTACATCTTTTTTATCACATAGGTTACCACTCCCCATATAAGGAAATCGTTATCGTTTGTAACCTCAATGGGTTTATAGGCAGTGTTCTGCTCATTGGCAGGCATCAGGCGCACCTTATTGCCAAGCATCTCCACACGTTTTACGGTGTATTCGCCATCGATGTAACAAACCGCCTTGCAGTTGTTATATGGCTCCACCGCTCTATCCACTATAATTATATCCCCCTCGTCAAGGGCCGCATCGACCATGGATACACCGCTCACACGAAAGAAGAAAGTCGATGCCTTATGACGTACAAGAAGCTTCACCAGGTCGAGCCTCTCGCGCATATCCTCGGCGGGAGAGGGGAAACCGGCCTTCACATGCCCAAGCAACGCGCCTGTAGCGCTTGCTCCTTCGTCTATGCTATGTGGTTCAAATTTTTCCATAACAAACAAAAACCGCCCACCCCATAAGAACCGCCTAATTAAAGGTCTGATTACTTACGCTGATGAGCGGCATATATTGGTAATTGTGTTGCAAATATAATCTCTCTTATACAAATATGCAAGAATTTATAACAAAACAACATCCACCACATTTAGTTTGGTTCCTTGCACTGTAAAGCGCACATCATAGCCGGCAAAGGGCATGCCATACACCCTTTCGGGGCTCTCCTGATACTGCGGGCGGGGGTCCAATGATAGCAACTGCCTCAACGCTTTGAAATCCTGTGGAGTAAAAAAGTGCTCATACTCTTGCGGGATATTGACCGAGAGGCATTGCCATGCCTTTTCATCGACAAAGCCGCTGCGTGCCTGCGGGTGCGCATCGCTATATGTTACATAGGGCTTTACATCGTAAATGGGAGTGTTGTTCATAAGGTCGGCACCCTGCACATGAATAACCACTCCATCGGCAGCGGTATCCTCTATTGCCACTATTTTCACCGATGAGAGCCCTAAATTATTGGGGCGAAAGGGCGAGCGTGTGGCAAACACTCCCATTGCTGTGTTACCGCCAAGCAGGGGCGGGCGCACTGTGGGGCTCCACCCTGCCCCCTCTCTTATATTGGCCGAGAAACCCCAGATGAGCCAAAGGAAATCGAACCCCTCGAGCCCGCGCAATGCGGTGGCGTTGCGATACTTGGGCACAAACACAATGGTACCGCAAAGTTCATGGGCAAGCCCACTCTGGCGTGGTACTCCGAATTTTGTGGTAAGCGAGGAGCGAAAATATGCTATTGGTTCTATATTCATCTGTTGTACTGCCTGTCTGTTTTTATTGCTCAAAATTATAAAAAAAAGATTATCTTCGCAACTGCGAATATAAATTACGCCACTATATGAAAAAGAACGAAAGATTACTGTCGCTTGATGTATTGCGTGGACTCGACCTCTTTATGCTTGTGGGCCTGCAACCGGTGTTGCGTGCCGCTTTGCTCACAATAGACAACGAAGCACTCAACAACACCTTGCTTGCTCAACTCGACCATGCCCCATGGGAGGGGTTCAGAGCGTGGGACCTTGTGATGCCGTTGTTCCTTTTTATGTCGGGGGTTACAATGCCTTTCTCGCTCCCAAAGTACCTTAAACAGAACAGCGCAGCAATGTTGTGGAAAAGAGTGCTTAAACGCTTTATCATTCTATTTGCGCTTGGTATTCTGGTACAAGGCAACATACTGTCGCTAAATCCCGATGCCGTTTACCTATACAGCAACACCCTGCAAGCAATAGCCGTGGGCTATCTGCTCACAGTACCGTTGGTGCTATACTTAAAGCCCCGCACACAGATAATGGTTTTAATTGCATTGCTTGCAACATATACCGTGCCCATGATGCTTTGGGGCGACGACACACCGCAAGGCAATTTTGCTTGCGAAGTTGATAAATTCATTCTCGGCCGTTTCCGCGACCAGAGCCATGTGGCAGCCGACGGCAGTGTCATATTTGCCCCTTGGTACGACTACACTTGGGTGTGGAGCAGCCTCACGTTCTGCTGCACGGTGGCTATGGGAAGCCTTGCCGGCACACTCATAAAAAACGGAGAAGATAACCGCAAGCGCACAGCCATCACACTACTTGCTGTGGGTGCATCGCTTGTTGCAGCGGGCCTTGTGTGGGACATATGGCAACCCATGGTAAAGCGTATATGGAATGGCAGCATGACCATTTACAGCGGGGGCCTTTGCTACCTGTTGCTTGCGCTTTTCTATTGGTGGATAGATGTTAAAGGACACCGCAAAGGGTGGGAGTGGCTTTTGTATTATGGTTGCAACGCAATAACAGCCTATCTCATTGGCGAGATCATTAACTTCCGCAGCGTGGCAGCATCGCTGTTGCGTGGCACCGAGCAGTACATTGGCAGCGATTGGTATACAGTGTTACTCACCACTGCAAACAGCATAATACTGTTCTTTATATTACGCCTGCTATATAAGCAAAAGCTATTTTTGAAGGTATAGACCATTAAAGAGAGTAAAATTTGTACGTTCTGTTTTTTTTGTCTTTTTTTGCATTGATATATTAAATAGGTACTTTTTAATAGAAACTCGCTGACAGCACACAACCATACGACTAAAAGCCGTTTTGTCATTCCGAACACGTAGTGGAGGATTCTGAAAATAACAGACGGGATGTCTCACATACGTTCGATATGAGATAGAAAGCAAAGCTTAAATAACAACATATTTTGTATAAAATAACTAATCAAACATCAAATATTATGGAAAAAATCATTGGCCTTATCGATGCCCCCTTTACCCCGTTCCATGAAAACGGAGAAGTAAACTACGAGCCCATTCCCGCATATGCACAGATGCTTGCAAAGAATGGCATGAAAGGAGTGTTTATAAACGGTTCATCGGGCGAGGGATATATGCTCACCGAGGAGGAGAGAATGAAACTTGCCGAGGCTTGGGTGGCTGCTGCACCCAAAGATTTCAAGATTATAGTACACGTGGGCAGCACTTGTGTAAAATCGAGCCGTCGCATGGCCGAGCATGCGCAAAAATTGGGAGTGTTCGGCATTGGAGCAATGGCACCCCCGTTCCCCAAAGTGGGCCGTGTTGAAGAACTTGTGAGATATTGTGAGGAGATAGCATCGGCAGCACCAGGGCTACCATTCTATTTCTACCATATTCCCGCGTTCAACGGCGCTTTCCTCCCCATGGTTAAATTCTTGGAGGCGGTGGATGGCCGCATTCCAAATTTTGCAGGCATTAAATATACATATGAGAGCCTCTACGAGTATAACCAATGCCGCCTATACAAGAATGGCAAATTCGATATGCTGCACGGACAGGATGAAACCATCCTCCCCTGCCTTGCCATGGGTGGCGCACAGGGTGGCATAGGCGGCACAACCAACTACAATGGTTGCAACCTTGCCGGCATCATAGAGGCATGGAACGCAGGAGATTTGGAGAAGGCCCGCGAGTTGCAGAACTTCTCGCAAGAGGTTATCAATGTAATATGCCACTATCGTGGAAACATTGTGGGCGGAAAGAGAATAATGAAACTCATAGGCCTCGACCTGGGCAAAAACCGCACCCCGTTCCAGAATATGACAGACGAGGAGGAGGCTGCCATGCGCAAGGAACTTGAAGCCATTAATTTCTTTGAGCGTTGTAATAAATTTTAATTAACCGCACTGCTATGGATTGGAAAAAATATATTGCCGCTTGGCAAGAGAGTTATAAAAAGGATTTGTGCGAGAACATCATGCCCTTTTGGCTGAAGAACGGACTTGACCGTGTAAACGGTGGCATTTACACTTGCCTCGACCGCGACGGCTCGCTCATGGACAGCACAAAATCGGTGTGGTTTCAAGGACGTTTTGCATTTGTATGCAGTTTCGCCTATAACACAATAGAGAAAAACCCCGAGTGGCTTGCGGCTGCAAAAAGCACCATAGATTTTATTGAGGCGCACTGCTTTGACAGCGACGGGCGCATGTATTTTGAGGTAATGGCCGATGGTACCCCCCTGCGCAAGCGCCGTTATGTATTCTCGGAGAGTTTTGCCGCAATAGCAATGGCCGAATACTCAAAGGCATCGGGCGACAAGAGCTATGCCGAAAAAGCGCTTGCCCTCTTTAAGGATATACGCAAATTTGTGGCTACACCCGGATACATGCCTGCCAAATATCTCGACAGCCTGCAAGCAAAGGGACACTCGCTGGTGATGATACTTATAAACACAGCGTCGCGCATACGCAATGTAATAAGCGACCCTGTACTCGACAAGCAGATTGACGAGTCGATAGAATCGCTGAAGGATTTTATGAAACCCGAATTCAAAGCACTGCTTGAGATGGTGGGCCCCAACGGAGAATTCATAGACACTTGCAACGGCCGTGTTATAAACCCCGGACACTGCATTGAAACAGCCTGGTTCCTATTGGAGGAGGCAAAGCATCGCGGATGGGAGAAGGAACTCACCGCACAGGCCCTGCAAATTCTCGATTGGTCCTGGGAGTGGGGCTGGGACAAGCAGTATGGCGGTATAATCAACTTCCGCGACTGCCGCAACCTGCCACCACAGGACTACTCGCAGGATATGAAATTCTGGTGGCCGCAAACCGAGGCTATCATCGCCACACTATATGCCTATGAAGCAACAGGCGACGAGAAGTACCTCATTTGGCACAAGCAGATAAGCGAGTGGACATACGCGCACTTCCCCGATAATGAGTGTGGCGAATGGTACGGCTATCTGCATCGCGACGGCACTGTAGCACAGCCGGCCAAGGGCAATATCTTCAAAGGCCCATTCCACATACCGAGAATGATGATAAAGGCATACGAATTGTGCGATATATTGACAAAATAACCACACAAAGTATTTTCATCATCATTGAAAACGCGTACAATAATTACTTTATGAAAAAATATCTATTACTATCACTGCTCCTCTGCTGCATGCTCGGCATGGCGCAGAACCGAGTTATAGTGCAGCCTTCAACACCCATGGATAGAGCCGTTTCGGGGCACTATGCAGGGTGGATAAAGGGCGAATTGGCAACATACGGAGGATGCAATTTCCCCAACGTGCCTTGTGCCGATGGTGGCGAGAAAGTATATTATCCCTGTGCTTACGGAGCTGCGGTGCAAGTACCCGACGGCGTGGTGTATATAGGTGGAATGGATGCCACAGGTTCGCTTGGCGAGTGTACCTTCACAAATGCAACCGATGGCACCCGAGCCACCATTGCTGCGTTGCCCAAAGGGATTGACAATTTTGCCGCCACATACCACGACGGCACTATATGGGTAGTCGGCGGACAAAGCAACGGCATACCAAACAAGGAGGTATATGCTCTTAAATTTCCCTGTGAGGGCAAGGCTTGGAGCGTAGCAGCCACCCTGCCCGATGGCTGCCGCCTGCAACCATGCGTTGCCGTGCAAAACACGGCAAACGGTTATGCCCTTTTTGTTTTTGGCGGATACCAACCAAAGAGCGATGGGCATGAAGCCATGGTACATACCGATGGTGTATATATACCCGTTGCCGAATTAAAGAAAGGTGTAGCGGATGCCTCACAATGGAGACGCACAACACCCACCATGGCGTGGAACGACAATACAGATGATGGCAAGCGCGAGCAGGTGCGCCAAGCCGTTGTGGGCAGCACATGCAGCGCAGTTGGTTACAGCCATGTAATATTCTTTGGCGGCGTCAATCACGACATATTCCTCAGCGCAATAAAAGGTGAGCAGGACAGCCTCTATCTGCGCCACTCACCCGAATGGTACAATTTCCGCAAGGATGTACTCATATACCACACCATCACCGACTCATGGGGCCTGTTGCCCGGCAACAGCCTGCTGGCACGCGCCGGTGCCTGCCTCACAGCCGAGACAGGTGGAAAGGGTTGGAGTTACAGCGGGGGCGAATTGATGCCCGGGGTGCGCAGCAGTGATGTAACCCACATCGAGGTAACAAACGACAAGAGCTTTGGATGGCTCAACTGGACTATATTGATACTCTACCTCATAAGCATGCTGGGCATGGGAATCTACTTTATGCGCAAGGAGAACAGCGCTGATGACTTCTTCAAGGGCGGCGGTCGCATTCCCTGGTGGGCTGCCGGTATAAGCATTTATGCCACCATGCTATCGGCCATCACCTATATGACCATCCCCGCAAAATCATATACCACAGACTGGACCTATTACCCCATGCTGTGGATGATATTGCTTGTAAGTTTCCCCGTAATTAAGTACTATCTGCCATACTTCCGCAAACTGAATGTTACCAGCGCATATGAGATACTTGAGCAGCGTTTCAACCTCTTTACACGCCTGCTGGCATCTACACTGTTCTCTGTGTTCATGATTGTGCGCATGGCCATTGTACTATACCTCCCCTCGCTGGCACTCACAGCCGTAACAGGCATAGATATATATATGTGCATAGTACTCATGGGATTGGTAACCATAATCTACTGCACCATGGGTGGCGTGGAGGCTGTTATATGGGGCGATGTTATTCAGGGGCTTATACTTGTATTCGGTGCATTGTTTGCCGTGGTATATTTGGCTATGAGCACCGAGGGTGGCATTAGCGGTTGCATCGACATAGCCATGGACAATGACAAATTCCAACTGTTTAACCTCAACAACACATGGTCGCAAGCCACATGGTGGGTTATTCTGCTTGGAGGCCTTGCAAACAACCTTATATCATATACATCGGACCAGACGGTGATACAGCGTTACCTCACCACTCCCGACGAAAAGGCGGCCGGCCGCGGTATTTTGGTAAACGGCGTGATGAGCGTGTTTGTATCGGTGGCCTTCTATATGATAGGTACAGGCCTTTATACTTTCTACAAAACGCACCCCGCAGAGCTCGATATCACCATGGGACAATCTGATGCCATCTTCCCCTTCTTCATGATGAGCCAGATGCCTGCCGGCATTGCCGGTGCGCTCATAGCCGCAATATTCGCCGCCACCATGAGTACAATTTCGAGCAACATCAACAGCGTGGCCACAGCATTCTCCATCGACTTTTGGAAGCGGTTCCGCCCCTCAACCACCGATTCACAATTGGTAGTGGTGGCACGTTGGGGCTCGATAGTAAGTGGTATGATAGGCCTGTTGCTTGCCTTGCTCATGGCAACATGGAACATACAATCGTTCCTTGATTTCTTCAACGAGGTACTTGGACTGCTAACCAGCGGATTGGGCGGCCTCTTCTTCATTGCCGTGTTTATGAAACGTGTAAAGGGGTACGCCGCACTTGCCGGATTTGTGGCAGGCGAGATTGTGGTATTCCTTATGAGCGAATACACCGACGCCAACTTCCTGCTCTACGGAGCTATCGGTATGGCTGTGAGCATTGTGGCGGCATGGCTGCTATCGATAGGCTCATACCTCAAGAGCAGTAAATAAAAAAGAGACAAGGGAGAAATCCCTCACTAAATAGGGAATCTCCCCGCAACGATTAGGAAAATATCGTTGCGGGGAGATTTTCTCATTCATACCTTTGCTACCACAGAAACAACAGAAAATGTTTAACCATTAAATTGTGAAGATTATGAAAAAGATTATGATGATTGCAGTACTTGTAAGTTCAATGCTTATGCCTGCCCAAATGATGGCACAGAAGAACAGAGATAACAACCGCCCCCGCATTGAGAGTCGCACCCCCAACAGAGGTGGCAACCGCAAGGATATAATAGTGGAGAAACGAGATAACAGACATCATGTGGCAAATAACCACAAAGTAGTTGCCAAGCACAAGCCAGAGGTACACCACAGGCCGCAGGTTGTGCATCACAAGCCACAGGTGGTTCATCACCATGCACCGGCTCCCGTTCACGTTACACACAGCTGCCCCCCGCCCGTAGTGGTACACCACCCTGCTCCTCGCCCCGTTGTAGTGCATCACCCTGCACCCCGCGTGCATTATCATTGCGACAACGATGTGGCAAGTGCAGCAGCTGTAGCAATAGGCGTTGTGGGCCTCATATCGCTACTTGCGAACTAAATAAAAAAGATAACTAATCATACTTAAACAGCAGAGGGCATCGCCGGCTTACGCGCGATGCCCTCTGTTATGCTTGGCAGGAAAGGACTGAACCCACCTTGCTGATTGGGGATAATACAATTTATTGTCTGGTTTATTCTTGATGCAAAAGTATAGTGTAAAAAGCAAGCCTGCAATCACTAAAAATATGATTTTCACACAAAACAGTAACAACATATAGGTATTTTGATAAAAAAATACAAAAAAACGACACACTTATAGTCATTAATAACCACTAAACAGGTTATTTTACAAAAAACAACTATTGCGAGAGTAGGAAAAGGGAGCTATTTTTGCAAAGCAAAAATAGGGTTGAACCATCCTATTGCAAAAAGAATCATAATAAAAGAAGAAAAGAGAAAACAATATATGAAACTTTCGGAGCTTAAAAACGGGGAAACCGCTGTCATTGTGCGTTTGTCGGGGCATGGAGGATTCCGCAAACGAATAATGGAGATGGGTTTCATTAGAGGAGAGAAGGTACAATCGGTCCTCGACTCCCCCATGCACGACCCCATAAAATACCACATAATGGGCTACGATGTATCCTTGCGCCGTGGCGAGGCCGACATGATTGAGGTACTGCCCGAGGAAGAGGCAAAAAAGGAACTCACTCCCGCGCCATCGTTCAGCTGTTTTTCGGCATGCGAAGAGTGTAACGGCTGCGCATGCAGGAATTGCACACAGCGCAAGGTATCCACCAAAAAGAACAATGTGATAAATGTTGCCCTTGTGGGTAACCCAAACAGCGGAAAAACATCCATATTCAATGCCGTTGCGGGCGAGAACGAGCATGTGGGCAATTACAGCGGTGTTACCATAGATGCCAAAACAGGCAGTTTCAACTACAAAGGCTACCGCATAAACATTACCGACCTGCCCGGCACATACTCCATCGCGGCATATTCGCCCGAGGAGATTTATGTACGTCGCCACCTTTTTGAGCAGATGCCCGACATTATAATAAATTCGGTTGTGGCATCGAACATCGAGCGCAATCTGTACCTAACCACCGAGCTTATCGACATGAACCTGCGTACCGTTGTTGCACTAAACATGTACGACGAACTGCTGGCAAGCGGCGCGAACATAGACTACGAACACCTTGGCGGTATGATGGGTATCCCCATGGTGCCGGTGATTGCAAAGACAGGAAAGGGATTGGACAAGCTGCTCGACATTGTCATTGAGCTGTTCGAGGGCAAAAACAATACCATAAGACACATACACATAAACTATGGTAACACGCTCGAAAGCGAGCTTGCTCCCCTCTCCGAGGAGATGCACAAAGCAAGCGACCTGCCCTACCAATTTCCCGTGCGCTATTGGGCACTTAAACTTTTGGAACAGGACAAAGAGGCCATGGCACAACTGCACGCCTGCACCAATCTGAGCCGATGGGAAACGATGGCCGACCGCGCCGCCAAGAGGATACAGGCAAGCCTGAACATAGATGTTGAAACAGCCATAAGCGATGCCAAATATGGTTTCATAAATGGTGCGTTACAGGAAACATTCACGCCCGGCAACAAAGACACGCATAGACACACACACCGCATAGACCGCCTTGTGGCAAACCGCTGGCTCGGCTTCCCCATATTCATACTCGTAATGTGGGTAATGTTCTATACGGTATTCCTCCTTGGTGCTTACCCACAGGATTGGATTGATAGCCTCTTCTTACTTTTGGGCGATTGGGTGAAACATATCATACCCGAAGGGGCAATACAGGACCTTGTTGTAGACGGCATTATAGGCGGAGTGGGCAGTGTGGCAGTATTTATTCCGCAGATACTGATACTGTATCTCTTTATATCGCTTATGGAGGATTCGGGGTACATGGCACGTGCCGCATTCATAATGGACAGGCTCATGCACAAGATGGGATTGCATGGTAAATCCTTTATCCCCATGCTCATGGGATTTGGGTGCAACGTGCCGGCCATAATGGCCACCCGCACCATTGAGAGCCGCAGTAGCCGCATAATAACCATATTGGTAACTCCATTTATGTCGTGCAGTGCGCGCTTGCCGGTATTGGTACTGTTTGCGGGAGCATTCTTCCCCGGATATGCCCCCACCGTGCTCATTTCGCTATACCTGCTGGGAATAGTTGTAGCCGTGCTAACCGCACGATTGCTGCGCTGCACACGCTTCAAAAAAGACGAGACACCATTTGTAATGGAGCTGCCACCCTACCGCATACCCACACTGCGTGCCACACTGCGCCATATGTGGGAAAAGTGCGAACAGTACATAAGGAAAATAGGCACAACAATACTTGTTGCAACAATCATAATATGGTTCCTCAGCTATTTCCCACGCCCAGCGGAGAACAACCATGGCTCACCCGCCAATACAGAACAGATTGCAAACGGCGGAGGCTACGAATCGTCATTCATTGGAATGATTGGGCGCGCCATAGAGCCGGTAATGGCACCACTTGGGCAGAATTGGCGCTCAAGCGTGGCCATCATAACAAGTATTCCGGCAAAGGAACTTGTAGTGAGCACATTTGGCGTACTTTACAGCAGCGACACCGAGGCCGGTATTGAAGAGGACCTTATAAAGTCGGGCGACTTCACTCCGCGTTCTGCTGCCGCATTCCTTGTATTCATCCTGCTCTTTTTCCCATGCATTGCAACCATTGCAACCATTGCAACAGAGACAGGGAGCCGCATGTGGGCACTCTTCTCGGTGGTATATAATACTGCAGTGGCATGGGTGGCAGGCTACATTGTTTACCTCATAGGAGGACTATTATGATAACAACTAAAAAACAGAAAAACAGATGACAATAGAGACAACATACAAAAAACAGATGAAGATGGCAGAACTTATTGCTGCCGACAACAGCCTGCTATCAATCCTCCAACGCCTGAACATACGTTTAGGATTCGGCGAAGCTACCGTACAGGATATATGCACCCGCTACAACATATCCACTGCGCTGTTCTTGGAAATATGCAATATATACTCGTTCCGTCACTACCGTCCGCACATCGAAGAGCTTGCCAAGAGCGACATTGCCAATATAACAACCTACTTGCGTGCATCGCACAAGTTCTACACCGAGGTATGCTTCCCCACCATACACAACAGCGTACACAACCTTGTAAAGGAACTTGACGATGTAAACCGCCGTCTGATAGACAAATTCTACGACGATTACGACAACGAGGTAAACAACCACTTCAGATACGAAGAGGATATTGTATTCCCCTACATCGAAAGCCTGCAAGCGGGTGGCAAGAAAAACGATGATGCCTATCAGATAAGTAAATTCGAGGACAACCACAGCAACATAAGCGAGAAACTAAATGACCTTAAAAACATCATCATAAAATATCTGCCCGAGGAACACTCATCGTTGGTGCGATTCGATTTGCTAAACGATATTTATGCTGTTGAAAACGATTTGCGCAAGCACTCGCTCATAGAGAACAAACTGCTTATTCCCTTGGTGGAAATTATGGAAAAAGAGTATGGAGAAGAGTAACAAATACAAGATATTGCTGATAGAGCCGTCGGAGATTGTATCGGCAGGCATATCGGCCATAATAGCTCGCAGCCCCGAGTTCACTATTGTTCAAACACTGAGCAATCCGAGCTATTTCAATGCGCAGAACAGCGACATCGATATAATCATAATAAACCCCGTGGTTATAGACTACAATGAACGGTTCGACATACGCTCATACTTTGGCAAGGAGAATCTAACCATTGTGGCACTTACACAAGCAAGCTACGAGGAGAGCGTGTTGCGCCAATACAATGGTTGTATAGGCATATACGACAGCGCACAACGCATAGTACAGAAACTGAGAAGTGCGATTGAGGATGCCACACAAGTACCAAGGAACGACATTAACGAACTATCAACACGCGAACGCGATATACTCACCGCAGTGGCAAAAGGAAAGACCAACAAGGAGATTGCCGACGAATTCAACATATCCATTTACACTGTAATCTCGCACCGCCGCAACATATCGCAGAAATTGGGTATAAACAGCATCTCGGGCCTCACCGTGTATGCCATAATGAACAAGCTGGTGGATATGTCCGACTTTAATTGACAATAAAAAATCCGAGAAATATTTCTCGGATTTTTTTATTGTTATCGTTTTTATCATTTACTTCCAAAGGGCTGTACCTTTCTCCAAGTCTCTCCAAACCATGTATCATTGTTGTTGGCTGTGAGATATTCGATATACATTATATTCTTATCGGCATCCTTGAACTCATACTTCAAGCTTGTAATGGTATTTGTGAGACCGGGATTTGTGTAGTGTTCGGCAATGTATTCCAGATAGTTGCCTACAGCCTTTACCTCTATTTCGCCACGCTGTGTAACATAGGTCTCTGTTACCGAGTAGGGTTTCTCCTTTTCGCTGCCTGCAACATCAATGGTTACACACACCATTGCAAAATAGGAGTTATCCTGATTTATACTCTTAAACACAGGCTTGCCAATGTATTGGATAGAGCCATCGGGAGCCACACGTTCTTCAACATATTGCCACAAGCCGCAAAGGTCCTTATCAACAACCTGCTGTGCGTTCACATAAGCGGCACCCCCTATTAAAAGGGCTGCAAAAAGCAACATCATTCGTTTCATACGAGTATCTGTTTATGGTTAATATTAGTTTTCTTTTGCAATGTACGACTTTTTTTGAACAAATAAAAAAAAAGTGCTTTTTTTTAGCACCAAAAGCGGGTTTTAGCTGTTAATAGGAATAAATTTAGTAATTTCGCCACCGCTTACCACGCATCACACTGATATTTATGAAATATATTTTGGCATTTTTAGGAAGCCTATCGCTGGCACTTGGCATCATTGGTATTTTTGTGCCTATGCTACCAACTACACCATTTCTGTTGCTTTCGGCCGCATTGTATTTTCGCAGTTCGCCACGGCTATATGAGTGGCTCATGAACCATCCGAGGCTTGGTACATATATTCGCAATTTCAGAGAGAATAAAGCAATATCGCTACGCGTAAAGGTAATATCGGTATCGCTCGTGTGGGCAACTCTGCTATATTGCACATTTGGCATTGCCCATGAGTGGTGGTTACGCATACTTTTTCTATTGCTTGCCACAGGCATAACCATTCATATACTGCATTATAAGACTCTTAAATAAATGAAAAAAGGATTGAGCCGCGGCTCAATCCTTTTTTCATTTCAATACACTACCTTATCCTCCTTCTCGCGCCACAGATTAAATGGGGCAAGGGCTTCGTTGTGCAACAGATTCTCCACCGGTTTACGCCTTTTGTTCATGGGAAGTTCCAGCTCGCGGTAAATAAACGAATCGTCGAAGTTTATCGCGGCAGCATCGTGTTGGTTGGCGCCATAATATATTTTATCTATATGAGCCCAATAGATAGCCCCCAAGCACATGGGACAAGGCTCGCATGATGTATATATTACACAACCTTCAAGGTTAAATGTACCAAGCTTGGTGCAGGCTGCGCGTATAGCACTCACCTCGGCATGGGCCGTGGGGTCGTTATTGGCCGTTACACGGTTTACCCCTGTGGATATTATATGCCCGTCGCGTGCTATGACAGCACCAAAGGGACCACCACCACTCTTCACATTCTCCACAGCCAGGTCTATTGCACGGCGCATTAATTCTTCGTTACTCATATCATTATTTCCTAATTGTTATGTAATACATGGCAACCCAGAGCCACACACTTTATCAACTATTCTTGCCGACAAAATGTTTATCAATATACTCAAAGAATTTATCCTTATACATATCGCCTATGGGCACATATACATCGGCATCATAGACAATACGCATGCGCGACACCTCTACAATCTTGTTAAGGTTCACAAGGTACGAGCGATGAACACGCATGAACATGTGCGAGGGAAGGAAATCCTCAATCTTCTTCATGCTCATGAGCGAGACAATGGGCCTGCTATGCCCTTCAACATATATGCGCACATACTCGCTCATGCTCTCGATGTATTTTATACTTGATATCGGAATGCGCAACATACGATAATCCGATTTCACAAAGAGGCAATCATCGGATAAGGTGCCATCCTCGCTGTAACCCTGCGATGCTTTGTGGCGCAGGGCATATATTTCATTCACCTTGTTGGCAGCCTTTACAAACTGCTCAAAAGAGAATGGTTTGAGCAGATAATCTATGGCATCGAGCTTAAAGCCATCTATCGCATATTCGGAATAGGCCGTTGTAAATACAACCAACGGAGTGTTCATCAACGAGCGCACAAGTTGCAGACCGTTTACATCGGGCATGTTTATATCCACGAACATAACATCAACCTCCTCGGCCGACAGCACCTCCATGGCCTCTGTTGCACAACTGCACGCCTTTACGCAATGCAGGAATGGTACTCTATCCACATACTTCTGTAACTGAACAAGAGCCAGCGGCTCATCATCAACCAATATACACCTTATCATATTGCGCGGGAATTTTTAATATTACACTGAATTTTATTTTGTTCTTCTCTATTTCAAGGGAATAATCCTCTCCATAAATGAGCGAAAGACGCTTGCGCACATTATCTATGCCTATACCCGAGTGCGAGCGTTCTTGCGTGGCGTTGCCTTCCCCAGCACTACTATTGGAACAGGAGAAACGGATTCTCTCATTCTCCACAGACACTGCCACATCTATCGATGATTCTTGATTATGGGAAACACCATGCTTAAAGGCATTCTCGAGGAACGACACAAAGAGCAATGATGGCACATAATACTCCTCGGCAACAGGCGGGAACGAGGTTTTTATTTTAAGTGCCGATGTATAACGCAACCGCATGAGTTCCACATAGCTGTTAATGAACTCAATCTCTTTTTGGAGCAATACCAACTGCGAATGAGCATCGTACAACACATAGCGCATCATTTTTGAAAGACCTATGACAGCCTCCTGCGCCCTGCTTGCATCAATATCAATGAGAGCATGGATATTGTTGAGTGTGTTCATGAAAAAATGTGGATTTATCTGATATTTCAGGTAATCGAGTTCGGTGCGCAGTTTCTCCTTTTCAACCTCGCGCAGATGGTCGTCGTTGCGCAATGTGAGGAAGAAGAGGCGCACGCAAATATTAAATGCCAGCACAAAGACTATGAGCAGAATCTGCACACTGTCGGGGTGCAGAAAAGCAAAAGGCATATTCCTCTCGGGTGGCGACATCTTGATATTGTGTGGCGCGTTTTCACAGAAAAAAGAGTGTATGGTGGGCTGCGCCTCGGTGTATATTGCATATGCCTGCATTCGCGGGGCTTTGCGAGAGGGCATGCCGCCATTGGGGCGAGCCATCATGTGGGCACTGCGCCTGTGCGGCGGCACATTCACATCGTCTCTTGCCGATGTTACAAGGAGCGCACCAAAATAGGCCAACGCTATTATACATATAAGGTATAGCAAATAATGCCTCTCCCTCTTTTTGTTCAAAAGAAGAAAAGGCATAAGCAGGTTATTGTTCACAAAGAACAAGATAAAGGCAGGTAACAAATATACCCAGAAACGAAAAACAAGCTCCCACTCCACAGCCGAGGTGGAGTGGCCAAGTATAAATCCCCAAAAGGGAGACAGGAAAAGCGCCACCCAGAAAAGAAAATATATGATATACTCTATAGCAACCCTGCCCTTATACATTCCCCGTAAATAAATATTCCTAATTAAAATAAATAATTGCAAGGCAATCAAAATTGCCTTGCAATTTACAAACTTTTATCTAAAAGAACACTCTATTACGACAAAATTCGACCAAAAGCCAAAAAGTGCCAATGAAAAGAGGCTATTTTACCGCTTTGAAACTCATATCGAGTCCCTTAACAGAGTGAGTGAGGGCACCTACCGAAATATAATCTACACCACAGAGAGCATAATCGCGCAGTGTATCGAAAGTGATACCACCCGACGACTCTGTTTCGTAACGGCCGGCAACCATTTCCACTGCCTTGCGCGTTTTCTCGGTGTCGAAATTATCGAACATAATGCGCTGCACACCGCCAAGGTCGAGCACCTCCTGCAATTCGTCAAAGTTGCGCACCTCTATTTCTATTTTCAAATCCTTGCCATTGACCTTGCAGTACTCTTGCGCGCGAGTTATGGCAGCTGTTATGCCACCTGCAAAATCCACATGATTATCTTTGAGCAATATCATATCGAACAGACCTATGCGGTGATTCACACCACCACCAATACGCACAGCCTCTTTCTCCATGATACGCATTCCGGGGGTTGTTTTGCGAGTATCGAGCACACGGGTGTTTGTACCCTCCAAACGGCGCACATACTTGCGTGTCATTGTGGCAATACCACTCATACGCTGCATTACATTGAGCATAAGACGCTCTGTTTGCAACAGCGAGCGCACACTACCTGTTACATACATGGCTATGTCGCCCTTCTTTACTTCGGCACCATCTTCAATGAGCACCTCCACCTGCAATGTATTGTCAAAGCGGGCAAATATTCTTTTTGCCATCTCCACGCCGGCAAGAACGCCATCCTCCTTTATAAGCAACATATTCTTTCCCATTGCATCGGCAGGGATTGATGAGAGGGTTGTGTGGTCGCCATCGCCAATATCCTCGGCAAAAGCAAGATCGATAAGTTTATCGATAAGTTCGTCTTTAATATTCATAGTATATGATATTTTTTGCGAAGATAGACAATTCCCATTATTACTGCAAAAAAGAGGGGCAGAGTTTTGCACCCGGCAGGCAATTAATTAGAAAATTAGAGTAAAAAGCACTATCTTCGCCGACAGAAAAAAGCAGAGCAAAATGAAGATTACATTACTTGTGGTGGGGCGCACCGTAGATTCTAACATCATAGCCGGGATAAAGGATTACACCCAAAGAGTGAGCCACTTTGCACAGTTTGATATGGAGATAATACCCGAACTGAAAAATGCCCGCAAACTGAGCGAGGCACAGCAAAAGGAGCAGGAAGGGGAATATATCCTGAAAGCGCTGCAAGCCGGCGACCGCGTGGTGTTGCTCGACGAGGGCGGCAAGGAGTACCGTTCCACCGAGTTTGCAGCCTGGATAGAACACAAGCAGAATATATCCACAAAAAGGTTGGTTTTTGTGGTGGGCGGCCCCTATGGTTTCTCGCAAAAGGTTTATGATGCTGCACACGAAAAGCTCTCACTTTCAAAAATGACATTCTCGCATCAGATGATACGCTTGCTTTTCATTGAGCAGCTGTACCGTGCATACACAATCATAAACCACCTGCCCTATCATCACGAATAAAACAAATAAACCGCCACAGTCATCACCGTGGCGGTTTATTTATTCATTAACCCCATAATAATCATTCCATTCCTTAAGCACCTGCTGCCAATCGACCACCTCGCCATTGGCAACCGCCTCGGCTTGAAGCAACGCCTCCTCGCGCTGTTTCTTCTCGGCATAACGCGCCTTCATGGTCTCTATAGTAGCTTCGTCGAGTACCTGGATGCGCCCGCGGCGCACACACTCGTCAAGGTCGGTAGGGCCAAAAGCCTTGCCCTGGATGTTAAAATCAGATATATTGAATTCAAAAACCGTGCGCAAGGTGTGGCGCACCATTTTTTGCTGTCCACGGCTGCCCGACAATTTACTGCCAAGCAGTTTGCGTATGATTTTTATCTCGCGTTCTGAAAACTTTTTTCTTCCCATAGCACTACTCTATCACTCTTCTGTTTCACCATCATCGGGTACATTGACATATTGATAGCAACCAACATCTACAAATCCCGGCTCGCGCAACACGCCATCCTTGTCGTAGCGAAGTTTTTCATCGTTCAAAAAGGTTTCGCAGCCCATTGAGCGCGCTGTCGATTGGTCGGTCAAATGAAAATCGTATAAGAACACATCGTGGTCGATGGTTACAAAATGCTCTGCGGCAAATGGCGAGACATCCTTTTCGTCAATGGTTACGTTTACAAAATTTTCATCGTCGCCCACAACGGTATTAATGAGAGAATTCTCAAAATGGTAGTTCTTGCCTGATGGCATCTCCTCGCCCAAGTCGGTAAGATAGCCCATTAGCTCGTCTTTTTTACTGCCTGTTATCAAACAGTTTATAAAATTGGCACCAAGGAGAGGTGCAGGTGTTGTGCTGTATGAGTTATGCAGGGTAAGTGCCACATCGCGCACCTTGTAAACGAAGAAATTGGCTATTGTGCAATGAATAAAATTGACATTACCGCCCACAACCTTCACACAGTTCCCGCCGGCATTGGCAAGCAGTGTATTGGTAACATCGGCATGAGCCTGCACAAGTTCAAGAGCATTTCCGTAAAAATTCTCCAAGCGCGATGCATTCATGGTAATGCGTTGGGCTGTTTCATCGCCAGGTTCCACCTTTATTCCATAGTTGGCACTGTGTATATCGCAGTGCTCAAACATATTGCCGTTGCTTGTGGGCGCAAGCACTATGCCATCCCATTGCCCAGGAATACGATCGTAGGGAAGGTAACTGAACATATTATCGGTACGGTCGCCACGGAATATAATAGGTTTCTCTTTTGTACCAACTGCCGACAACGTGCCCCTTACAACCATAGGCACCTTGTCATGAAAGTAGAGGTTAGCCCCCTCGGCAATAGTGAGGGTAACACCCTCGGCAACCACAAGGCTGTCGTACACCACATAGTGCCCTGCTGTAATAAGAGAGTCGCTCTTTACCTTAACGGCACGCATAAACGAGACATCGCGCCCGTATGCCGACAATGCAATCTCCTGCTGCACACCGCTTTCAAGAGTGAAACGCAATTTGTCTTCCACTTTCAATGGTTTCTCGGCACCATTCTTGGGAGGGGTGAGCTCGGCAAAAACATAAAGGCTGTCGTTACTCCATATTTCAATATTCTGAATAAATGTACCGTACTGCCCATCTACAAGCACACGGAAACCGCTGTCGCCACCGCTCAACAACTCCACGCTTGTTATTCGCAACGCCTTATCGTTGCGGTTATACACCATCATACCACTGCGCGACGAAGGCACCGTGGTAAACAATGTGTCGAAGGAAATCTCTTCGGCAGCAAAGGTAAGACGATGCGTGGGGTCGGAAGAAAAGTCGGTTTCATCGCTGCATGCAGCGATGAAAACCGACATTGTAAAGAGAAAAGGTAGTATCTTGAATAATTTCATCTGCTATATAATTTTACACAAGTCTAATTATAAACGATGAAAATAATTATTTATTGTTTCACAGGTACACTTTCGAGCACAGCAACAAGATGACGCCACCAACGCTCGGTCGATGGAATATTCAAACGCTCGTCGGGAGAGTGAACACCACGCATTGTCGGGCCAAAGGATATCATATCCAAATGAGGTGCCTTTTCCAAGAAAAGACCGCACTCCAAGCCTGCATGTATGGCGCGAATCTTGGCATCGCCGCCAAATATTTTCTTGTATGTATCGCAAGCCACCTTCAAAATCTCCGACTTCACATTGGGTTTCCAACCCGGATATCCGCCGTTTGTCTCCACCGTGGCACCTCCGAGTTCAAAGGCTGCGCGCACCGTTGCCGACACATTATCGCGCGCCGATAGGATGGAGCTTCTCTGGCTTGCGGTTATTGTGAGGGCATTGTCGCTTGTGCGCTTTATCGATGCCAGATTGCTCGAAGTCTCAACCAAGCCGGGCATATCCTGACTCATGGCAAACACTCCGTTGAACACCGCATGAACAGATTTAAGCAAGCCACGGGTAACATCAGGGTCTATGCAGCGGGTAACGGGGTCGGTGCTTTGCAATGTAAAACGGGCATTGGGTTCAGTGGCAGCATACTCGTCTTGAACCTCGGCTGCAAACATATTGAAATCCACACGTACCGACTCCTTATCGGCCGAAGGAACAGCTATAACAGCCGATGCATCGCGGGGAATGGCATTGTGCAAGCTGCCACCCGATATGTCGCAGAGATAGAACTCATATTTATCGGCAACACGGCACAAGAAACGGTTGAGCAGTTTATTGGCATTGGCACGCCCTTTGTCGATATCGTCGCCCGAGTGGCCACCTGTGAGCCCGGCAATATCAATCTTCATAAAGAACATATCGCTGGCAACAGGCACCCATGCGTGTTTGAATGTGGCATAATTGCACACTCCACCTGCACAACCGATGAATATTTCACCCTCATCCTCGGAATCGAGGTTAATGAGTATATCACCCTGCAAAAAGTCGGGAGAGAGTTTTTCGGCACCGGTGAGGCCGGTCTCCTCATCAATTGTAAAGAGGCAGTTAATGGGACCATGCTTCATTGTGTCGTCGGCAAGAACAGCCATGCCTGCGGCAACGCCTATACCATTATCGGCACCTAATGTTGTACCCTTTGCTTTGAGCCACTCGCCATCTACATAGGTTTCAATCGCATCCTTGGTAAAGTCGTGCGCCACATCGGGGCGTTTGTCGCACACCATATCCATGTGCCCCTGCAAAATAATTGTTTTGCGGTTTTCATACCCCGGAGTTGCCGGTTTCTTAATCAGCACATTACCTACCTCGTCGGCAAGAGTTTCTAACCCAAGGCCCTTACCAAAATCCTGCAAAAACTGCGAAATCTGCGCTTCATTCTTTGAACCATGCGGAATCTTGCACAACTGCAAGAAATAATCAAATACCTTTTTAGGTTCCAAATTCATATTTTCCATATCTTCAAACTGTTTAATTTTGTTAAATTATTTTTTCACTTTCTAAAATATCTTTAATAAACGAATTATTTACCACTTTTTTGCAAACAAAGAAACGGAAAGACAGACAAAAAAAACTATCTTCGCAACTGCTTTGCAAATGATGAGATTAATCATTCGCTCCTTATGCAAATATAATTGAAATGTGGCAAACTTTACTACTAACTCTGTTAATAATTGCAATCAGTTTTGCATTATTGGCCATTACCATAATAATAAAGAAAAACGGTAAGTTCCCCAATACACATGTAGGCGGGAATAAACATATGCGCAAAAGGGGCATAGGTTGCGCACAGTCGCAAGACAAGGCCGCCCGTCGCGCAAACCCCATGGCAGTAGAAGAAACAAGAAAAAGAAAATAACATTAAAAGACTATGAAAAGAATCGTTAAACTTGGCTTTGCAGCCATTGCAGCGCTGCTCCTCTTCACACAATGCAACAAAGAACAGCCACAGGCGCAGCCTGCACAAGCTTGTAGCGAAGGAGCAAAAGGTATTAAAATTGCATTTGTCGATATCGACTCGTTGCTCGCAAACTACGAGTTCTCGGTAGCTATGAACAAGGAGATGTTGCGTAAAAGTGAGAACATGCGCCTCACCCTCATTGAGAAAGAACGCGACTTGCAACAAGATTTTGAGGATTTCCAGCGCAAAATCGAGAACAACGTGTTTGCAACCCAGGCACGTGCCGAGGAGGAGCAGAATCGTATTCTAAAAAAACGTGAATCTTACGAAAAATTATCGGAGCGCTTGGCAAGCGAGCTTGCAGCAGAGACACAGAAAAACAACATCATTCTGCACGACTCCATCGACTCGTTCCTCAAAGAGTACAATGCCACACAGGGCTACGACCTCATCATCAGCCGTGTAGGCGACAACCTGCTCTATGCGAACGAGGCACTCGACATAACCAACGAGGTTATCAAAGGGCTTAACGACCGCTATACAGAGGAGAAATAATACGACAAACAGTATAGTACAAAAAAGACAAATGCGAGCAATTGCTCGCATTTGTCTTTTTTGTATCTACCACCCCAAACCGGGAAGGTTATTAGCATCGTATACATTATCAACCGGTGGCACAGGAGGAGCCATTGGAGCAACGCCACCCAAAGGCATAGGAGGAGCACACTGCTCGATTGTATCGGGGTTGATATTATCTACATTACCACGACCATCAATTATAGACAGAATGCCCTTTTGTTTCCACTTGACCTCGCCATGTGGAGCCACAGCCACGGCATGAGCATACAGGCCATAGCCCAAACGCTCGCCCTCGTTGATAGCATCACTCATGAACATGGAGTAGGATTCACCCCTTTCAATCATAGGAGATACCACTACAAAAGCAGCGTTGTTCATGGCACGCGGTATGCGGTAAGAGAGCAACAATTCTCCACTCGCGTTTGCCACGTTCAAAAAACTGCCGCGTTTCACGTTCACACCACCCCATACAGCAACCGGCACGTTGGTGGTTCTATTCTTGGGCAAGCAGGGAGCAGAGCCCACGGAACCGCCAAAAGAGAGCACTGTACCGCCTGTAATGGTATACAACTGCTCAACATCGGTATCTATACCCTGTTCGGGAGAGGCTGCACCATTGGCAAGCAGCATACCTCCTTTTATATGTATATTACCATTGCTGTCCATTGCATCGTTGGACACAGAGTATGCATACACAGTGCCGTTATTCATGATAAAATCCGTTCCCGCGTTTATGGCATCGTCATATGCGTATATATACAATTTTGTATCGGCACCATCTATTATTATACTGCCCTTGGACTCTACACCCTCGCAACGTGTACCCTTTCCCAATACAAGAACCTCTATCTTACCACCATTTATAAGGAGCGTACTATCGCACTTTATACCTTTGGGCGACGCATGGGCATTTAGGTCTATCGGGTGATTCACATCGTTACCCGTAGTTTTTATTGCCACTATACCGCCATCAATCTGCAAAAGACCATCGCAGTTTATACCTTTACCGGCATCGCCATCGCTCGCAAGCGACACGTTGGCACCCTTTATATATACATTTGCCTTGCTCTTTATGCACGACGAGGAGCTGTAATCGCTCTTTTTCTCGGAGAAGAGAGCGCCGCCCGATGTATGCACCTTCGCCTCGCCACCGATCAGGAATACAGACTCCTTGGCTGTGAGCCCCTTTGCGGCAGCCCCTTGCACGTCGGCCATTATGGCACCACCGAACAGATAGATATTACGCGCGGCAAGAGCATCGGCCTTATCGTTTACAGCACCAAGCGACACATTGCCGCCAAGCATCACGAAATTTCCTTGCTTCACCTTCACAACATCCTTCGATGCTGTAGCAGCGATATTACCACCCGCCACTACAAGGCCCCTAGCAGCGCTTATTGCACTGTTTGTTGCATACTCTACGGCAAGCGCAGCATCGCAAACATAGAGAATCCCCGTTGCATAAAGCGCATCGCGACGAGTAGCCTGCAAACAGATATTGAGTCCATCGCACAGCACGGCATCGCCCATCAACGCCAATGTTGCCGCTTGCTTGTCGGCCTTTAACACACTGCCCACCTCATCGGAGAGAAACAGTTGCGAGCCCGAAAGAAAAATCTTCTCTTTTGATGATATTGTAACCGCATTACAGCCCACCGAGTGGATATCGAGCGAATCGAAAGTAACCAATGGAGATTTCTCACTAACGATGATAAGCGACCCGTTATCAGTACCACCCCTTACCACATATTCAACACCCGCTGCCGATGAACGCAGGGTAACAAAAGCCCCATTGGTACTTGCCGCAACACCCGCAGGCAACTGCGACAACTGCACCGCATCGCCATTGAATGAGATTTCAACCCTATGTGTATAAAGAGCCTTATCAAGCTGCACATCGACCGGCAGCTGCGGAGCCGCAGCGGGGATATTATCTATTATGCTCATGGGTGCAGGCACATCGCGCGCACAGGCTGCAAGCATTATTACCACTATTAAGAGATATATTTTTTTCATTATTGCTATGTTTTTACACGAACTCCTATGTCTCCACAACAAGCCCGCTATTGTTCATTTTGCGAATTTACGATTTTCACATAAAAAATCATCAACAAGAAGAATCATTAACAGCAGTAAAAAGAGGCTGACTAAAAGTATTTTTAGCAACCTCTTTTTCAGGAGATGAATAATAAGATGCAGTTCAGGGCTTTTGCAAACAGGCGGGACAATAAAGTTTACTTCGTCGTCTTACAATGAGTGTAACCGAATTTGGAAAGCAAAAGAGACTTTTGGTCATCTTATCCTTCACTATTTAGTATCTTCTTTTACTCTTCAACATGTGGGGAGCAATCATCTTCTCGGGACGTAACAGTTCGTCGAGTTCATCTTGCGATATAAGTTTCTCCTCCAAAACCAAATCGTAGATACTGCGATTCTCCTTCAATGCGCGACGTGCAATGCGGTCGGTAGTCTCAAAACCAATCACAGGATTAAGCGCTGTGGCAATACCAATGCTGCCAAGCACAAGTTCCTTGCAATGACCTTCGTTGGCAGTGATGCCATCTACACATAGAACGCGCAAGCGGGTAAGGCCCTTCAACAACATGCGTATAGAAGATAGCATGGAATGAACAATCACAGGCTCCATGGCATTGAGCTGCAACTGGCCCGCCTCGGCAGCAAATGTTACTGTAAGGTCGTTACCTATAACCCTGTAACATATCTGGTTCACAAGTTCGGGAATAACGGGATTTACCTTGCCGGGCATAATGCTTGAGCCGGGCATAACAGGCGGAAGATTTATCTCGTTAAGGCCGCAACGGGGACCACTCGACAGCAATCGCAAGTCGTTACAAATCTTTGAAAGCTTCACGGCCAGACGTTTCAATGCCGAAGAGTACATAACCGATGAACCGGCATCGGATGTTGCTTCAACCAAGTTGCCGGCAAGCACAAACTTCTTGCCCGAAATAACACGCAAAGCATCTACCGCCGTATGGGAGTAACCGGGAACGGTGTTGATACCGGTACCAATGGCTGTGGCACCCAAGTTCACCTCCAAGAAAAGGTGTGCAATCTCATCGAGGCGGCTCACCTCCTCATCAAGAGTAACGGCAAATGCCTCGAACTCCTGGCCAAGTGTCATGGGCACAGCATCCTGCAACTGTGTGCGGCCCATTTTTATAATGTGGTCAAACTCCTTACCCTTTGCACGGAAGGCTGCTATCAGACGCTGCAATTCGCGCATGAGGTCCTCGTTATGCAATATAAAGCAAAGTTTGAAGGCTGTGGGATAAGCATCGTTGGTAGATTGCGACAAATCCACGTGCTCTGTGGGGCTGCAATACTGATACTCGCCCTTTTGATGGCCCATAATCTCCAATGCACGGTTGGCAACCACCTCGTTTATATTCATATTGGTAGAGGTACCCGCACCACCCTGCACAAGGTCGATGGGGAATTGGTCGTGCAACGCACCCTCCATAATCTCCTCGCATGCCTTCTTAATGGCACTACCTATCGTTTCGTCGAGCGTGCCAAGCGACACGTTGGCATGAGCAGCAGCCCATTTAACCATAGCCAAAGACTTAATGTAATATGGGTGCTCGCCGATAGACAAGCCGCTGACATCCTTGAAATTAACCAAAGCCCTCAAAGTCTGGGCACCATAATACGCATCGGCAGGAACCTGAATCTCGCCTAACGAATCGTGTTCAAGACGTGTTTTCATCTGTTATCTCAGTTTTATATTATCCTATTTAACAAACGGTTTCACTGGGCAATGCCCAATAAACCAAATGCGAAGATAGTGATTTATTATCTTTTTCACACAAACAACGCCCTTTTTCTTAAAAAAAATCATAAAAAGCCCGGATTATTTGCCCATCGTGTAATATTTGAATACATTAGCCACGTTAAAGAATAAACGGGAAAGGCTATTATATCATACTGAACGTAGCGAAGTATCTAATAACAACGACGGGGTAAGATCTCTCACATACGTTCGAGATGACAAATACTAAAAACCAAATTAACAAACAAAAGAACATAAGCCCTAAAACTTAAAAACAAAAAGAAATATGGAAAAGAGCAAAACCATTGGTGCGGCACTCATTGCCATAGGCCTGGCAGCGGCAGGCTGGTTCATTAAAGGCGGAATAGATAATTTTGCAGCGCGCGACCGTTACGTAACCGTAAAAGGACTTGCCGAGCGCGAAGTGATGGCCGACCGCGTGGTATGGAACCTGCCATACAAATGCGTGAGTAACGACCTGCAACAGCTATACAGCGAGGTAGAGAACAACAGCAAGGCAATAACAGCCTTCCTCAAAAACAACGGCATAAGCGACAACGAAATAATAACATCGGCACCACAGGTGCGCGACCGCGAGGCCGACTATTACAGCAGCAACGAAATAAAATATCGCTACCAAGCCGAGGCCGTCATTACGGTGATATCATCGCAAGTAGAGAACATCCTCTCACTCATGCAAAAACAGGTGGAGCTTATGAAGATGAACATAGCCATAACCACCGACTACCAATACCAGACACGTTTTGAATTCACAAAGCTCAACGAGCTCAAGCCCTTGATGATTGAAGAGGCCACACGCAACGCCCGTGCCGTGGCGCAGAAATTTGCCGAGGACTCGCAGAGCCGATTGGGCGACATACGCAATGCCAACCAAGGACAGTTCAGCATCACCAGCGACGATGTTACCCCGCAGATAAAGAAGGTGCGCGTGGTAACCACCATAGATTATGCGTTGCGATAACTTAAAAAAGCATTTGCACAATAGGATTATTTCACCACTCTAACCGTAAATACAAATAAGAGAGAGCCGCGGCTCTCTCTTATTTGTATTGCTACTTTTTCCACCCTTTATATACAAGGTATGCAACGATGAACAAGCCAAGTGCAATGAAGAAGTAACCGATTTCGTGGCTGTAAACCGTTACCTTTTCAATGAGCTGCTCCTTTGTTTCAATACCGGGAACCTTTGACAAATACCATCCGAGGCCGGCAAGCACACTATTCCATATACCGGCACCAAGCGCGGTAAACAACAGGAAAGTGCCCAGCTTCATGCGGGCAAGGCCGGCGGGGATTGATATAAGCTGGCGCACAGCGGGGATAAGACGGCCTATAAAGGTTGATGCCGCACCACGTTTCTCAAAATACTCCTCGGCCTTTTTAACAGCGGGCTCGTCTATGAGGCACATGTGGCCGAAACGGCTGTTGGCAAACTTATACACGATGGGACGGCCAAGCCACAAGGCAAGATAGTAGTTCACCAAGGCACCTATAACGGCACCCAGAGTGGCAAAGAATACCACAAGATAGAGATTAAGCCCGCTCGCAGGGTCGGCCGAGAGCCATGCCGCTGGAGGCACCACCACTTCGGAGGGGAAGGGTATAAACGAACTCTCTATTGCCATGAGCAGGGTTATTGTCCAATAGTTAAGGTGCTCCAAGCACCACTCTATAAATGCAACTGATTCCATTATGTTTTGTTTTATATTGTATTAACCAATGTAGCGGCTATCATAAACAATTCTACATTATCACCCGCTTTATCTCTTCACTACCGAGCGATGAAGCATTATAACAACGCGCCACAGCTCGGGTACTGCAAGCACAAGCGAGGTACACAGAATAATTTTACCCCATGTTGCTAACGGCAGCGGTGTTACACCGAACATTGTGCCGCCATAGGTAACTATGAGGTACTGTCCAAGCAATATAACCAATGCCACTATAAGGAACGAAGCACTCTTGTGAAGCCCGCTGAATGCCGATGCCCCGGTCATGTAGGCCTTGGCATTGAACATATTCCAGAATTGCAACAGCACAAAGATAGTGAAAAATTCGGACATTTCGACGGCCGTTATCGCACCATCGGCCTTGTAGGCAACGAGTATAAACATCTGCACCGCCACAAACACTGCGGCATAGGCAAATATATTCAGTGCCATGTTACGTGTGATTATGAAATCGCCATTCACACCGCTCTTGCGCGGTTTATCCTTCATCACAGCCCAGCTGGGTGGCAACGAAGCAAGCGCAGCGGCAGCAAAGGTATCCATTATAAGGTTCACCCACAGCATCTGGGTGATTGTGAGGGGCGACGATGAGCCCACCAATGAGCCAAGCATCACAATGAAGCAGGCTGCCACGTTTATTGTGAGCTGGAACAGGAGGAAACGCTGGATATTCTTATACAATGAACGGCCCCACATAACTGCGCGGGTGATACTGCCAAAGGAGTTATCTATAATGGTAATATCGCTTGCCTCTTTTGCCACAGAGGTTCCATCGCCCATTGAAAGGCCCACTTGCGCCGCTTTCAACGCGGGAGCATCGTTGGTACCATCGCCTGTAACAGCCACCACTGCACCTTGCTCTTGCAGCAGGCGCACAAGACGTTGCTTGTCCATAGGGCGGGCCCGACACATTATTTTAAGACTCATTACACGCTGTGCAGCCTCTTCGTCGCTCAACGCCTCGAAGTCGGGGCCGGTGATAATATCGGCATCGGGTGTGGAGGCGGTGCATATACCTATCTGTCGGCCTATCTCCGAGGCGGTGCCGCGGGTGTCGCCTGTAACAATTTTCACATCTATGCCTGCCGACAAACATCGCTGCACGGCATCGGGAACGTCGGCACGCACGGGGTCCGATATTGCCACAAATCCCAAGAATGTGAGATTAACGGCAGATGACAAACGGCCATCATCGTATGGTGCATCGGGCACATCGCCATCGAGTATCTGATAGGCAAAACCAAGCGTGCGCATAGCCTTGTTTTGGTATTCGAGCAGGCGTGCTTCAATATTTTCGCGGTTGCTCTCCACGGTGCCATACGCACCACCCGGCTCTGCCACCTGGTTACTGAGCGAGAGCACTATCTCGGGCGCGCCCTTTACATAGAGTACTTTTTTACCCAACAGGGGAGACTGCACCACCGTTGCCATATATTTGCGCTCGGTGGAGAATGTGAGACGGCTCACTACCTCGGCTGCGCGCAAAGGAGCATAGGGTATATTTTGTTTGTCGAGCCACAGCAACAGCGCAGCCTCGGTGGGGTTACCAATGGTTTTCACTGCACCGTCGGCCTTGTCGAGCGCGGCGGTGGAGTTCACTGCTATACCCTCTTTAACAAGGTTGCTCACCACATCATCGGCAAGAGGGCGGCTGCCGAGTGCAAAGAAATCGGCCTCGGCCACCTGCATCTGATTCTGAGTGAGTGTGCCTGTCTTGTCGGTGCAAATTACCGTAGCTGCACCCATTGTCTCACATGCGTGCATTTTACGCACAAGGTTATTGGTTTTGAGCATACGGTTCATGCTCAACGCCAGGCTCAGGGTAACACTCATGGGAAGGCCCTCGGGCACAGACACCACTATGAGCGTTACCGCTATCATGAAACTATGCAACAGCCCCGACACTATATCCATAGTAGAGGTGGCACCGCCCATAAAGACCTTTGCCGACAGCAACAAGAATATGATGGCCGCGGCTACATATCCCAGCTTGCTTATGGTACCGGCAAGGCGTTTCAGTTGCATCTGCAAAGGAGTCTCCACACCATTATCAATGAGTGCCCCCTCGTTCACCTTGCCATACTCGGTGGCATCGCCCACAAGTTCCACACGCATGATACCATAGCCATCGACAACCGTGGTGCTGCGCAACACCCTGTTCGACGGGTATGTGGCCTCGCTGTCGAAGAGAGCCTCATCGGTTGTTTTGTCAATAACAGGCTCGCCTGTGAGGGTAGATTCATTAACCTGCATGGAGGTACTCTCTATTAGGGTTCCGTCGGCGGGAATCTCGTCGCCTGTGTTAAGGATTACAATATCCCCTACCACAACATCCTTGCGCCCCACCTGTTGCACACGTCCATCGCGCTCCACCGTAACAAGCACATCGTCGTTCACGGTATTCAGCAACTCGAATGCGCGCGCGGCCTTAACCTCAAATATAAAACCTATGGTGCTTGCCAGAACAATGGCAAAAAATATTCCAAGCGGTTCCAAAAAGGCTTGTACGCCGGCCTGTTCGGGGCCCCAGCAGTGTACGGCCGATATTACCATGGAGAGTACCCATGCCACAAGCAGAATTCTTATGATGGGGTCCTCGAATTTTTCAAGAAACTTTTTCCACAAAGACTCTTTCTTGGGAGGAGTGAGTATGTTACTGCCATACTTACTCCTGTTCTCCTCTACTTGGGCCGATGTGAGGCCTGTGTATTTTTTCTGTTCGCTCATCTGTATATTTTTGTAACAATAACAAAACTCTGTTTTGTCATACTGAACGCAGTGAAGTATCTAAATAGATTTCTCACATACGTTCGAAATGACAATTTTACATTTAGTGTAATTTGTATATAAGCGCCTATTTTGTTGTAACAATAACAAAACTCGTTTAGTCATACTGAACGCAGTGAAGTATCTGAATAGATTTCTCACATACGTTCGAAATGACAATTTTACATTTAGTGTAATTTGTATATAAGCGCCTATTTTGTTGTAACAATAACAAAACTCGTTTAGTCATACTGAACGCAGTGAAGTATCTAAGTGGATTTCTCACATACGTTCGAAATGACAATACAGGGTAGTTTGCATATAGCTGTATAAATTCAAGCGCGTAAGTTTACGAAATAAATATTACCATTTTATTACATAACACCGGTTGCAGCTTTTTTATTTGCAACAGCCGCAATTACACTCATCGCTGTGGGTTTGCACATCGCCAAAAAGGCGAATCTTGTTCTCGCGTGCAGCGGCAAGCGAACGCAGTTGCTGCTGCTCCTTGCCGGCAGCTTGAGCGCGCAATTCTTCCTGTTCGGCACGCACTGCAGCTACAAAAGCATCACGGTCTGCCTGCTTGCCAAGCAATTTGGATGCCACAATAACATTCTGCGACACATCCTTTACATGAACCACCACTCCATCGTATGCCGGCGCGATTTTCAAAGCAGTGTGCATGGGGCTGGTGGTGGCACCCGCTATGAGCACGGGAATGGAGAGGCCGGCAGCCTTCATTTCCCGCACTACGGTAATCATCTCCTCGAGCGAGGGGGTGATAAGACCGCTCAAAATAACCATATCGGCACCGCTCTCTTTTGCCGCCGATACAATGATATTGGAAGGCACCATTACACCCAAGTCGTTTATATCGTAGCCGTTGCAACCCATTACCACACCTGCTATGTTCTTGCCTATGTCGTGCACATCGCCTTTAACGGTGGCAATAACCACCTTGCCTGCCGATGCCGCCATTTGGCTTTTATCGGCCTCTATAAGCGGTTGCAGCAGCGCAACAGCCTCCTTCATGGTGCGGGCGGTCTTTACCACTTGTGGCAAGAACAATTTGCCCGCGCCAAACAGCTCACCCACATGGCTCATGCCAGCCATAAGAGGGCCGCTTATAACAGCTATGGCTGTTTTGTATTTATCGACAGCCTCGGCTATATCCTGTGGCAGATAATCGCCAACACCTTTTAGCAAAGCGTATTCAAGGCGTTCGTCCACGGTGCCTGCGCGCCATGCATCGTCGCCGCCATGCACCGTGCCCACCTCTTTGTTTTTCAGTTGTTCGGCTATTGCAATGAGGTTCTCCGTTGCATCGGGGGTGCGGTTGAGGATAACATCCTCTATTGCCGTGCGCACAGGGGCGGGAATATCGTCGTACTGAACCGATGTGCGTGGATTTACGATACCCATATCCATACCTGCATTTATGGCATGATAGAGGAACACGGCGTGCATAGCCTCGCGCACATAATTATTACCGCGGAACGAAAACGACAGGTTGCTCACTCCGCCGCTTATGTGCGCCCCGCGCAGATTCTCTTTTATCCACGCACAGGCACGGATAAAATCTATGCCATAAGTAGCGTGTTCCTCAATGCCTGTTGCCACGGCAAGGATATTGGGGTCGAAGATTATATCATGCGATTCAAAGCCTACCTTATTGACCAAAATATCAAACGCGCGACTACACACGGCAATCTTGCGCTCGTATGTAGTTGCCTGCCCCTCCTCGTCGAATGCCATTACTACAACGGCTGCACCTAAACGCTTTGCTTCGGTTGCACGCTCCACAAAAAGAGCTTCACCCTCTTTGAGCGACAAGGAATTTACAATGGCACGCCCTTGCAGGCATTTGAGACCGGCGCGTATAACGCTCCAATCGGAAGAATCGACCATCACAGGCAAGCGGGCTATTTCGGGCTCGCCGGCAAGCAGATTAAGGAAGGTTACCATCTCGGCTTTGCTGTTGAGCAGGCCGTCGTCAAAATTTATATCGAGCACCTGTGCGCCATCTTCAACCTGAGTGCGGGCTATTTTAAGTGCTTCGGTGTAGTTCTTTTCGTTTATAAGACGCAGGAACTTGCGCGAGCCTGCCACGTTGCAACGCTCGCCAATGTTTATGAAGTTCATACTGCGGTTTACTACCAGGCGGTCGAGGCCCGAAAGCCACATATCCGCGGGATACAGCACCGGCTTGCGCGGCTGCCTCTCTGCCGCAAGAACGGCAAGATATGATATGTGTTCGTTAGTGGTACCGCAGCAGCCGCCTACGATGTTCACAAGCCCTTCGTCCATATACTCCTTCATCAGCATTGCCATCTCATAGGCTGTCTGGTCATAGGCTCCGAACTCATTGGGGAGGCCGGCGTTGGGGTATGCGCTCACATAGCAAGGAGCAATTTCGGCAAGACGCTTGATAAAGGGTTTCATCTGCTCAGCACCAAACGAGCAGTTAAGGCCTATCGACAACAGATTACGGCTCATTACCGATGCCACAAAAGCCTCGATGGATTGCCCCGAAAGGATACGGCCGCTACTGTCGGCAACGGTAAAGGAGAGCATGACAGGCACCTCGCGCCCTGCCAATTTCATAGCCTCATCGGCAGCATAGACGGCAGCCTTGGCATTGAGGGTATCGAAGATTGTTTCGCAAAGCAGGGCATCCACTCCACCCTCTATGAGAGCAAGCATCTGTTCGATATAAGCATCCACCAAGGTATCGAACGTGAGGTTGCGCAAAGCAGGATTCTCCACATCGGGGCTCATTGAGCAGGTGCGGCTTGTGGGGCCCACCGAGCCCACCACATAGCGCGGTTTCACACCGGAATAGCAAGCGGCAGCCTTGCGTGCAATCTTCGCCGCAGCCATGTTTATTTCGCGACATAAATGGGCGCAACCATACTCGGCTTGCGAGATACGGTTGGCATTAAAGGTGCAGGTTTCAATGATATCGGCACCACCATTCAGATACTTGCCGTGTATCTCCTCGATTACATCAGGACGGGTGAGCACAAGCAGGTCGTTGTTCCCTTTCAACTGAACATTGTGCCCGGCGAAACGCTCGCCGCGAAAATCCTCCTCGGTGAGTGAATATTGCTGTATCATTGTGCCCATTGCGCCATCGAGCACAAGTATTCTATCTTTTAATGCGTCTTTCAGTGTCATTTAGCTAATGTATGATAAAAAAGTGCGGCGACCATGCTCGTAGCCGTCGCCCCACCTGAATTGTCAATAGATTCTTTTTATTCGGTCCATCTCGCGCTTGTCGTCGCGCTCTTTCAGTGTTTCGCGCTTGTCATATTCGTGCTTGCCGCGTGCGAGACCGATAACTAACTTTGCCAGCCCCTTTTCGTTTATGAACAGGCGTGTGGGTACAATTGTGAATCCGGGATTCTTTACAGCTTGTTGCAATTTACGCAGTTCCTTGCGTTCAAGGAGCAACTTACGGTCGCGCCGTGCCGAGTGATTGTTGTACGAGCCGTAAAAATACTCGGCTATGTGCATATTCTTAACCCACAATTCATCGCCTATAAAGATACAATATGTATCAACAAGGCTCACCTTGGATAGGCGTATGGACTTAATCTCCGTGCCGGTGAGCACAAGGCCTGCCGTGTAGGTATCGGTAATGATGTAATCAAACGTGGCACGCCTGTTCTTTATATTTATATTTGGTACTTTCTTATCCATAAGAGGTTATCCTAAATTTGTCGAGAGCCCCGACATGATTGTTCCCATGACGAATGGCACCAATATGACAAGTGCCGACACTGCGATTGTAAATGTAAAGCGGCGCTCTTCGGGGATGCGCATGAGGACTGCGGCACCATCCCACACCACCTTGATGGTGTAAAATTGCAGCAACCAACCTATTATTCTGAAATTTGGGAAGAGCGCCAGCAGTATCTCCAGCAGAAGAACAACCACCATGGAATAGGCTGCCAGCTGGTCGGTGTGCAGGCGGTCATACTCGGCCTTCATGTATGTTGTCGAAATTTTTGCAACAGAAAAGGCAAGGATATGATAGGCAAGGAAGAGGGTTGCAAACTGCACACCCATCTTCACCACTGCAAAATAGAAACTTTCGGTACCCCACTCATGGGTAAAGAGAGTACCCAACAGAGTGGATAGGCAGCAAATCATTATTAATGGATAGAGATACTCATTGAACATGGGAGCCCTGCTCTCGTTGTGCGAGATTTGCCTCCAAGCCTTTGCCGGTTGCGAAACCAGCATAAGCACCATATCGGTGAGTTTCTTGAAATTCATATTGCCATTATCCTTTTGCGCAGCCGGGCAAGGCGCTATTTACGCTTGTATAGGCCGTTTGCAAATTTACTTTTACGCACTTTGCTGTTGGTAAATGCGCCCTTTGGAATATACATGCCGTCTTTATCTTTGACACAACCATTAACAACAAGCGATATGTTGCTGCGCAGTGAATCTATGGCTACTATCTCCTCCCTCTCGGCGGCAGTGAGTTCGTTGTAAATCATATCCCAATCCATATTGAATGAGAGTATTCTACATACCTTACCGGGGATATTATCATATTTATATGTTTCATTATCAGCCCCCCATCCGCGATTCTCAAGGTTGGCATAGAGACGGAAAAAGAGCGTGCCATTGCGCAAGCTGTCAACCGTCATCTTGGGGGTGCAATTCAGTTCCTCGTTGTACCTCACAGCCACATTCTGTGTTTTGTCGTCGGCCCATAGATAATCGTAGAATTCAAAGCCTCTCCAGAAATCGGAAAAGATTATCGGATCGACCGATGAGAAAGCATCGTTATATAATGTCGCATCGAAACTACCCTTTGTACTCATGGGCTTGGGTGTAAACTTTGTTATAATTTCTACAAGAGCCACTTGAGGTTTACTCATGGCATAGGCATCGAACTCTGTTTTCATTTTCAAATATGCACGCTCGCCCGTGCCCAAACCCGGAGCCCCGCTCTTTTTAATCGGGTATGCAGTATCGGCAAAGATAGCATCGCAAAAAACGAAATTAGGGTTCCCACCATCTTTCACATTATATACATTACTGAAATAGACCTCGCTATACGACTCCACGCTACCACTGCATGCTATAAAAGCCGCGGCAGACAAAAGCATAAGTAATAGATTTGAAAGCAGTTTCTTCATTGCAAAATATACTTATATATTATTTAATCATTGACAACAAGATACAAAGATAAGCACAATTTGTGGAAAAAATGCAAACCAATGCAATTATCGCGCGTTTATTATATTTTTTTAGCATGTAGGCAGGAAAAAGGAAACAATCATTTACAAGCAATAAAGAAACCACGCACGCATAGACAACACCCCCATTGCCGAAACAGCCAAGCAATCCCCAATATTTTTTGCAAACATTTTCGCCTGCATGTTTGTATTAAAATATATTTTTCATATCTTCGCAAATTGAAAGGATTAGATTTTATTAACCAGTTTCACAATTTAAACATAAAAAATTATGGTTTATTCACACGAAGTAGAAAACATGTGTGTAGTGAAGAAAGGTCCCAACCACGGTCCCGCACCCATTCCCGAGGAGGGCAAATGGATTAAGGCTAAAGAGGTTGCCGACATTTCGGGTTTCACACACGGTATTGGCTGGTGCGCTCCCCAGCAGGGTGCTTGTAAGCTATCTTTGAACATCAAGAACGGTATCATTCAGGAGGCTCTTGTAGAGACAATCGGTTGCTCGGGTATGACTCACTCTGCCGCCATGGCATCGGAGATTCTCCCCGGCAAGACAATCCTTGAGGCTCTCAACACCGACCTTGTTTGCGACGCTATCAACACTGCAATGCGCGAATTGTTCTTGCAGATTGTTTACGGCCGCAGCCAATCGGCTTTCTCAGAGGGTGGTTTGATTATCGGTGCAGGCTTGGAGGACTTGGGTAAAGGACTTCGCAGCCAGACAGGTACTCTCTATGGTACTTTGGCAAAGGGTTCACGCTACTTGGAGATGGCAGAGGGTTACATCACAAAACTCGCGCTCGACAAGAACGACGAGATTTGCGGTTACCAATTCATCAACCTCGGCCAGCTCATGGACGAGATTAAGAAAGGTACCGATGCCAACGAGGCTGTTAAGAACCTCACTAAGACATATGGTCGCTTCAAAGAGGAAGACGGCGCAGTTAAATACATTGACCCACGTAAAGAATAAGGAGGATTGAGCTATGATAAGACCCGTAAAATTTGAAAGTCAGGATCGTCGTATCAAGCAGATCCTTGCTGTCTTGAACGAGAATGGTATCGCTAGCATCGAAGAGGCTAACGAGATTTGCGAGCAGTATGGTATCGACCCTTACAAAACTTGTGAGGAGACACAGCCCATCTGTTTCGAGAACGCTAAATGGGCGTATGTAGTAGGTGCAGCCATCGCATTGAAGAAAGGTTGCAAGAACGCAGCTGATGCAGCCGAGGCAATCGGTTTGGGCTTGCAGTCATTCTGCATCCCCGGTTCAGTAGCCGACGACCGCAAGGTAGGTATCGGCCACGGTAACCTTGCAGCACGTTTGTTGCGCGAGGAGACAAAGTGCTTTGCATTCTTGGCAGGCCACGAGTCATTCGCAGCTGCCGAGGGAGCTATCAAAATTGCCGCTAAGGCAGACAAAGTACGTAAAGAGCCCCTCCGTTGCATCCTCAACGGTCTTGGCAAAGACGCTGCGCAGATTATCTCACGCATAAACGGCTTTACATACGTACAGACACAGTTCGACTACTTCACAGGCGAGCTTAACATCGTGCGCGAAATCGCTTACAGCGACGGCCCCCGTGCAAAAGTACGTTGCTATGGTGCCGATGATGTACGCG
>CALGJF010000032.1 GCA_937914945.1 uncultured Bacteroidales bacterium | reverse complement strand
GAGCAAGTAATTACAAAAAAGTGGTAGCGCTGCTACCACTTTTTTTGTGCCCCACAAATTACCTCAAAAACAGAGAATAGAGATTCCACGTAGTGCATCGGAATGAGACAGAAAACGAACGCACACGCTAAAACAACCTCCCCCCCCGGGCAATGGAGCGAGCACACCGGTTTGCATTTATGGTGGATGGTATTGCTTTGTTCTACACAAAGAATGGAGATAGCCCGCCGGCTATCTCCATTCTTGCTTTGAAACTCTTACATCGGATTACTCCTCGTCAAAATCAAACTCTTCGTAATTGAAATCGTCGTCATCATCAACCGAAGCATCATCTACGAAATCGCTCTCCCAATCGGCAAAATCGCTGGCAAGCATGTTTGCATCGTAATCGCGATGCACAAGTTCATCGCGCTTTACGGCAGCCATGCGGTTCTCCTCGCTATTAAGAGCTTCCCAAAGGATATCTTTAAGCTGAGGGATTCCCTCGCCCGTAGCAGCAGATATAAACACGGTGGGAACGCCTTGCGGCAAGGAGGGTGTGAGCATTTCCTTTAATTCATCGTCAATGAGGTCGCACTTGGTAATGGCAAGCACACGTTGCTTGTCGAGCATTTCGGGATTGAAGGTGGCAAGCTCGTTGAGCAACACCTCGTACTCCTTTTTAATATCGTCGGTATCGGAAGGCACCATGAACAAGAGCAACGAGTTGCGCTCTATGTGGCGCAGGAAGCGCAATCCAAGCCCCTTGCCGTGGCTTGCGCCCTCAATGATACCGGGTATATCGGCCATTACAAACGATTTGTTATCGCGGTACGATACTATACCCAGATTGGGTTCAAGCGTTGTAAAGGGGTAGTTGGCAATCTTGGGCTTTGCTGCCGACACCGATGAGAGAAGGGTGGATTTTCCGGCATTGGGAAAGCCCACAAGGCCTACATCGGCAAGCAGTTTGAGTTCAAGCGTTACAGTCATCTCGCGCATGGGCTCACCGGGCTGTGCGAAACGTGGTGCCTGGCGTGTGGGTGTGGCAAAATGGACATTGCCCAAGCCGCCACGACCGCCTTTAAGCAGAGTAACAAGCTGGCCGTCTTCCATTACATCGCACAGGAATTCACCGGTCTCGGCATTGTATGCCACGGTGCCACAGGGTACATCTATTATCTTGCTCTCGCCATCGGCTCCTGTGCTTTTGTTTATACCACCGTTCTGCCCGTTACCGGCAAATACGTGACGTTGATATTTGAGATGCAGCAGGGTCCAATAGTTGCGGTTTCCACGCAAAATAATATCACCGCCTTTGCCGCCATCGCCACCGTCGGGACCCCCGTTGGGGATATACTTAGCACGATGCAGATGTGCCATACCACGACCTCCACGGCCCGAGCGGCACACAATCTTTACATAATCTATGAAATTCGATTCAGCCATACTGCTACTGTTTTTTTAGTAATGACATAAAGTTAGGCCACACTTTGTCTGTTAGTTTAGAACGCTACCCTTAACAACAAGTATTAACCAATGATGAAAAGCCTGACAACTCATTCAGATATCTCACATGCGTTCGATATGACACCTAATGATAACACACGGGGGTGGCTCAACAATTACTTTTAGCTTTTTATTCGCCGGCAATGCCTGTTACATAATGAATGGCTGCGCCATGCTTTTTGTTCCACATGGCATGTGCCCGCTGTGATATTATACAAAAAGGGGGCGCAACAGATGCGTGCCGTTGCTCCCTCTCCTTGCTGTTTGTTTATCAGATTCTTGCGTCTATTGCCGCTGCGATATCGGCAAATATGCGGTCGAGCTCGCCAAGACCATTGATGTAACAATGCTTGCCCTCGGCCTTGTACCAATCCTTTAAGGGGGCTGTCTGGTTGTGATAAACCACCAGGCGTTTCTTTATTGTTTCCTCATTGTCATCGGCACGGCCGCTCTCTTTACCGCGCAATAAGAGGCGTGTCATAAGCTCCTCTTCGGGAACATCGAGTTCTATCATGGCTGTTACCTCCTGACCACGCTGGGCAAGCATCACCTTTAATGCCTCGGCCTGTGCTATGGTGCGGGGGAAACCATCGAATATCACGCCCTTGCTCTGTGTGAAACCATCGAGTTTGGCAGCAAGAATGCTCACCATCAACTCATCGGGAATAAGCTGACCATTGTCTATGAGAGCCTGCGCCTGCTTGCCAAGCTCAGTTCCGGCTTTAATCTCGCCGCGCAGGACATCGCCCGTAGATATATGGTCTATACCGTATTTTTCTACAATTCTTTCACTCTGTGTGCCCTTTCCGCTACCGGGGGCACCAAAAATTACTATATTAAGCATAGTCTTATCCGTTTTATTCTTCTACAACATCGTAAACATCGGGCAAATTACGGCCCAAGCCATCATAGTCGAGGCCGTAACCAACGATAAATCTGTCGGGGATTGTGAATGCACTGTACTTTACATCCACAGGCACCTTCAGACGTGCGGGTTTGAGGAAGAGCGAGGCTATCTGCACCGATGCCGGCTCGCGAGTACCCAAAGACTCTATCATGCGTTGCATGGTGTATCCTGTATCGACAATATCCTCCACCACTATCACATCCCTGCCTGCAATGGACTCTGCGAGGCCAAGCACCTCGCGAATGACTCCCGTGGTGGTGGTTCCCTGATATGAAGAGAGCTTTACAAATGATATTTCGCACTCGATAGTCAGGTGGCGCATGAGGTCGGCGGCAAACATAAAACAGCCGTTAAGAACGCCCAAAAGTATGGGACGTTTACCAGCATAATCGCGGTTTATCTCATCGGCTACACGCTTTACCTCCTTCAATATCTCCTCTCTGGGAATTGATACCTCGAACTCCTTATCGTGTATTTTAATTCGGGACATAATTTATTGCACTTATTACTGCATATTAACTAATATCGCACAAAAGTAGCACATTCTTCCGAAAAAAACAGCGGCTTGCTTAATTTCTTTTATTTTTTTTCGCATAATGCTTAACAAATGGTAAAAGGGATGTTCCCTTTAACAAGTAAAAGTATATTTTACCGCAAAATTCAAAACTATTTACTATCTTCGCAACAAATTAGAGGAGTTATACCCTGCGGAAAGATGCCACGCCGGGATAATTCCCTATTAAAAACGAGCAATATGAAAAAGATTATCTTCGCGCTTTTGACATTGATAACCATGCCTGCCGTGGCGCAAACCGATGTGAGCAAATTCCTTCCGGGCACTGCCGAAGGGGTTACATATTATCTGCCCACAACTACCATAAACATCACTGTCGATGCATTGTGCATAACAAGCAAGCCGGGAGAATTCCACAGATATGCAGAACGATATCTGCGTTTGAACAATGTTATTTCGAGCGACGATAAATATTGGGAGATAGAGGACATAAAGGTGGAACTATCGGGCAAGCCCGATGCAGAAAAGATGTTCACCGTGAAACTGAACAACAGCTCGGCAAGCAACATGCACCTTACCGATGACGGTATCATCGAGAGCATTAACAGAGAACCCGCCACCCCCCTTGCAAAAGAGGAAAAGGCTGCCGCTGTGAAGGAGAGAAGCGATGCAAGGCAGTACATGACCGAGGAGATTCTGCAAGCCACATCTACAGCCAAAATGGCCGAACTCGTTGCAAGAGAGATTTATGCAATACGCGAGAGCAAAATTGCCATAACACGCGGGCAGGCCGACAACATGCCCAAAGATGGAATGGCTATGAAACTGGTGCTGCAAGAGCTAAACAAGCAGGAAAAAGCCCTCATGGAATTGTTCACCGGGGTAACAGACACCGTGCGTGTGAGCCGCACCGTTCGTTTCACCCCCAACGAACAAAGCGACACCACAAAGGGCATTATATTCCGTTTCTCGCGCAAGCTGGGGCTGGTAGATAACGCCAACCTTGCAGGCGCACCTGTATATTACGATTTCAACAATCTGCAAAGTGTGTATATACCCACACCCGAGGAGGTTAAGAAGAAGGAGATAAAGAAAGAGGGTGTCTGCTACAACATCCCGGGCAAGGCGGCATTTAAGATATACACAGGCGGCAAGGTGCTGTACGAAGAGGAACTGCCAATTGCACAGCTCGGAACCGTGGAGGTTCTCTCAAAAGCACTCTTTAACAAAAACGCTACCACACAGGTGCTTTTCGACAAGGCAACCGGTGGCATAATAAGCATAGAAAAGTAAAATAATAACAAAATAAAAAAGCACAAAAACGATGTTTGAAAATTTAAGCGAGCGCCTTGAACGCTCATTTAAGATACTTAAAGGAGAGGGCCGCATAACCGAGGTAAACGTGGCCGAGACACTGAAAGATGTGCGCAAAGCACTGCTCGATGCCGACGTAAACTACAAGGTGGCAAAAAGCTTTACCGACACGGTAAAGAACAAGGCCATAGGACAGAATGTGCTCACATCCATTCACCCCAGCCAATTGATGATAAAGATTGTGCATGATGAGCTCACCACGCTCATGGGTGGACAGACTGCCGAGATAAACTACGAGGGGCACCCCGCAGTTATTCTTATGTCGGGTTTGCAGGGTTCGGGTAAAACCACATTCTCGTCAAAACTCGCCAATTTCTTGAAGAAAAAGAAGAACCGCTCTCCCCTATTGGTTGCCTGCGACGTTTACCGCCCCGCAGCCATTGACCAGCTGAAGGTTCTCGGCGAGCAGATTGAGGTACCTGTATATAGCGAGCCCGAGAATAAAAACCCGGTGGAGATAGCCTTGAACGCTATAAAAGAGGCCAAGCACAAGGGCTACAACCTTGTGATAATAGATACCGCCGGCCGCTTGGCTATAGACGAGGCCATGATGCAGGAGATTGCAGCTATAAAGGAGGCGGTAAACCCCACCGAAACACTCTTTGTGGTAGATTCGATGACCGGACAGGATGCTGTGAACACAGCCAAGGAGTTCAACGACCGCTTGGACTTCACCGGTGTAATCCTCACCAAGCTCGATGGCGATACCCGTGGCGGTGCCGCGCTATCTATACGCACAGTTGTAGATAAACCTATCAAGTTCATAGGTACCGGCGAGAAGATGGAGGCGATAGACCAATTCCACCCCAACCGCATGGCCGACCGCATCTTGGGAATGGGCGACGTTGTTTCGCTTGTGGAACGCGCACAGGAGCAGTTCGACGAAGAGGAGGCGAAGAAGTTGCAACGTAAAATGGCACGCAATCAATTCGACTTCAACGACTTCCTTAAGCAGATTGAACAGATAAAGAAAATGGGTAACATCAAGGATCTTATGGCCATGATTCCCGGTGTGGGTAAAGCCATAAAAGACCTTGACATCGACGACAACGCATTTAAGAGCGTGGAGGCCATAATACGTTCAATGACACCCAAAGAGCGCGCAAACCCCGATATCATCAACCAATCGCGCCGCGAGCGCATTGCCCGTGGTAGCGGCACAAACATTCAGGAGGTAAACCGCTTGATGAAACAGTTTGAGCAGATACGCAAGGTGATGAAGAATGTTGCCGGCAACAAGATGGGCAACCTGATGTCGCGTTTCAAAATGTAAACATAAAAACATACTACCATGCAACTCATTGACGGCAAAGCCATTGCGGCTACCATAAAAAAAGAGATCGCCTTGGAGGTGGAAAACATTATTGCACACGGAGGCAAACGCCCCCACTTGGCAGCAATCCTTGTGGGACACGACGGTGGCAGTGAAACATACGTTGCCAACAAGGTACGTGCTTGCGAGGAGTGCGGATTTACATCGACACTCATACGCTACGAAGAGGATGTTACCGAGGAGGAGTTGCTTGCCAAGGTCGATGAACTGAACAACGACAGCGATGTAGATGGTTTCATAGTGCAGCTCCCCCTGCCACGCCACATCGACGAGCAGAAGATTACAGAGGCCATTGATTATCGCAAGGATGTCGATGGATTCCACCCCGTAAATGCCGGGCGCTTGGCTATTGGATTGCCATGCTTCCTTTCGGCAACGCCAAACGGAATAATGGAGCTGTTGCGCCGATACAATATTGATACAAAAGGGAAAAAATGCGTGGTTTTGGGGCGTAGCAACATAGTGGGCAAGCCCATGGCGAGCCTCATGATGCAGAAACAGACACCGGGCGATGCAACCGTTACAGTGTGCCACAGCCACACACAGAATATTGCCGAGGAGTGTCGCAACGCCGATATCATAATTGCCGCATTAGGGCAACCCCATTTTGTAAAGGCCGACATGGTGAAGGAGGGTGCCGTGATAATTGATGTGGGCACCACCCGCGTACCCGACGCCACACGCAAACAGGGATTCCGCCTATGTGGCGATGTGGATTTTGAGAACGTGGCACAAAAATGTTCTTTCATCACACCCGTTCCGGGCGGTGTAGGGCCCATGACCATTGTATCGCTGATGAAGAATACGTTGCTGGCGGCCACACACCAAATATATTAACCCTTTGAATTTAAGAATAAAAATAGCATTGTATATGTTTTGCGCCGTAGTTGCAACTACGGCGCAAAACATCTGTAACCCCATATCGCGCATAAATATTCTTTTTGCGGGGGATTTGATGCAACACCAGAGCCAGCTGAATGCCGCACGGACAGGCGATGAATCATACAGCTACTCACCATGCTATAATCATATAAGGGAGGAGGTGAGCCGCGCCGACCTCGCAATAGCCAACCTTGAAACAACCATAGGCAGCAGAAGATTTGGAGGTTACCCCTCATTCTGTGCCCCCGACAGTTTTTTGTATGCTGCCAAAGGAGCAGGATTCGATGTACTGCTTTTTGCAAACAACCACTGCCTGGACCGTGGCAAGCAAGGAGCATTACGCACAATGAGTATGATGGATTCGCTGGGCGTGGTACACTGCGGTGTTTACCGCGACAGCGCCGACCGCAAAAACCGTTACCCTCTTATAATAGAGAAAAAGGGGGTAAGAATAGCTCTGCTTAACTACACCTATGGCACCAACGGAATACCCGTACCGCCACCGCTTGTTGTAAACTTCATTGACAAGGAACAGATTAAAAAGGATATTGCAAGTGCAAAAGGGATGAAACCCGATGCTATTATAGCTTGTATGCATTGGGGCGACGAGTATGTGAGCACCCCGCCCCGATATATAAAGGAACTTGCAGCATGGCTGTTGGAACAGGGAGTGGACCACATAGTGGGCAACCACCCTCATGTTGTGCAGCCAATGGAGATGCGTAGCGACTCGCTCACAGCCAAGCGCAACGCAGTAATTTACTCCACAGGCAACCTTGTATCGGGCATGTATGCCCGTGGCAGGGATGGAGGCTTGCTCGTGCGCATGGGGCTGTTGAAGATTTACGATATCTGCTGGCTCAGCTCGCTTGAGTATGCGCTCACTTGGGTTGCACGCCCCGAAAGAGACGGATACGGCAATTTCACCATTCTACCTGCCGACACAAGCCTTGTAAAGAGCCCTTTGGGCAGGAACAAGATGCAAGAATTCATAGATGATACCCGCAGGCTGTTCAAACGACACAACAGAGGCGGTGTGAAAGAATTTTTCTTAAAGTAGCTACTCCCTTACATAAGTACCACCGTGCCAGCGGTAACGCAACGGCTGCAAGCAGGGAGAGACAACGGCCCGGTCCTCTTCGTTCATATATTCGGGCATGGTGTACTCTGCAACAAGAGCCTCATCAGACGGCGACAAGGAGAGTTTTACAAGATATATATCGCACTTGGGCATATAAAGGGCCGCTGAATCGGGCGATAGGAAAAAGTCGCTAACGGCAGGACGCGTAAACGACACCGGCGCCGGTTCCCAACTCTTTTTGTAGAACGAGATACGGCTGTCGCAGGCCTCGGCACAGACGGTACGCGCCACGGCTATTATGGTATCGCCCCTGAAGGGCAACAGACGCAACTGCATCGTGGAATATTCGCTGCTTTTGAGTTCCATATAAACGGGGGTTATTTGGAGCAGTTCACTCTTGCCACCAAGACGGTTGGTAACGCGGGCGCGCATGCCTGCATCCACAAAATCCACACAATCCTCGCGGTTTATACGGGTGAGCAGGGGAAATACCGAGTCGGGCGCGTTGATAAATATCTCGCGCATACCTTGTGCAGCTGTTTCAGCCATCGCCACACAAAAGAATAGAGCCGTTATTATAAATAGTCTTTTCATTTAGAGCCCAAATATAGGAAGAATAATCCAATTAATATCAATGCTAGGTCAATAGCTTTGCTTTTGAGATTTTTCTCGTGCAACAGCAGTGCGCCGAAGATGAAGGCTACAACCACGCTGCCCCTGCGTATCATGGAGACTACGGCAATGAGCGCCCCCTCCTGTGCCAATGCCGAGAAATAGCAGAAATCGGCAACACCGAGAAAGAGAGAAATCATGGGGATAGACCAACGCCAATGCAGCCTCTTTGCACGTTGCACAGGGGAAAATATGTTAAGCCCCACAAGCAACAGAGCCATGAGCGCACATTGGTATATATTAAACCAAGACTGCACAAGCACCGGCTGCAACGACCGCATGAGGTATTTATCGTACAGCGCACTCATTGCTCCAAACAGTGCTGCAAGCGCCACAAACACCACCCAACGATTGTGTACGAAGTGTATTCCCTCGCGCTTGCCACTCTTGCTCAAAAGAAAGACCGACAACATTGCCAGCAGAACACCCACCCACTGATAGCCATTCAGTTGCTCACCAAAGAGCAACAGCGCACCCAGTAGCACAAGCACAGGGCGTGTGGATTGTATGGGCGATACTATGGTTATGGGAAGGTGTTTTATGCCTATGTAACCGCAAAGCCACGACGAGAGCACGATAACAGCCTTCAACAGCAACAGCAGATGCGTGCCTATACCCGCAGAGGGGACATATAGAGCGCCCGAGGTTATTACCCCTGCATGGGAAAGGAGAATGAACGGAGAAAAGAGTATTGCCGAAAAGAGGGTATTGAGGAAGAGCACACCCACAACGGAGTTATCGCGCAACGAAACCTTCTTGAAGAAATCGTAACAGCCAAGCAAGGCCGCCGAAGCAAAAGCCAACAGAGCCCACATCATATAAAAATATCGTTCGGGTATTTTACATCCACAAGAAAAAGAGCCTCGCCCATGGCCGAATCGCCCGCCGCACTGCGTTCCTTGTTCTCTATAACAGCCCTGAAACCATCCAACGACAACTTGTGCCTGCCCACCATGAGCAACGTGCCCACTATGGCCCTTACCATGTTGCGCAGGAATCGGTCTGCTTCAATCTCAAAAATCCACTCGCCATTCGGTTCTTGTCGCCATGCTGCCGAAACAATCTTGCAATTATTTGTCTTTACATCGGTATGGAGCTTGCTGAATGAGGTAAAATCGGTGTATTCCATCAGCAAGGCAGCAGCCTCGTTCATGGCGGCAAAATCTATATCGGGCTGAACACGACAGGCGTATCGGCGCGAAAAGGGCGATTTTGCGGTAACCACTCTGTAATGGTACTTGCGCAAAACGGCATCAAAACGCGCATGAGCATCGTCGCGCACACGGCGCAGCGTAGCGACAGCAATATCGGGCGGCAACAGTCTGTTAAGTTTATATACCATGTGAGGGACATCTATCTCGAAGGGAAAATCGACATGAGCCACCATGAGCGAGGCATTTACCCCCGCATCGGTGCGACCGGCACCTACCACCTGCATGGGGCAACGCATGAGTGTGGATAGTGCCTCTTCCAACTGTTGCTGCACGGTTGCGGCGTTGGGTTGCACCTGCCATCCATGATAAGCGGCACCATCGTATGAGAGATAGATGAAATAGCGTGCCATGGGTCAGATTTCATTTTTAAGTATATATGTATGGCACGCAGCAAGGCCTGCTGTCTCGGTTCTCAAACGGGAACTTCCCAGACTAACGGGGCGAAAGCCTGCCTTCACTGCAAGCTCCACCTCCTCGGGGCTGAAATCGCCCTCAGGGCCTATGAGAATGGTGGCATCCTCGCCCTCGCGCAACACATCCTTTAAGAGCACGCGCTCGCTGTCGTAGCAATGGGCAATGAATTTCGCCCCATCGCGGGGCATAGAGATAAATTGCTTGAAATCGACCATCTCGCTCACCACAGGCTTATTATATTTGAGCGACTGTTTCATAGCCGAAACCACAATGCGCTCCACACGCTCGGTCTTTATTACCTTGCGCTCGGAGAAACGACAGTTAAGGAAGGTTATGGCATCGAGCCCTATCTCGGTGGCTTTTTCGGCAAGCCACTCAATGCGGTCCATGTTTTTGGTGGGGGCAATGGCTATGTGTATATTACCTTTCCAGCTTTTTGGCATATCGATTGTCTCCTTGGCCTCTACATAGCAATGCTTGCCTGCAATAGAGGCAATCTCGGCCTTGTAGAGCGTACCGCGCCCATCGGTAATTTCAAGCGCATCGCCTACGGAAAGGCGCAACACTCGCAAGCAGTGGGCAGCCTCCTCCTCGGACAGTTCCCATCTGTCGGCTATGTCGGGTACATAGAAAAGAGCCATATATTATTGCTTTATTTTGTGTTTTTGATTAATTGTCGGCTGCATTGGCACGGCGGGAATCGAGCTCTTCTTTCAGTGCTTTGGCAAGCTCGTAATTTTCGTTACGCACCGCCTCGTCCATAGCCTGCCGCAGAATATCCCCTTTAACAGCGTTGATGGGCACGGATATTGCACCGTTTTGCTCGTCGCGGATGCAGGTTCTGCCAAGCAGTTCCTCTGTTATGAGAATGGGAACGCCCGAAAGCAACGCAAGGGCTATGGCATCGGAGGTGCGGGAATCAATCTCGCGCACCTCGTCGCCACGTTCAAAAAGTATCGACGAGCAGAATGTACCATCGTTTATACTATGAATGAGCACATACTGCATCTTTATCCCAAAGGCGGCAGCCAACGAGCCTACCAGATGGTGAGTGAGCGGACGAGAGGGCGTCTTGCCTTGGCGCGAAAAAATTATGGATTGTGCCTCGGGCAGGCCCAACGCCACCATTATCTTGCGCAAGCCCGCACGCTCCTGCAACAGCAGCACACATGCCCTGTCGTCGGCAACCTTAGACACAATATCCACCACTCGCAGCTCAACCATACGCTATTATGCCTGTTTTTTCTCCTTGAACACCACTGCAAATACCAATGCCACAACAAGGGCATAAGCAGCAAAGATATACCATGCCGTGGGCCAGCCTTCAAAGAATTCTCCATTCTGTGTATAATGGTTTACAACCTCTTGCGCAGCTATAACGCCCACAGAGGCTCCAAGGCCGTTGGTCATGAGCATGAAAAGGCCCTGTGCGCTGGAACGCTGACTCTCGGGCACCTCCCTATCAACGAACAGCGAACCCGAAATGTTGAAAAAGTCGAAGGCCACGCCATAAACAATCATAGATGCCACAAAGAAGAGCACGCCGGGCATTCCCGGGTCGCCCACCGCAAAGAAACCAAAGCGCAACACCCATGCAAACATGGCAAGCAACATCACCCTCTTGATGCCGAAACGGCTCAAGAAGAAAGGTATGAGTAGAATACAGAGTGTCTCGGACATCTGCGAGAGAGATATAAGAATATTGGTATGCTGCACGGCAAATGTTTCGGCATACTGCGGGAACGCACCATAGCCGCCTATGAAACCATTGGCATAGCCATTGGAAATTTGCAACGCGCCACCCAAGAGCATGGAGAAGATAAAGAATATTGCCATACGCTTTTGACCAAACAGCTTGAAAGCATCGAGGCCGAGTGCCGAAGCAAGAGACTTCTTATCACCGCCTTTATTAACCGGGCAAGAGGGCAATGTAAAGCAATAGGCTGCAAGCAACAAGCCCCAAACTGCCGATGCAAAGAATTGGTTATAATCGCTCTGAAAACCTGTTATATCAACAATCCACATGGAGACGATGAAACCCACCGTGCCAAACACTCGTATGGGAGGGAAGGCCTTGACAGTATCGAGCTTTGCCCTATCGAGCACGGTGTAAGAGACCGAGTTTGAGAGTGCCAGAGTTGGCATATAGAATGCTACGCTCAACGTGTAGAGCCAGAAAAGGTCGTTGAAGGCAACTTCGGAACCCTTTGTCATGCCCATGTAGCCTGTGAGTATCATAAAGAGGGCTGCCATAGCATGGCAAAAGGCAAGCATGCGCTGTGCCGGCACCCACCTGTCGGCAATAATGCCTATTATGGCAGGCATAAAAATCGATACAATACCTTGTACCGCATAAAACCAACCGATATAGACACCCAAACCGGCATCGCCAAGATAACGACCCATGGATGTGAGGTATGCACCCCAAATAGCAAACTGCAAAAAGCTCAAAATAACGAGCCTCACTTTTGTTTCAAATCCTTGCATAATGTCTTTATTATTTTTTTAATTGTTTTCTGCACGCAAATTTAGCTTTTTTCTTAAAGAAAAAAACCTTGACAGGGCAAATATGTTCATTTTAACAAGAAATAACCACCCTTGCCACTAACGGAAGATAATATCGGTGATGACAACTGCACGCACATGTTCGTTGAGCTTGCGCACAAGCTCCTTGCGATTCATAAAGAGTTCGTGGCGCAATACCGACGATGTGAGTGTAACGTAAAGTACCTGATTACGGATGTAGATATCCTTGGTATAGAAACTGACAGCACCGCCAAGCACCTCGCCCCAAGCATTTATGAGGCGGTACTCGTTGAGAGGAGTTTCGAGCCCCTCCTCGCGGCACATAACCCTCACAAGCTCTGCTATGGATTTGGTCTCTCCCCTTTTCATTTTTCTTTTATCTGCTGTACTTCGCCCGCAACGACCTCAAAAAGTTTATACTCGCCATCGATGCTTTCCAATATATTGTCGATGTGTTCGCGGTTTACATCGGTAATGAATATCTGCCCGAATTTATCGCCAGACACAAGGCTCACAATCTGCTCTACTCGACGGGAATCGAGTTTGTCGAAAATATCATCGAGCAAGAGGAGAGGCATCTCGCCACCCTTGCGATGCAGAAAATGGAATTGCGCCAGCTTCAGAGCCACAAGGAAGCTCTTATTCTGCCCTTGCGACCCCTCTTTCTTAATGGCATAACCGCCAAGCTGCATCACAAGATCGTCGCGGTGGCAGCCTTTGGTGGTGTGCCCCACACGGCGGTCATCGGCACGCGATGCACGCAACAAGGCCGAGAGGTCGCCGTCGTTCATGTGGCTGCGGAAGGCGAGGCTCACACTCTCGTTGCCGCCTGTAATTACGTCATGAAATTCCGAAAATATGGGTACAAGTTCGTTCACAAACGCCACACGCCCATTGAATATGTGCTGAGCCTCGACAACCATCATATCCTCTATGAGCGAGAGCATCTCTGCATCGGGCTCACGCTCGCCACGCAGCAGCACATTACGCTGGGCAAGTGCGCGGTTATAGCGTATAAGGGAGTTCAGATACCCCTTGTCGTACTGCGAAATTACCATATCCATAAAGCGACGACGCTCCTCGCTGCCACCCGCTATGAGTTCATTGTCGGCAGGGGATATCATCACCAATGGCAAGGAACCGATGTGGTCGGCCAATCGGTCGTAACTCTTTTTGTTACGTTTGAACTGCTTTTTTTCGCCACGTTTAAGGCCGCACGACACCTCTTCGTCTATGCCGCTATCGCTGCAATAGGACCCTTGCAACATAAAAAAGGGAGCATCGTGCAGGATATTGGAGCCATCGTTTACGGTTACCGCGCTCTTGCAAAAGGATAGGTAATAAAGAGCATCGAGCAGATTGGTCTTTCCCATGCCGTTGCTGCCTATAAAGCAGTTGATTTTGGGAGAAAACGCAATGCTCACATCGGATAGGTTCCTATAATTGAGTATGGATATATTTTTAACTAACATCTGAATTCTGTAGAATACAATGATTTCGCCACAAGTACAATCCTTGCCTTGTTACTTACGGCAAAAATAGTGAAAAACGAGCGATTAAACCACTAATTTGCAAAAAAAGCAGTTATAATTTTCAAGCTAAACATAAATTGATTACTTTTGCGCATAATTTACCCGATAATAATAAAAATATAATAATTATGAGCAACAAAACAAATTCAGACGCACCCATCATGGCCGATGAGGTATTGTCAAAGTCGGAGGCTTGGATCCTCAAATACAAAACACCTATCATTGCCGTTATCGCTGCCATTGTTATCATAATGGTGGGCAGCATGGCATACAGCAAATTCATAGCAGAGCCCCAGGAGAAAGAGGCTGCAGAGGCTATGTTTGCAGCCGAGAACCTATTTGCTGCTAAAGATTTTGAAAAAGCCCTCAATGGTGATGGCGTGAACCTCGGTTTCTTGCAGATTGCCGACGAGTACGGCAGCACAGATGCCGGAAACCTTGCCCACGCATACGCAGGTATGGCACTTGCACAGCTCGGTCGTTATGAGGATGCTATCGAGGAATTGGAGGCATTTGACGGCGACGACCAGATTGTTGCACCCGCTGCACTTGGAACACTTGGCAGCTGCTATGCACAGACAGGCGATGCCGCTGCTGCTGCAAAATACTTTGTAAAGGCTGCTGAAAAAGCCGACAACAACAGCATAAGCCCCTTCTATCTATTGCAAGCCGGCAACATCTACGAGAAAGAGGGTAATGCAAGCAAGGCTTTGAAAATCTACGAGCAGATTAAGAATGATTACAGCACCTCAACTATCGCTGCCGATATAGACAAATACATCAGCCGCGTTAAATAAGAGACTAAGACAACGAATAGAAAGCAGCTTGCGGTGTCGTAGGCTGCTTTTTTAGTAAAAGAAGCAAGCAACAAAGCAGTAGATTACTTTTTTAATCAATTTTATGGCAACAGCATGGCCTAAAGTACTCTTTATAAATTACTTTTATAAAGTACAGATACAAGGCCGGCGCGAATTTTGGGCGAGGGAGTTTAGTAGAGCCTAAATGACCGAGAACAAAAACGCGCACAACGCTGTAGATGCCTTTATAAAACAATTTTATGGCAACAGCATGGCCTAAAGTACTCTTTATAAATTACTTTTATAAAGTACAGATACAAGGCCGGCGCGAATTTTGGGCGAGGGAGTTTAGTAGAGCCTAAATGACCGAGAACAAAAACGCGCACAACGCTGTAGATGCCTTTATAAAACAATTTTATGGCAACAGAAATGCATAACCTCTCTGCCTACGATGCAAGCAAAGTAGCAGATGGAAAGGGAAGAAAAGTGGGCATAGTATATGCCGAGTGGAACAACGAAATTACATACGCACTGCGCGATGGTGCTGTGCAGACACTCATTGCCAATGGTGTAAACAAGGAAGATATTGATTTGCGCAGTGTACCCGGCAGTTTCGAATTGATATTTGGCGCAGCACAGATGGTTAAAAGCGGCAAGTATGACAGCGTTATAGCCATAGGCTGTGTAATAAGGGGCGATACCCCACACTTTGATTACATATGCGAGGGAGTTACCGCAGGACTATCCAAACTTAATGTAGAGTATGATGTTCCTGTGATTTTCGGCCTCATTACCACAAATAACCTATTGCAGGCACAGGAGCGCAGCGGTGGGCGTTTGGGCAACAAGGGCGACGAGTGCGCTGTTACCGCACTGCAAATGATGGCACAATTCAAATAAGAAGATTTGGAACGGAAACAACCAAAATTCATTGTAACAGGCGCGGGAAAACTGCGCCTGGGAATGGCAAACAGGCACTGCGAACTGCTGAAGCCAGGCGAGGCTTGCAGCGGTGGCGGTTTCTACGAAGTAGATTATATAAACCACAGATTGATGCTGAGTGGAGCTTCGAGCGAATATGGCGAGCCGGCATGGGATGATATCGACAAAATTACTATATCGGCATATTATAGCGGACTGGAGATTGTATATACTTCGTGGGACAGTTGGAAAGAGGAGTTCCCTGTGAGCGAGAGGGTTAAGGTTGTTTACGAGTAGGCAAAGCCGCAAAAGGGCTGCTTATACAGGCAATAATGAACAAGGGAGAGCGCAATGTGCGTTCTCCCTTGTTTTCAACAATTTAATATCAATATTATTTTCCAAAGTAGCGGTTGTAGAGACCCTCAAAGCCCTTACCGTGGCGAGCCTCATCCTTTGCCATCTCGTGAACGGTGTCGTGGATTGCATCGAGATTGAGCTCTTTTGCACGCTTTGCGATACGGTATTTATCGGCACAAGCACCGGACTCTGCGTTCATGCGCTTGTCGAGGTTGGTCTTTGTATCCCAAACAACATCACCAAGAAGCTCTGCAAATTTTGCTGCATGCTCTGCCTCTTCCCAAGCTGCTTTTTCCCAGTAAAGACCAATTTCAGGATAACCTTCTCTGTGAGCAACACGTGCCATTGCAAGATACATACCAACCTCAGAGCACTCGCCCTCAAAGTTTGCACGAAGGTCCATAATGATATCCTCACGAACGCCCTGTGCAACTCCTACAACGTGCTCAGCTGCCACTTCTATCCGGCCGTCACGTAAAAGTTTTCTGATAATGCGCTGGGACACACCTGTATAACTTTCAATTTCCATGGCAGTGGCACCTCTATGCTTTTCAATAAAAAGTCGCACTTTGCCGTAATCGTCATAATCCAGAGAATCACAGTCTTCACATCTGTATTCGCCGACACCTTTGTATATCATTACACCGCCGCATTCTTTACACAGCCGGGGCACGTGATAGACATCAAAAAAATCCAAGCCGTCCATATCCAGCCTCCCCTGTTGTCTCTTTTGTTGCTTTATGCCTGATCAATGGCCTTGCCGATGTCATGACGCATATATTTGTTTTCAAAAGAAATCCACTCCGTAGCCTTATAGGCATTTGCACGAGCCTCTAACAGGGTATCGCCCTTTGCCGTCACACCCAAAACACGACCGCCATTGGTCACAATTGCTCCTTTGTCATCAAACTTACTTCCGGCATGATAGCAGAAATAATCATCCT
>CALGJF010000031.1 GCA_937914945.1 uncultured Bacteroidales bacterium | reverse complement strand
CTCTTGGTGGCTTTGGCCATGCAATAGAGGCTTTGCTCACAGCCAATCCCAATCTACGCATCTACTATTTCTGCCCCATGCCGCGATATTTTGAGAACCCCACAGGCAAGGAGTGGAACGATGCCATGTGGTGCGATAATTATGTAAATGGCAGTGGCATGCCCTTTACCACCATTGTAGATAAGATGATTGAGAATGCCCGCTATTGGCACATTCCGGTGTGTGATATGTATCGCACGCTGGGGATAAACAAAGATAACATTTTTGAATATGCACCCGATGGCACACACCCATATTATGGCTACAAGATGATTGCAAACAAAATGATTTCGTTCATCAATGAAGAAAACAATTACAATGGCCTTGCCAATATATATTTTGCATCGAACAGCCAAATTAATGCAAGCGCCATTCCCGGTATTGTAAACACGCACCTTGCACTCAACGACGAAAATGCTACCGATTTTAACACCGCCATTGCAAACACATACACCTATGCCGGCTACACCCGCGCTATAAGCGAGGGTAAATATGGAACAATAATATTACCATTTACACCCGACGCCGAAAGCCTCAAAAACTACGCATTCTATGCCCTTAAAGAGAGTGGTGAGGGATATATTAAATTTGAGGAGACAACAACCCCTGTGGCAAACACACCATACCTCTATACGCTGCGAGAAGGTGGCAAGAATGTGGCTATAACAGGCGGAGAAACAACCATAGCTGCAAATATTATAAACAGCAGTAGCGAGGGATGGGAGTTTATAGGTTCGTTCACCAATCAAACAATAGATTGCACCGATGGCAATTACTACGCATACTCAGCTACCGATAACGAAATCAACCGCATAACAAACACGCTCACCGTGCGCCCTTTCCGCGCCTATTTCAAAAGCAGCGCTGCACAAAATTCTAATTTTAGAATACTCATAGGTGGCGCCACAGGCATCACCGAGATTACGCCCGACGAGATGGACTACTTCAACAACAACACCCTATATGATATAAATGGTAACCATGTAATCAAGCCACAAAAAGGAGAAATATACATACAAAACGGAAAAAAAATAATTCTATGACCATAATTAAAAAAAGTTACATCACCCCCCAAGCGCATGAGCTGTCAATTTCCACATACGCCCCCATTGCAACATCAATAAACATACCTATTGGTGAGGACAAAGAGAATGGCTGCACCGATACAGGCAAGCACAAAGGCTCATGGGGCAATCTATGGAGATAGCTCCATAAAAAAACAAGAAGAACTATTAATTGCAAGCCCTTCAAAGGGCTTGCTTTTTATTGTGTAAATAGTTGCTACACGAGTGGAAAAAGGTTACCTTCGCAAAGAAAATTAAAACATACACACAAATATGCAACAAAGAAAAAGCGGTTGGAGCTGGATTCCCACGCTCTATTTTGCCGAAGGCCTCCCCTATTTTGCCGTAACCGTAATATCGGTAATCCTATACAAACGCATGGGAGTGAGCAACACCGACATAGCCCTCTACACAAGCTGGCTCTACCTGCCTTGGGTGATAAAGCCCTTTTGGAGCCCCATTGTGGAGATGCTCAAAACACGTCGTTTGTGGATTGTTGGCACACAACTTGTAATGGGAGCCATGCTTGCAGCCGTTGCATTCACACTGCCACTGAACGATTTTTTCCGTTGGTCGCTTGCAATATTCTGGCTCATGGCATTCAGTTCCGCCACACACGACATTGCCGCCGACGGGTTCTACATGCTGGGGCTCACGGGCGAACAGCAATCGTTCTTCTCGGGGATACGCAGCATATTCTACCGCATAGCCACCATATTCGGGCAGGGAGTGCTCATTATCATCGCGGGCCGACTGGAGAAGACAACCGGCTCCATAGTAACAGCATGGAGCATAACATTTGCAACCACAGCCGCCATAATGTTGTTGCTGGGAGGCTATCATGCCATTGCACTCCCCAAGCCCGCCAACGATATATCGCGCAATATAAACGGGGCAAAAGAGGCGCTTGACAATTTCTTTGAAATTTTTGTATCATACTTCAAAAAGCCGGGAATCGTTACATCCATAATGTTTATGTTGCTCTTCCGCCTGCCCGAGGCGCAACTTGTAAAACTATTGAACCCCTTTCTGCTCGACAGCCGCGAGGCGGGAGGCCTTGCCCTTACAACAGAGCAGATTGGCATAACGTATGGTACCATCGGTGTCATAGGACTCATTATAGGCGGCATAGCCGGTGGTGTGGCAATATCCAAGAAGGGGCTTAAATATTGGCTGTGGCCCATGGTTGCAGCAATATCTATACCCGATTTCGTATATGTATATTTAAGTGCGGTACAGCCAACCTCGCAATGGATTATCGACCTTTGTATATTTATAGAACAGATGGGATACGGATTCGGTTTCACCGCATACATGCTCTATCTTATATACTTCGCACAAGGCAAATACCCAACAGCCCATTACGCAATATCCACCGCATTCATGGCACTTGGCATGATGCTCCCCGGCATGGCAAGCGGCTACATACAGGAGATGCTCGGATACGAAAACTTTTTCTGGTGGGTTATGTTATGTTGTTTTGCCACTTTTGCGGTGGCGGCGTTGCTAAAAATCGACCCCGACTTTGGAAAGAAATAAAAATAGGCGTATCTTCGCGGAAAATTACAGAAGAAGAATATATGATATTGATAGCAGACTGCGGCTCCACTAAAACCGATTGGGTACTATTCAATGGAGATAGTATAATAACCCGAGTGAAGACACAAGGGTTTAACCCCACCCTGCAAAGCACCGATGACATCTACGACACACTTTCAAAGGAACTCGAAGGCAACATAGATACCACAGCGCCAAAGACCATATATTTTTATGGTGCCGGCTGTGCCTATGAGAACGCAATCAAACGCATGCAGAGTGCCCTTGAACGAATATTCGCCACACGCGACATACACATACACAGCGACCTCCTGGCAGCTGCCCGAGCGCTTTGCGGGCGCGAGGAAGGCATTGCCTGCATATTGGGTACAGGTTCAAACTCCTGCCTCTACGATGGTGAGAAGATAACCGACAACACCCCATCGCTTGGATACATTTTGGGCGACGAGGGCAGCGGCGCACACCTGGGGCGACAATTGGTGAGCGATTGTATAAAGAAACAGTTGTCGGTCAAGCTGCGCGAACGATTCCTGAAACAATACAATCTCACTGTTGCAAACATATTGGAGCGCGTGTATCACGAGCCTCTGCCCAATCGTTTCCTGGCAAGTTTTGCGCCCTTTCTATACGAAAACCGCAGTAACGCCGAGATACACAACCTACTGGTACACTGTTTTACACAATTCTTTCAACGCAACACAATGGTATATCGCCGTTCATGGCTACCGATACACATAATAGGTGGCATTGGCGTTAATTTTGCACAAGAGATAAAAGAGACCGCCGAAAGTTTGGGATTATCCATAGGCAATATAGTGGAAAGCCCCATAAACGGACTTATAGAATATCATAAAAACTAATAACTATAAAAATGAAAAAAGCACTATTCACAATTGCCGCAACCGTTATGGCAGCAGCAGCTATCTCATGCGGGAGCAATGAGAGCACATCTACCATCACAAAAGGTAGCTTGAACAAGATGGACAGCATCTCGTATGTATATGGTATGGCAATAGGCCACCAATTATTTGAGGATGGAGGCATAGTAAAAGAACTTGAGTTGGATGCCGATTGCATTATGTCCACACTCACAAACCTTGCCTTGGGCGAGGAGGTAGTTGTTGCCGGAGACACCATCAAAGAGGAGAACATGCAGGCAATATACATGAAGGTTTTCGGCCGTGAGCGCCAGCAGCAGATACAGGCTGCAAAGAGCGACTCAACAGGCAACACACCACTCTACACCGATGAGAACACCCGCAAGCTCACATCGGCATTTGTTGGCGCAGATGTTGCATTAGGCATTACAAGAAACAACATCCCCTTGCAGATGGTATGGATTGAAAAAGGCATCAATGAGGCACGCGAAGGCAAGGCACCCATGAGCAGCATAGAATCCGACAAATACATAAGAGAATATTTCTCTGTAAAAATACCCGCACAGAACAAAAAAGCATCGGAAGAGTGGCTTGCCAAGATTGAGAAAAAGAGCGGTGTAAAAAAGACTGCAAGCGGGCTCCTCTACAAGATAGAGAAAGAGGGCGACATGAGCGCAAAACCCACATCATTAGAAGATGTTGTAAAAGTACACTACGAGGGAACAACCCGCACAGGCAAAGTATTTGACAGCAGCTACAAGCGCAACTCGCCAATTGACTTCCCCCTTAACAGAGTAATCAAAGGCTGGGGCGAGGGATTGCAACTTGTAGGCAAAGGCGGCAAAATCACATTGTGGATACCCTCTGAACTTGCATACGGCGAAAGGGGTGCAGGAGCCGATATAGGCCCCAACGAGGCACTCTGCTTTGTAGTTGAGTTGCTCGATGTAAACCCCGGCAAGTAATCAGCCACACATATACATACAAAAAACCACCCGCATGGGTGGTTTTTTGTATGTATAATCATCAATCTTATCGGCCGACAAAATCAAATACAGATATCGTAAACATATCGGTCATACGGCAAGCATGCCGACTATTCGGGTAATTCAATCTTCAAATCGCCCTTGCTGCTGATAGCAAGTTTTTCGTACCGTTCCACAAGGCGAGGCATGCGCGAAAGGCGCATAGACAAACGCACAACACACTCGTTATCAAACAGTTGTTCCATCACCTTGGGAGCCTCTTCCTTAACTATGCGCAGTACGTCATTCAGCAACGGATATGAAAAACGCAGGGTAATCTCCGAATTAATTGTCTTTTCAATGTGAGGAACGGCCTCCAACGCCTCGGCAGCAGCCAGGCGATAGGCCACAATAAGCCCGCTTGTACCCAGCTTCACCCCACCAAAGTAACGCACCACTATCACAAGTACATTGGTTAGCTCCTTGCTGTGAATCTGCCCCAGGATGGGCTTGCCTGCCGTACCCGACGGCTCGCCATTGTCGTTGGCACGCTCTTGGTCGCCACGTTCGCCCAAGCGATAGGCATAACATACATGGCGTGCATCGTAGTACTTTTTTTGGTAGGCATCCACCTGTTCCTTAACCTCATCAACCGATGTTACAGGAATGGCAAAAGCGAGGAATTTACTCCTCTTTTCGGTGTAAATTCCCTCGCCTTGTTCCTCTATCGTCTTATATGTATCGTCGGTTATCTGCATCAATTATATTATGACAACTCGTGAATAACCAATCCCGAACGCAATTTAGGCTCGAACCAGGTTGTTTTTGGGGGCATAATGTTACCTGTATCGGCAATATCAATCAACTGCTTCATAGAAACGGGATAAAGGGCAAGAGCCATTCTCATTTCGCCGCTATCGACACGACGTTTAAGCTCGCCCAATCCGCGTATTCCACCAACAAAATCAATTCGCTTATCAGTACGCAGGTCGGTAATACCCAAAATATCCCTCAATATGAGGTTTGAAGATATTGTAACATCGAGCACACCTATGGGGTCATTGTCATCATAGACACCCTCTTTTGCAGCGAGTTTATACCAGCAATCATCAAGATAGAGCGAGAATGTGTGCAACGCTGTGGGCTTGTATATCTCACTGCCCATCTTCTCCACTATAAAATTCTTTTCCAGCGCAGCCAGAAACTCGACCGACGAAAGACCATTGAGGTCTTTAACAACGCGGTTGTAATCTATAATTGTGAGCTGGCCCGCGGGGAAACATACGGCCATGAAATAATTATACTCCTCGTCGCCACGGTGTGCGGGGTTGTTATCGGCCTTCTCCTTGCCCACGAGCGCAGCTGCGGCCGAACGGTGATGTCCATCGGCAATATACAACGCAGGCATTGCGGCAAACTCCTTGGTTATTGTGGCTATATCGGCATCGTCGCTGATAATCCATAATTGATGGCGGAAGCCGTCGAGTTGGGCCGTAAAATCATATTCGGGCTCACCTATTGTGTAACGTGCCACAAGAGCATCAAGCACGCGATTATCGGGGTATGCAAAGAATACCGGCTCTATATTGGCATTGTTCACACGTACATGGCGCATGCGGTCCTCTTCCTTATCCTTGCGGGTGAGTTCGTGTTTCTTGATTACACCGTTAAGATAATCGCTCACATAGGCGCACACCACCAAACCATATTGTGTATGGCCGTTCATTGTCTGCGCATAGATGTAATACTGCTCTTTATCATCTTTCACCAGCCACCCATGCTGTTTGAATTTTGCAAAATTCTCAGCAGCCTTGGCATAGACCTCGGGAGCATGTTCGTCGGTACCCACAGGAAAATCAATCTCGGGGCGTATGATGTGATACAACGATTTCTCGTTGTCGCCGGCCTCGGCACGAGCCTCATCGGAATTAAGCACATCGTATGGGCGGCTTTGCACCTGCTCCACCAATTCACGTGGCGGGCGCACACCTTTGAATGGTTTTATTACAGCCATTTAATATAGGTAATTATAATTAATTTTACAATACATTGTCATTTCTACAGAGCGAAGCGACGAGAAACATAAAAGAGATTCCTCACATTCGTTCGGAATGACACATATTATTTATTTACGCGGAAACGCTCGCAACCCTCTTCAAAGAAGGCTACAATCTGTTTTGCAGCGGCAATACCGGCATTGATATTCGCTTCGGCGGTCTGTGCTCCCATCTTTTTGGGAGTGGCAAAGAAACGGCCCTCGAACTTGGAGAACTCGTCCAGAGCTGCGGGAGCAATATCGGTAACATACTTAATATCAGCACGTTCCGCCATAAGTTCAATAAGCTCGGGCTCGTTGATAACCTCCTTGCGGGCAGTGTTTACAAGCAGTGCCTTTTTGGGCATTGAGCCGACAAGTGCCTTGCCGATAGAATTCTTTGTTTCGGGGGTGGCAGGAACGTGCAACGACACAACATCGCAAATCTTATACAACTCCTCGGCCGAATTCACACGTTTCACTCCATCGGCGTCTACAATCTCCTGGGGCGTAAATATATCATAAATATAAATATCCATACCAAAGCCCTTGGCTATGCGACCGACATTGCGGCCCACATTGCCATAGGCATGAATACCGAGTTTCTTGCCTTTGAGCTCCATGCCCGATGTGCCATTATACATATTGCGGTATGCATATACCATCATACCGAAGGCAAGCTCGGCAACAGCATTGGAGTTCTGGCCGGGGGTATTCATTACGCAAATACCACGCTCGGTGGCGGCAGCCAAATCAACATTATCATAGCCCGCACCTGCGCGAACAACAATCTTGCACTGCTTTGCGGCATCCATAACCTCGGCATCTATCACATCGCTACGTATGATTATGGCATCTACATCGGCTACAGCTGCAAGCAACGCAGCCTTGTCGGCATACTTTTCCAAAAGAACAACCTCGTAACCGGCATTCTCGGCAACCTCTTTTATTCCATTCACAGCAACCGCAGCAAAGGGTTTCTCTGTGGCAACCAATATCTTTTTCATAATGTAAATTCTAAATTACTTTGACTGTTCAAACTCTTTCATGCACTCAACCAAACGCTGAACGCCCTCAATGGGCATTGCATTGTAGCACGATGCTCTGAAACCGCCGATAGAACGGTGTCCCTTGATGTTGCAAATACCCTTTGATGTGGCAAATTGCATAAAGTCGGCCTCGAGTTCTTTATATTCATCGGCCATAACAAAATCAATGTTCATAATTGAACGATCCTCAACAGCTGCGGTACCCTTGAACATGCGGTTGCGGTCAACCTCGTCATAAAGCATTTGTGAGCGCAACTCGGCACGGCGCTGCATTTCGCACACACCACCCTGTGCCTTTATCCAACGCAGATTCTCCAATGCCACATATATGGGGAACACAGGAGGAGTATTATACATTGAACCGCCGTCGATATGAGTTTTATAGTTGAGCATTGAAGGAATCTTGCGATCTACCTGGCCGAGTGCGTCCTCCTTAACAATGGCAAAAGCAACACCTGCGGGAGCGAGATTCTTCTGTGCGCCACCATATATACAGTTATATTTGCTCACATCTATGGGGCGAGAGAAAATATCGGATGACATATCGGCAATCAAAGGCACGGGAGAATCTATATCGTGGCGAATCTCGGTACCATAGATGGTGTTGTTTGTGGTAATGTGGAAATAGTCGGCATCGGCGGGGATTACATAATCCTTTGGAATATAGCTGTATAGTTTATCCTTTGAAGATGCCACCTCAACAGCCTCACCAATAATTTGCGCCTCCTTCAAAGCCTTCAAAGACCATGTACCTGTATTCAAGTATGCAGCCTTTGTTTTTAGGAAGTTATAGGGCACCATGCAGAACTGCATGCTTGCACCACCACCAAGGAACAGCGTGGTATAGCCATCGGGGATGTCGAGAATCTCTTTGAAAAGTGCGCGCGCCTCGTCGAGTACTGCAACAAATTCCTTTGAACGGTGGCTTATTTCCAATATAGAGAGGCCTATGCCATTAAAATCAAGAACAGACTTTGCAGCCGCATCAAATACCTCCTGGGGCATAACGGATGGCCCTGCATTAAAATTAATCTTCTTCATATCAAAAAATCGTTATGTATTATAGTTTGTTTTCTACCTTATATAAAATAAAATGAGACTGCCGTGGCAGCAAACCGCACCAGCAGCCTTTCCTTGTGATATTCAACAAAGATGGTTGCAAATATAGCTCTTTTTTTAACAGACAATAACAGTAGCAATCTTTTTTTGCCATTTTGCAACAAAAAAGTTATCAACAGCCGACAAAATGCTTAAAATTATCGAATAAAAAAGAATAGGACAGGAGTTATTGAGCAATAATTCCTGCCCTATTGTATAATTACACATTTATTATTCTAATGCCTTTTACAGGTTGTGCATCTGTAATGATAATGGTCTGTTACGCCGTTGCATATGGGACAGGTGCTACCACCGCTGTTGTGATATGGAGCAAATGAGGAGGATGCAGCATGAGTATAAGACTGCGGGCGATACCCTTTTCCGTTACAATCGGGACAAGTGCCACCGGAAGACGATGAGGAACTTGACGACGATGATGAAGACGAGCTACCCGAAGAACCACCCCCGCGCTTCGTTTTTAGATAAGCATCGGCATAACCCGGCGGCCACAAATCGACAGAAAGTTTCACGCCCTGCCCGCCACACTCAGAACAAACCCTCCTTCCAAAGCATGACGGACATGGTTGGTAATTCTTGAAGTATGCATGATAATAAGAACCCTGGCCATTACACATTCTACACACCTTTTGACCATAGCACATAATACAATTTGTATAGGTGGTTACACTTGTATATCCATCCTTGTAATTGACAAAGTGGGCTTCTCCCATAGGCATCGGGCCATTATACTCAAAATCAATTATACGTCCATTGGTATCTTTCTGACCTTGGCGTTGCGTACCGCTATAACTAAACAGACGACTGACATCGCTATTTCCCGAATAGGAGGAACCACCTCCACCATATGGAGTACCCGATGTAGCCGATGCCAAAGCCCCGACGAACTGCGATATGGCACTACCAACCTGCTGCCTTTTCTCCCTCCTCTCGGCAGCGGCAGCCTTGTTTCTTATGCCTCGCGCGCTACTTCGAGCATTGTAGTTACCAAGCGCTGATGCTTTATCATAATATTGTAAAGCGGTATTGGTATCGCCCGAATTTTCATAAATCTTACCAATGCTTGCCAATGCACGCGCTTTATATCCGGCCTTGTTGGCATCATCAACTTCAATAACCTTTTTATATAAAGCAACCCTTTCTTTGATACTGCCCGATGTTTTCTTTTCGGCCTTCTCGTACATCTGCGCCGGTATCGGATTTTCCTCGTTTCCGGCACGGTCAATATTGGTTTTATACCCTTTATATGTGGCTACATATTTACCTGTCTTTGCATCCCAACGCAGTGCATCATAGCTTCTTGCACTGAACACATTGCCCTTATACTCCAACACCCAACGACCATTCTTGCGAGCAACCCTTTTTTCGGGATTACGGAACCGTTCTGTATCTATTGCAACAAAATCACTGCCTATTTTTATATTAAATTTTTTATCAGAACCAACAAATATCGTATTGCTATATATTGGAGGTATTATCTCCACACCTTTTTCGTCGCAAATACCATTCTTACCTTTTAATTCTACAGAGAAATACTTTATACCATCTCTATCCCAGGTGTATATAAAATCGTATTTAGGTGATATTAGCACTCTGCCTTTTTCATCAAGAACTCCCCACTTGTTATCCTTCTTTATTTCTACTCTTAATCGGCCATGTATATCATTGGGAGATACAAAATCGTATATATCCGGTACTATGAGCTTGCCATTTTTATCGTAGACGCCATAGTTATCACCTTTTCGAATATTATAACATAGTATGTTTGACTTTAAATCCTCCGATGTGTATTTTTCCTTAAATACAACTTCTATCGATTTACACTCGACGAATGGTTGCACAATAGAGCAAGCATCATCAAACACAGCAACCGATTCACGATTATCATCTTCCTTACGACTTACTACAAAGTATTTGCATGTTATCGTTTTATCATTATGTTTCAACGACCCACGTTTCATCAATATGTATGAATACAAACAAGGGAGCATCTCCTTACATGATGCATCGATAAGGCCCCATTTTGTACCTTCATCATCAGTTTTTGCAACCTTGAAAATCCTTACAGAATCGTTTAGGTCAATGATTAAAGCATTTGTGTATTTATCGGGTGCAAGCAGTTCATAGCCCTGCCTATCCACAAATCCCACATATTTATTATTGCTTACCTTAAATACTTGGTCATTCTCAACATATTCTACAGCTGAATATCCGCGTGCTCTGCCGGCTATAACGTTCTTTTTCTTGCCAATACTTATTCCAACCGTACCATCGGGATACTTAACCTCCCACCAAGCGAATTTTTCGGGCTTGTAGGCTTTATATTTTTTATACTTCTGGGCGTAGGCAGGCTGCGCAATAAGCAACACACCAACAAGCATGGCAAATAAAAAGATTGTCTTTCTCAAATCTATCAAACAGTTTTTCATCGATACAATATAATAATTTACAATATTTTGCATAGCTACGTAAATATTTTCAGAATAACAAAGTCGTTACCCGCGTACCGGCTCTATTATGGTTTTTATGCCTTTTATCTTTTCCCCCGCAACGGCTTTAAGCACCTCGCGCATTTTATTCATCTTCACTGCCACATAGGAGTAACGGTCGAACACCGTTATCACGCCAACCTCGTCGGCACGCAAGCAGCCTTTTTTCATAAAGAAACCCGCAAGGTCGCCACGGCTTATCTTGTCGCGTTTGCCCTTGCCCACATACAGGGCCGCCCACTGCGCCGCTTGTGGCAACACAGCCCTTTTGGGAAGTTCATATTCCATGAGAGTATCGGGAACGTAATCGGGCAAATCCTTTCCTTCAAAAGAAATCATATATACGGCTCCATCGGCTTCCCAGCGTGCTGTGCGCCCATTGCGGTGTGTAAAGATATCGGCACTCATGGCACGCTGATAGTGTACCACATGCTTCACATCCTTAATATCAAGGCCGCGCGCTGCAATATCGGTACTCACAAGAACATTTACACACGATGCCGAGAATTTATATAGAGCAAGTTCCCTATCCTTCTGCTCCATTGCACCATGATAGGCTGTGCAACGCAAACCGTTTTTGGAGAGGAACGCCCGCACCTCATCGACACTCTCCCTGAAATTGCAAAAAACGATTGACGGCTCTCCATTGAAAGAGCACAACAGACGGAACAGCTTTTGCAAACGCTCGTCGGGCGTGGTTGTTACGCTAAAAAACGAAGTACGCATAAGTGGCAGCCCGCCCTGCATGCGAAAATCAAGCGGCTCGCCATAATCGGCACCGGCAAAAAGGGGTATCTCCGCGGCATCGGTTGCCGATAGCAGATAACGCGCTTTCACAGCGGGCAGCATGGAGAGCAGAGACTCCATTTCGTCGCGAAAGCCCATCTCCAAACATTTGTCAAATTCATCTATAACCACAAGCGAACATTCGTTCACCGAGAATGTACTTTTTTTCAAATGGTCGATAAGACGCCCCGGAGTACCCACAACAACAGCGGGAGATGCACCGGAGAACATGGCAGCCTCCTGTTCCACAGGACGGCCGCCATAGAGTGCCACCATCCTGTAATGCAGTTTCATGGAGCGCCACACCTCGCTCACCTGTTTGGCAAGCTCACGCGTGGGAACTATTATCACAGCCTGAACGCTCTTGCAATTAAATTCATTGATACGCTCAAGCAAAGGCAACAGATAGGCCAAAGTCTTTCCCGTACCTGTGGGCGAGAGCAATATCATGCTCTTGCCACTGCGGCAATGCACTATGGCACGCTCCTGCATGGCATTTATCGCCTTTATTTTGAGATTATCGAGCGCTGTTATCTGATTGCGCGTGATTATACTATCCATCATATTTAGAAATTATTCGAATTTTCTATCCTTCTCGGCCTGCAACAGCTGTTTCATATAATCGACCACAGCGGGAAGGCTGTCGGCCACATTCTTTTCTTCACCCACGCGCATATCATACAACTGCGGTTCAAGCGAATAGCCTGTTTCAATGCGCGGCCCCCACGGCACCATGGCAGGGCCACCCTTAGGCTCTATATACTTCCATGTTTTTGTGCGTAGCGACAGAGTGTGATTGGAGGCCTGTGTAATGACATACTCGCGCGATGAATTTTCGTCGCCAAGCCATGCCGCAAGGCTGTTTCTGCCATCTATGAGCGAATCGGCGGGAGCATCAACACCCACAAGCGCTGCCATAGTGGGCAAGAAATCGACTTGCGAAACAAGACTGTTACACTCGCCACCGCAAGGAACACGCGCCGGCCACGATACAATAAAAGGAACACGCGCACCACCCTCAAAGGCACTGTATTTACCACCGCGCAGAGTGCCCGCCGGTTTGTGGGTACCCAACAATTCATCGGCGGCATCGGCATAGCCGTCGTCTGTTACGGGACCGTTGTCGCTGGTAAGTATAATCAATGTGTTTTCCAATATACCACATTCACGCAAGGCAGCGATAAGCTGCCCCACCGACCAATCGAACTGAGCAATGGCATCGCCGCGCAGCCCCATGCTGCTGGCACCCCTGAAACGTTCATGCGGAAAGCGTGGCACATGCACGTCGTTGGCGGCAAAATAGATAAAGAAAGGCTCATCGGCATTGGAACGTATGAAATCAACAGCCCGCGTGGTTATAGAATCGGCAATATTTTCGTCTTTCCAGAGTGCAGAGCCCCCGCCCTTCATATAACCAATGCGACCTATTCCATTAACTATGGACATATTATGACCATGACTCGATTTCAGATTATACAATAATTCCGGGTTATCCTTCCCGGTGGGCTCCCCTTCGAAATTCGCTTTATAGCTGACCTCTATGGGGGCAGAGGCATCGTAGCCCGAAACCAACCCGTTTTCAATGAAAACACAAGGCACGCGGTCGGCTGTTGCTGCCATTATATAGTGCTCGTCAAAGCCCAAATCAAGCGGCGAAGGAGATATCCTGCCGTTCCAATCCTGTTCTCCTGTAACAGCACCTAAACCAAGATGCCATTTACCGTAAGCGGCAGTACGATAGCCCGCGCTCTTAAACACATCGGCAACAGTCGGAATTTCGGGCTTTATAATCATAGCAGCATTGCCGGCTGCAACATCGGTACCCTCTCTACGCCAAGCATATACGCCTGTCAACAAAGAGTAACGCGAAGGCGTGCTTGTGGAAGCCGTGGCATAGCTATTCGCAAACTTCACACCCCTTTCACGCAAGGCATTGATATTGGGAGTGCGCACTCCTTGTGCGCCATAACACTCCACATCACCATAACCCAAATCATCAGCATAAATAAGCAACACATTCGGCCTTGTTTGCTCTTGTGCAGCAACCTGCGAATCGAGCAACGATAGCAATGCCACAGAAAAAAGAGCAGATTTTTTCACATCCATAAAAATATTAGTTTGTTACATATCGCAAATATACAAATTCCCTGTCTAAAATATGACACCACCTGCCAATTAACATAGTAAAAAAAAGAAATGCTGTCAATTTGGCACACTTATTCTGATAAAAAAGAGTAACTTTGCCACAATTTATGCCAAAAACCCTTTTGGCAAGCTATTTGTTGAATATCAAATGAACAAAACAAGGAAATAATTATGAGCGAAAACAAGACCGATAAGGAGTTTGAAAAAGAGACAATAGAAGAAACAGCCAACAACCCCGCCGAGCCTGCACAAGAGGAGGCGCAAAGCGAGGATGCACCCGAGCTCACAGGCGAGGAATTATTACAGAAACAGCTCGACGAGGCAAACGAAAAAGTAGCCTCATTGGAAGACAAATACCTGCGACAGGTTGCCGAGTTCGACAACTACCGCAAACGCACAATAAAGGAGAAAGCCGAACTTATTAAAAACGGTGGCGAGCGTGCGATAGAATCTATTCTCCCCGTGCTCGACGACTTTGAACGTGCGATACAGAACATGTCGAAAGACGAAAGCACAGCCGAAATACTTACCGGTGTGGAACTTATATACAACAAATTCATAGGTATATTGAAACAAAACGGTTTGCAGAAGATTGAAACCGAGGGAAAGGATTTCGACACCGACTATCACGAAGCAATAGCAATGATACCCGCGCCCGACGAATCGCTCAAAGGCAAGGTTCTCGACTGTGTTCAAACAGGTTACATACTAAACGATAAAGTAATACGCCACGCAAAGGTTGCCGTGGGCGAATAACAAAAGAATATGGCAAAACGAGACTACTATGAAGTGCTGGGCGTCGATAGAAACGCATCGGCAAGCGACATAAAGAAAGCCTATCGTAAAAAGGCTATCGAGTACCACCCCGACAAGAATCCCGGCAACAAAGATGCCGAGGAGAAATTCAAGGAGGCGGCCGAGGCGTACAGCGTACTGAGCGACCCCGACAAAAAGGCACGTTACGACCAATTCGGTTTCGAAGGAGTGAGCGGCGCTGCCGGCGGAGGAGGATTCAGTCAAGGAATGGACATGAACGATATCTTCTCCATGTTCGGCGATATATTCGGCGGTGGCGGAGGCTTTGGCGGATTCAGCGGCTTTAGTGGCGGGCGCAGTTCGGGCCCCGCAAAATTCCGTGGCAGCGACCTGCGTGTAAAGGTAAAGCTCACACTGCAAGAGATAGCAAACGGGGTAACCAAAAAATTCAAACTCAAAAAGAATGTAGCCTGCCAACACTGTGGCGGTAGTGGAGCCGAAGGTAATGCCACTGAAACCTGCCCCGAATGTGGCGGAACAGGCCGCGTGGTGCGCACACAACAGAGCTTTTTCGGCATGATGCGCACCGAGGTGGCATGTACGCGATGCAACGGAACAGGAAAAATCATTAAAAACAAATGCAAACACTGCAACGGCGAAGGCGTTGTAATGGGCGAGGAGGTTGTTGAGATACAAATTCCCGCAGGCGTAGCTGACGGCATGCAGCTATCGATGCGTGGCAAAGGAAATGCCGGCAAGCACAACGGAATACCGGGCGACCTGCTCATTCAAGTGGAGGAGGAGAAACACCCACAGCTTGTGCGCGACGATAACGACCTCATATACAGCCTGCTTCTCGACATTCCTACCGCCACGCTTGGCGGTGTAGCCGAGATACCCACCATTGATGGCAAGGCAAAGGTTACCATCGATGCAGGCACACAACCCGGCAAAGTTCTGCGCTTGCGTGGCAAGGGACTGCCCTCGCTCAACGGCTATGGCCGTGGCGACATTGTGGTTAATGTGAGTGTTTATATACCCGAATCGCTGTCGCGCGACGAGAAGAAGGCTATGGAGAACTTTAAGGAATCGGACAATTTCCGCCCAAGCGAAAGCATAAAAGAGCAGATTTTCCGCCGTTTCAAAAATTTCTTCGATTAAAAAACAATAAGGCTATGACATACGACGAAACTGTCGAATATCTCTTTAATTGCGCACCGCCCTTCCAGCAAGTAGGCGGTGCCGCTTACAAAGAGGGGCTTGCAAACACCATTGCAATAGACAACCATTTGGGAAACCCGCACCGCAAGTTCCGCACCATACACGTTGCAGGCACAAACGGCAAGGGTTCTTCGTCGCACACCCTTGCGGCCATTCTGCAAGAGGCCGGCTACAAAGTAGGCCTCTACACATCGCCACATCTAATAGATTTCCGCGAGCGCATAAGAGTGAACGGCACACCTGCAAGCAAACAATTTGTCATAGACTTCGTGGAGAGGGAAAGGGCCTTTTTCGAGCCTCTATCGCCCTCCTTTTTCGAACTCACAACAGCAATGGCATTCACCTACTTTGCACAACAGGAAGTGGATGTAGCTATCATTGAGGTGGGGCTTGGCGGCAGGCTCGACTGCACCAACATCATCGCCCCCGACATTTGTATAATAACAAACATCAGCCTCGACCACACTCAATTCCTCGGAAATACCGAAGCGGAGATAGCAGCCGAAAAAGCGGGAATAATAAAAAGCGGAATACCCGTAATAATAGGCGAGGCCACCCCCGAAACACGAAAAGTTTTTACATCAAAAGCCGCAAAAGAGGGCGCACCCATAATATTCGCACAAGACAAGAAGGTGCTGCTCGCTGCCACGCCCACACAGCATGGTATAAGATACACAACAGCCGATTATGGAATTTTCCAAGGAGAACTTGGCGGTGAATATCAAGCAAATAACACAAATACCATCCTCACCGCTCTACGCGAACTATCGAAAAAAAATTACAACATAACAACCGACAACGTACATAAAGGATTTGCCAACGTGTGCAACCTCACCGGCCTCATGGGGCGGTGGCAGAAGATTGGCGACAACCCATGCACCGTGTGCGATGCCGGGCACAACATCGGTGGAATAAAATATGTTGCGCAACAGTTGGCACGACAAGAGTGCGACACGTTGCGCATCGTCTTTGGCATGGTGAGCGACAAGGATATAAGCGCAGTCCTCTCCCTGATGCCCCGCAATGCCATATACTATTTTACCCAGGCAAGCATAAAACGAGCCATGCCGGCCGACAATCTGCGGCAGAAAGCGGCAGAATATAATCTGCACGGCAACAGTTACCCCACGGTGGGAGCAGCCCTGCAAGCAGCGCAGGAAGAGGCCTCGCCCAACGATTTCATATTCATAGGCGGCAGTTGCTTCGTTGTGGCAGACCTTCTATCTTTCATAGCACCGCACAAAGAGGAGTAACATTTTGCTGCAAAATACCATTTAATATAGAGAGCAAGAGAGCGTAATGCTAATTTTTGCAAGAAATTAAAACAGATTCTAAAAATTCCACCACATTTTTTTGCGGTAAAACATATTTTTATTTTATTTGCAATATTATTGATGCAAAATAGGGCACACCGGCACGAGTATTAAACGAACGACTGCTTTCCCCGTTTTACACACAGGTAATTTTTAAGCAAATAAAACAAAATGAGCTGTAAAGAAAACTTATCGCAATTAAATGCTGCCGATTTCAAGAAGAACGTAGGCGGCAAAGAGACAGCGCTGTTCATTCTTAAAAACAAGCAAGGCAGCGAAGTTGCAATAACCAATTATGGCGGAGCCATTTGTACCATCATGGTACCCGATAAGAATGGCAATTACGCCAACGTCATCCAAGGGCACGACAGCATCGACAACCTTCTTGCAAGCCCGGAGCCATTCTTGAGTACATTGGTAGGCCGTTACGGTAACCGCATCTGCAAAGGCAAGTTCACAATCGATGGCAAAGAGTACCAGCTTGCAATAAACAACGGCCCCAACCACCTGCACGGTGGCCCCACTGGTTTCCACGCCCGCGTTTGGGATGCAGAGCAGATTGATGCACAAACACTTAAATTACACTACATTTCGGCCGACATGGAAGAGGGCTTCCCCGGCGAACTCGACATTACCGTAGTATATTCTTGGAGCGACGACAACGAGCTCAAAATCACATACAAGGCAACAACCGACAAAACAACCATAGTAAACCTCACAAGCCACGGTTTCTTCTCATTGTCGGGTATTGCAAATCCCACAGCAACAATAGACAATCTTATTTGCGAAATAAACGCCGATTTCTTTGTTCCCATTGACGACACATCGGTACCCTATGGCACCATCGTACCCGTTAAAGGCACAGCGTTCGATTTCACCACCCCCACAGAGGTGGGCGCACGCATCGATGCCGACGAGGAGCAGATTAAGCATGGCGCAGGTTACGACCACTGCTATGTATTAAATAAAAAAGAGGTAGGCGAATTGAGTTTTGCAGCCAAAGTTACCGAGCCCGTGAGCGGTCGCACAATGGAGGTATATACCACCGAGCCCGGCGTGCAGGTATATACATCGAACTGGCACAGCGGTTTTGCCGGCTGGCAGGGTGCCACATTCCCCAAACGCAGCGCAATCTGCTTCGAGGCACAACACTTCCCCGATTCTCCCAACCGCGCACACTTCCCCAGCGTAGTTCTCAAGCCCGGTAAGGAGTACTCACAAGTAACAGTATATAAGTTTGGTGTAGAGAAATAAAGTTTGGACATTATTAACAAACCTAAATAAATAAAATTAAAACATTATGAGTAATCAAAAGAAACAATGGGGAGCCATCATTGTAATGATTGCGCTCTTCGCCATGATTGCCTTCGTTACCAACTTGTGTACGCCTATGGCAACCATTATCAAGAATCAGGGACCTATCTCAAACGTGCTTGCACAGATTGGTAACTATGGTAACTTTGTTGCATATTTGGTTATGGGTATCCCCGCAGGTATGCTCATCTCCAAGTTCGGTTACAAAAAGACTGCTCTTATAGGTCTTGCAGTAGGTGCAACAGGTATTCTCATCCAGTGGGTAAGCGGTTTGCTCGACGTTGAGCAGAACCTCGGCCTCGTATTCGGTGTTTACCTCGTTGGTGCATTCATCGCCGGTCTTTGCATGTGTATTCTTAACTGCGTTGTAAACCCCATGCTTAACCTCTTGGGTGGTGGTGGCAACAGCGGTAACCAGCTCATTCAGATTGGTGGTGTGTTCAACTCATCAGCAGCTGTGGCTTGCTACATCCTCATGGGCGCCCTCATTTCCGATGCTACAAAGGCTAAGATTGCCGATGCAACTCCCGCGCTTATGATTGCCCTTGCAATCTTTGTTATTGCATTCATCGTTATCTCTTTCACCAAGATTGAAGAGCCCGAGCAGGCTCCCGTTGAGCTCAGCCTCATTAAGGGTGCCATGAGCTATCGCCACTTTGCACTTGGTGCATTGGCTATCTTCTTGTATATGGGTATCGAGGTAGGTGTACCTAACTTCGTTCAGCAGTACCTGATTGCCGATGGTATTCCCGCAGGTACAGTGGGTATGCTTGTAGCTGTATATTGGTTCATGATGCTTATCGGTCGTGTCGTAGGTGCCGGTATCGGTAACAAGGTTTCAAGCCGCGCCATGATTACAACAGTATCTATCGCAACACTCGTTCTCGTGTTGTTCGGTATGTTCGCTCCCACCGATGTAATCGTTTCATTCCCCGGTGTTGATTGGGGCCAGCTGATTCTCATTTGGCAACCTATCCCCGTTGGTATTTTTGCATTCTTGCTTGTTGGTCTTTGCACATCGGTTATGTGGGGTGCAATCTTCAACATGGCTGTTGAGGGCTTGGGTAAATACACCGCTATCGCATCGGGTATCTTCATGACAATGGTATTCGGTTGCGCTGTAATGATGGCTATACAGGCAGCTGTTGCCGACGCAACTAACTACATCACCAGCTTCTGGGTAGTAGTATTCTGCGCAGCATACCTCTTGTTCTACGCACTTGTTGGTTCAAAACCTGCAAAAAAGTAATAACACGATTAAAAACTATTAGTAACTAACCTATAAATATATTAAAGCTATGGATATAGATTTCGTAAGAAGTAGATTCATCAAACACTTCGATGGTACAACAGGAAGCATCTATGCCTCTCCCGGCCGCATCAACCTCATTGGCGAGCACACCGACTACAACAATGGTTTTGTATTCCCCGGTGCTGTAAACAAAGGTATCATGGCCGAGATTAAGGCTAACGGTACAGACAAGGTTTGCGCATACTCTATCGATGAGAAGGACTATGTAGAGTTCGGTCTTAACGAGGAGGATGCACCCCGCGCATCTTGGGCACGCTACATCTTCGGTGTTTGCCGTGAGATGATTAAGCGCGGTGTTGATGTTAAGGGTTTCAACACTGCATTTGCAGGTGATGTACCCCTCGGTGCAGGTATGTCTTCATCAGCTGCATTGGAGAGCACATTTGCTTTCGCATTGAACGACATGTTCGGCGACAACAAAGTTGACAAGTTCGAGCTTGCAAAGGTGGGCCAGGCAACAGAGCACAACTACATTGGTGTTAAGTGCGGTATCATGGACCAATTTGCCAGCGTATTCGGCAAGGCAGGCAGCCTCATCCGTCTCGACTGCCGCAACCTCGAGTATCAGTACTTCCCCTTCAAGCCCACAGGTTACAAACTCGTTCTTTTGAACACTTGCGTTAAGCACGAGTTGGCAGGTTCGCCCTACAACGAGCGTCGTTTGAGCTGCGAGCATGTAGCAGAGCTCATCAAGGCTAAACACCCCGAGGTAGAGTCTTTGCGTGATGCAAACTTCGAGATGCTCGAGGAGGTTAAAGCCGAAATTAAACCCGAGGATTACAACCGTGCTAAATATGTAATCGGCGAGGTTGTTCGCGTACTCGATGTATGTGCTGCTCTCGAAGCAGGCGACTACGAGACCGTAGGTAAGAAGATGTACGAGACACACTTCGGTTTGAGCAAGGACTACGATGTAAGCTGCGAGGAGCTCGACTTCTTGGTAGACGTTGCTATCGACTGCGGTGTTACCGGTTCCCGTATGATGGGTGGCGGTTTCGGCGGTTGCACCATCAACCTTGTAAAAGAGGAACTCTACGATATCTTCATCGAGAAAGCCAACGAGCGTTACAACGAGAAATATGGTAAATCTCCCAAAGTTTACGACGTTGTTATCGGCGACGGTTCTCGCAAGATTTGCTAATTATCAGTTTAGCATAAACAACAAAAAACATCGAGGTGCATGCACCTCGATGTTTTTTGTTTTGTTACCTATTTTTAATACAATTTGATCTGCAACATCATCATACCCCCTTCATGCTAAGGCTTATGCGGTGGCGTTTCAAATCCACCTCCACCACACGCACCATAACCTGCTGCCCCAGTTTCACAACATCGGCGGGGGAGGATACATAGCGGTCGGCAAGTTGCGATATATGCACAAGCCCATCCTGATGCACACCGATATTAACGAATGCACCAAAGGCCGTGATGTTGCTCACAAGACCGGGGAGAATCATTCCCTCGCGCAAATCCTCTATCTCGCGTACATTGGCATCAAAAGCAAAGGCACGCGCCTTTTCGCGCGGGTCGAGGCCACGTTTATTAAGAGCATCCATTATATCGTTGAGCGTAGGCATACCCACCTTGTCTGTGATATAGTTTTTGAGTACCACACGCTTGCGCAATTCGCCATCGGTGATAAAATCCTCCAATCCCACACCAAGGTCGGCAGCCATAGCCTCCACAATGCCATACGATTCGGGGTGAACGGCGGTATTGTCGAGCAGTTCCTTGCCACCTACCACACGCAAGAAGCCCGCAGCCTGCTCAAACGCTTTGTTGCCCAAACGAGGCACCTTCAACAATGCTTTACGCGAGCGAAAATCGCCATTCTCGGCACGATACTTCACAATATTCTCGGCAAGCGCAGGGCCCAAGCCCGATATATGAGTAAGTATCTGCTTGGTAGCGGTATTCAGGTTCACACCAACCATATTCACACAACTTTCCACTACCACATCGAGCCTCTCCTTCAATTTACTTTGATCTACACTATGCTGGTACTGCCCCACCCCGATGGAACGCGGCTCTATCTTCACAAGTTCCGACAGTGGGTCAATCAAACGACGGCCTATAGATACCGCACCACGCACGGTTACATCCTCGTCGGGGAACTCCTCGCGTGCCACAGCCGATGCCGAATAGACCGATGCACCGTCCTCGTTCACCACAAAAATTTCGGGAGCAAGCCCCAAGCGACGCACAAAATCCTCTGTTTCGCGCCCCGCAGTACCGTTGCCTATTGCATAGGCCTCAATAGAATATCGCTCTACAAGGGTTGCTATGGTGTCAGCCGCACCCTCACGGTCGTTTTGTGGCGGATGAGGATATATCACAGTGTGATGCAACAGGTTGCCCTGCTTGTCGAGCGCCACCACCTTGCACCCCGTGCGGAAACCGGGGTCAATCGCAAGCACAGCCTTCTGCCCCAGAGGAGAGGATAACAACAGCTGGCGCAGGTTCTCGGCAAAGACAGCAATTGCCTCATCGTCGGCCTTTTGCTTGGCATTGGCACGAGTTTCGTTCTCCATAGATGGTGCGAGCAGACGCTTGAACCCATCGGCCACGGCAGCCTCCATTATATCCCTCACAGGCGAGCCACGCTTAATGAAACGACGACACAATTGTTCCTGCGCCTCGTCGCTATCGACATCGATACCCATGCGCAAGAAACCCTCCTCCTCGCCACGCATTATGGCAAGCAGGCGATGCGAAGTTATGCGCGCAACAGGCTCCTGCCACTCATAGTAATCGGAATATTTAATACCGTCGGGCTCCTTTCCTTTTACCACACGCGACGACAGCACGCCACGGCGCGCAAACAGGCGACGCATGGCGTTACGCGCCCACTCGTCCTCGGAAACACGCTCGGCAATTATATCCGATGCGCCGGCAATGGCATCTTCAACGGTGGGCACCTCGTTATTTATATACACCCGTGCCTTGCCACGTATATCGCCCGTTTGCTGCAACCAAATAATATCGGCAAGCGGTTCCAACCCCTTTTCGCGAGCAATAGTAGCACGTGTACGGCGTTTGGGCTTGTATGGAAGGTAAATATCCTCCAATTCCACCGCATCAAAACAATTATCTATGCGCAGTTTCAGTTCCTCGGTGAGCTTTCCCTGCTCCTCTATTGTTGCCACAACTGTAGCCTTGCGCTGCATAAGCGCCTTCAATTTCTCATACAAATCCTTTATGCCGCCCACAGCCACCTCGTCCATGGAGCCGGTAGCCTCCTTTCTGTATCGCGCAATAAAAGGTATAGTGGCACCACCGTCGAGCAGTTCCACCGTGTTACGCACCTTTTCGGGTGCAAATCCAAGTTCTTTAGCAATAATATTAACTATCATTTTTCTAAATTTTAGCAAGCGAAGATAACACAAAAGAGAGCAAATAAAAACTCTATACAGTGAAAAGGTATTAAAAAAGCAGGATAGTTAAAAGATAAAAGATAAATGTTGGAAAATCATTGTAGAATTATGCTCTGTTTTCAAACAAAAAATACTATTTTTGCAGTTACATATAACTAACGGTAACGAGCCCCATCAAGCTCATTACAAAAATTAACTCTTCAAAAACTATTATACATTAGGATATGAATAGCAAGCAACTGATGAACAAAGCGGCAGATAATATCAGAATACTTTCTGCAGCAATGGTAGAGAAAGCAAAATCGGGACATCCCGGTGGTGCCATGGGCGGTGCCGACTTTATAAATGTTCTCTACTCCGAGTTTATGGTTTACGACCCCGAAAACCCCCTATGGGAGGGAAGAGACCGTTTTTTCCTTGACCCCGGACACATGTCGCCCATGCTCTATTCGGTGCTTGCGCTATGCGACAAATATACGATGGACGAGCTCAAAGAGCTACGTCAGTGGGGAAGCGCCACACCCGGCCACCCCGAGGTAAATTTTGCTCGCGGTATTGAAAACACATCGGGCCCGCTTGGACAGGGACACACATACGCCGTGGGTGCTGCCATAGCTGCCAAATTCCTTGAAGCACGCCTGGGTAAAGAGGTAATGGGCCAGACAATCTACGCATTCATTTCTGATGGCGGTGTTCAGGAGGAGATTTCACAAGGAGCAGGCCGCATGGCAGGTTTCTTGAAGCTCAACAACCTTGTAATGTTCTACGATGCCAACCAGATACAGCTATCTACACGTTGCGACCAGGTAATGTGGGAAGATACAGCAAAGAAATATGAGGCATGGGGCTGGAAGGTAATCACCATCGACGGAAACGACTGCGACGCTATCCGTGCAGCTCTCACCGAGGCAAAAGCCGAACAGGAACGCCCCACCCTAATCATCGGTAACACCGTAATGGGCAAGGGAGCTCGCCGCGCCGATGGCACAAGCTATGAGTTCGATTGCGCAACCCACGGAGCACCCCTCGGTGGCGATGCATATATCAATACAATCAAAAACCTTGGCGGTGATGTAGAGAATCCCTTTGTATTCTTCCCCGAGGTTAAGGAGCTGTACGACAACCGCCTTGCAGAACTGCGCAAGATTGTTGCCGAGCGCAAACAACAGAAGGCAGCATGGGCGGCAGCCAACCCCGACAAGGCTGTGAAACTTGCCGAGTGGTTCGGTGGCGTTCATCCCGCAATAGATTGGGACAGCATAGAGCAGAAAGCCGACAGCCCCACACGTAACGCATCGGCAACAGTGCTTGGAATTCTTGCCGAGAAATACGAAAACATGATTGTATCGTCGGCCGACTTGAGCAATAGCGACAAGACCGACGGATTCCTTAAAAAGACACACGCATTCGCACCGGGCGACTTCACCGGCGCGTTCCTCCATGCAGGAGTATCGGAGCTCACTATGGCCTGTCTCTGTATTGGTATGGCTTTGCATGGCGGTGTAATTGCTGCATGCGGTACATTCTTCGTGTTCAGCGACTACATGAAACCCGCAATACGCATGGCAGCCCTCATGGAGCTCCCCGTAAAATTCATTTGGTCGCACGACGCATTCCGCGTTGGCGAGGACGGCCCCACACACGAGCCTGTTGAGCAAGAGGCACAAGTGCGCCTCATGGAAAAGGTTAAGAACCACCACGGCCGCAATTCAATGCTTGTGCTCCGCCCTGCCGATGTAAACGAAGCTACACAAGCTTGGAAATTGGCTATGGAGAACGATTATACCCCCACAGGCCTCATATTCTCGCGCCAGAATGTAAACAACCTGCCCGCCGGCACTAACTATGCCGATGCCGACAAGGGCGCATACATCATAGCCGGCTCCGACGAGGACTATGACATAATCCTTCTCGCATCGGGTTCAGAGGTTTCCACACTTGTGGACGGTGCCAAACTCCTTAAAGAGGAGGGCATAAAAACACGTATCGTATCGGTACCCTCTGAAGGCCTTTTCCGTTCACAGCCCACACAATACCAGGAGAGCATCTTGCCACGCGATGCCAAGATATTCGGTCTCACAGCCGGCCTACCTTGCAACCTGCAAGGCCTTGTAGGCCCGTGTGGCAAGGTTTATGGCTTGGAGTCATTCGGTTTCTCTGCACCCTTCAAGGTACTCGACGAGAAACTCGGCTTCACAGCCCAAAACGTATATGAGCAGGTAAAAGCAATGTTATAAATTCTTCACAAGAATAATATGAGCAAAACAATAGGATTGGCAAGCGACCACGCGGGATACCCTCTTAAAGAGACCGTTAAGCAGTGGCTCACCGAATGGGGATACAGCTACAAGGACTTTGGAACAAACAGCACAGCCAGCTGTAACTACCCCGACTATGGCCATGCCCTTGCAAACGCAATAGAGAACGGTGAGTTTGAGAGCGGTATTGCTATCTGTGGCACAGGCAACGGTATAAACATGTCGGTAAACCACCACAAAGGAATACGTGGTGCCCTCTGCTGGCAACCCGAGATAGCCGAGCTTGCACGCCAACACAACGATGCCAACATACTTGTGATGCCGGGCCGTTTCATAGACGAAGAGACAGCCAAGCAGTGTGTTGAAAAATTCCTTAACACACCATTTGAGGGAGGCAGGCATCAAGCAAGGATAGACGCCATTCCTGTTAAATAAACAACACAAAAAAGCCTGCGGCAAGCAGGCTTTTTTGTTGAGCACCTAAATAGTTCATCATAAACAGTAACCCGCAACGGCAAGAAATTAAGCATACTAAATAATGAATGCAATTGAGCGATACAGCAAGCACTACTCCACTATCATACGCCTGGGAACACCCATTGTACTCGGGCAACTTGGCAATGTGATATTAGGTTTCATAGACACCATAATGGTGGGACAATATAGCGGCGCAGCCCTCTCGGCAGCCGGCTTTGTAAACAACATATTCAATTTAGGAATATTCGCCATGCTTGGTTTCAGCTACGGAGCAACACCCATAATAGGAGCATTCTATGGCCGCAAGGAGAACGACAACGTAGGGCACTCGTTCCGCGACAGCGTATGGGCAAACATCATATTTGGAACAATCATCGTAATGGCATACAGCCTGCTATATATAAACATAGGCAACCTTAACCAGCCCGAAGAACTGTTACCGCTTATGCGCCCCTACTTTCTAACCCTGCTTGCATCGCTCCCATTCGTAGTGCTATTCAACAGTTTCAAGCAATTTACCGACAGCGTGGCAGCAACCAAAACAGCCATGTGGGTAATTATCGTGGGCAATATCACCAATGTTGTGCTAAACTACATGCTCATATTCGGTGCATGTGGATTCAGCGAAATGGGCCTCACCGGTGCAGGCATAGCTACAATGCTATCGCGCGTGCTCATGGCAGTACTCTTTGTATTGATTATTGCTAAACAGAAAAAATTCAGCAACTACAAAACAGGTTTCAAAGCACACCGCAGCAAGCGGAAGGATGTAACAAAAATGTTCAAGGTGGGTACACCGCTTGCAGTACAGATGGGCATGGAAACGGCCTCATTCTCCCTTGCATCGCTTCTCATGGGCTGGATTGGCGCAGTGGAGCTTGCAGCCTTCCAGGTAATGTGTACTACAGGCTCGCTCTGCTTCCTTGTCTATTATGGTATAGCTGCTGCCGCCTGCATACGAATAAGCCATTATCGCGGGCGCGGGGAGTGGGAACAAGTTAAGGAGACCGCAACTGCCAGCCTGCATATAATACTGTTTGTAGCAACAATATTGTCGGCCGGCATCATAATATTCAAGTGCCAACTTGCAGCCACATTCACATCCGATACAAACATACAAAACATGTTCATCGCACTGCTTATACCAATGCTTGCCTACCAAGTGAGCGACGGCATACAGATAAACTATGCAAATGCCCTGCGTGGCATTGCTGTTACCAAACCCATGAGCATATACGCCATAATCTCATACATACTGCTAGCACTGCCTGTAAGCTATATATTGGGTTTTATATTTGAGATGGGTGGTATAGGTGTTGCATACGGGTTACCCGTGGGGCTGACAAGCGCTGCAATACTCTATTTCGCACGATTCCGCAAGGAAATAACCCATAAAATACCATAATATAGTTTACAAAGTAATTATATAACGATTCACAAAGTTTGTCGTTTCAACTACCGCACAAGAGCAGAGGTGGTGTTATTGCAGGATTGTCCCGAAAGAATCTCAACTAATAACCATTCAGACCTCTAACATACGCTATTCGCATAGCTCATTACACCCCATACAGATTCTTTATTAAGGTATTACAAGGTATACCCCTACTTTCTCATGATTTATAATACAAAAGAGAGGCTGACCACTGGGCCAGCCTCTGATAAATTGTAGATTACTTATTCTATTTATTAGAAACGGAAATCAACACCAACTGCTACGTTGTAAGTCTTACGCAGGTAGTGTGAACCTGTTGCACCTGCACCGTGAGCATAGTTTGCATAGATAGCACCGAAGTTCAAATCCCAATTCTCGTTGAAGCTGTACTTACCACCGGCACCAACCGTGAAAGAGTCGTCGATGAAAGAAACATCGCTCAAATAGTTCCCGTTCACACCAAAGTCGCTGAACTGTATACCGCTTGAGAGAAGGAGTTTATCGGTTACTTTAACCTCAACACCGGCGAGCATCTCGTATGTATTGCGGCTCAAAGTCTTCATTGTGTTAGCCTTGCCAAGCAAAGACTCAATCTTAGCATCCTTGTCAAAGTAGTAAACACCGGCACCCATTACCTTTACGCGGTCGCAGATATCCCAAGAAGCACCTACAGAAAGTTTTGCGGGAGCATCGTTGCGGAACTTCTCACCATCCTGCAAAGAGGCAAGCATACCACCGGCGATTGTACCAAGAGCAGGATTACCATTCAAGTTGCCACCCATAGCACCGCTTGAAAGGTTCTTTGTATCGTTCTCTATAGTGTTTACTGCACGGAACTCATACTTAACGCCAAAGTTGAAATCGCCAACCTTGTAATCAACACCTACGATGGGTGCAAAGGCAATACCGGTCTGTGTGAGTTCAAGAGCGAGAATGTTTGCTGCTGTGGCACCTGTAGGCATAAGAGCATTAATTTCACCCTCATAGCTGAGGCTTGTATAGTTGGCACGAAGACCACCATATACAGAAAGGTTGTCATTTATCTTGTATGCTGCACCAAGTTGCAAAGCAAACAAATACTGTGTTGACTCAAATGAAGAACCTGCTGTAAGGGCTGGGTTAATTGCCTGCGCAAGACCGGTACCAACCATATTAAACATGGGCAGACCATCATCAAACTTGGCATTACCGCCACCACCGGGCATTCCGAAGAAACCACTGAAAGCCCAATTGCCAGTTTTGTATGTAGCATGGAAAGTAGGCATAATGGGAACATAAACCTCACCATTGTACTTTTTACCACCATTCTCTACATCTCTCTGCTGCCAAATCATCTGCCAGTTAGCAGAAACAGTCCAGCCCTCCTTCAAGAAAGCAGTACCCGCAGGGTTGAAGTAAACAGCATCGGCATCCAACGAAGCATAACGAGCCGGGTTGCGAACAAATGCTGCACTCTGGTTTGTGTTTGTCAAAAGACCACCTGCAAACGATGCGATTGCGAGTGATGCAAAAACAATACTTGAAAAAATTCTTTTCATAATCATATAAATTTAGAAAGTTATTGATTCTCTTTTGATAAATGCTATTCTATTTCAAAATTCAGTTGCACAAAGGTACGCCTTTTGTGCAACGAGAGATAAAAAAAACAGCTATTTAACATAAAAAAAGTATATTATGAAAGGTTATTGTTCATTTTACACACACAAAAAGGGCAAAATTGGCAAACAAATTAAAAATCCGCAGCCGACTGAATATCCTTGTTAAGTATTCTTGTAAACTTGGCTGCACCAACATCGGACAGATGATTGCTATCGAAGAAATCCTCTTCCACAAAACGCCCGTCATCAAGATAATCGAAATACTCCACACCAAAATCCTTCTTCAAGCTGCAAATCAACTGATACATCTGTTTTAGCTGCTCCTTATCCAATGCCGACGTGTATGAATGCCAGCAAGGGGTGGTAACAAGTATAAAACGCACATCCCTTTGCTTGCAATAAAGAGCCATATCTCTGAGCATAGCGCAGTTATCGTCTGCATAATTTCCCCAATTATCGGCATCATGCCTTGCCACAGCTGTAGCAGCTTCAGAACCATCGTTCCACGAGACACTGTCTTTTTGCGACAACACATAGACATTACCCCAACCATACTCATCGTAACCGGGGTTATCATCATGTTTCAGCATCTTTTTAATCTTGCGCCTTGCGGTCTTCATATTACCCAATTCTATATTATCAAACGATATAGAAGGATAATCATCGGAATCCATATACATCTTATAGTATCGACACCTATACTCTTCTGCACCATCTTTTAAGTTTGCAAACAAGGTAAAATACGATATCGGAAGTATCACCCTCTTCAATGCCGAATAATCTTTGCCCCAATACTTTAATAGATAGAGGTCGTGCGCGATATCCTGGCTTACATTAGCCATATTAAAGGCTTTCCCATCCAAGAACTCGGGACGCACACCATAAAAAGCATGCGAACTCCCAAGCACAACAGTCTCAACATCACGCGCATTTAGCTCCATCCATTCATACTTATATTTATATGGATTGGGCACTTGGCGCATCATGTACTCTAACGGAAGTGCAATTACTACAATGGGCAGAATAAACAATATGATATATTTGATAAACTGTTTCATCGTTATTAAAATTGGAAGTATATAAACGTTTGGCTTGCTCCTGAATAGCTTATTATTACATACAACACAGCATAGTAAATAGCCCATCTTACAAACCTGTAATCAAAGATTCTGTTGCATGGGAACTGCAAAGCATGCTGCTTGTCGCGTTGCAACCACTCGACAAGAATAAATATAGTGCATATAATTAATTCGTCGACACCCTCCTTCAACGTATCGCCAACAAACGGGTTTTTAATCATAGATGCAAAATACTCATACACCTGCGCAATAGAGTCGGCACGGAAAATAATCCAACCAATAACAGCCAGCGAGAAAGTGAGAGCCATCTGCAAGAACTCTTTTTTACTTGGCAACAGCCTGCCACATGCTACATCATTGCCATACTTTGTACTTATTCCAAAGAGGTTATATGTATTTAATATCAAAGCATGGAACACGCCCCAGCAAACAAAAGTCCAATTGGCACCATGCCACAAACCACTTATTGCCCACACGATAAACACATTCCGTATTGTTATGAACTTGGACACACGGCTACCACCCAATGGGAAATATATATAATCCCTGAACCAAGTAGTGAGGGAGATATGCCATCTGCGCCAAAATTCAGGAATACTGCGAGAGAAATAAGGGTAATTGAAGTTTCTCATCAGATTTATTCCGAGCAGGCGGGCACATCCGATAGCGATATCGGAATATCCCGAAAAATCGCAATATATCTGGAACGTAAACAGCACACCGAGAAGAATAAGCATAGCCCCCGACAATGAAGAATATGAGTCCCAATAAGAATTTACAAAAGATGCACAATTATCGGCAACAACCAATTTCTTCAAAAATCCCCACAACATTTGCCGCATTCCATCAACCGCCTGTCTATAATCAAAAGAACGAGCCCTCTGGAACTGAGGCAGAAGATTTGTAGCACGCTCAATGGGACCTGCCACCAATTGAGGGAAAAAGCTTATATATGCAAAAAACTCTATAGGATCGTGCGTAGCGCGTATATTATGGCGCGACACATCAATAGAATAACTCAAAGCCTGGAATGTGTAAAAACTTATACCCACCGGAAGAATGATATGCATTGTAAGCAATCCAAGTTCACAGCCAAACATATTGTTCATTAACACATTCAAGTTATCTACAAAGAAATTATAATACTTAAAAAAGCCAAGCACAGCCAGATTAATTATAATATTTGCAGCTCCAATCATCTTTTTAAGCCCCGGCCTTGTATCATAATGCTCCAAAAGCAAACCGCTTACAAAGCTACAAGCCGAAGTAAATATAATTAGAGCGAGGAAACGCCACTCCCACCAACCATAAAAAATATAACTCGCTACTACAACAAAAAAGTTTTGCCAACGCCTTTCCTTAAACACAAACCAATAGAGGATGAAAAACAGAGGCAAAAAGAACAAAAACTCAATAGAATTAAAAAGCATAAATTTTATTCATTAAAATTTACTATTCGACACTGCAAAATAAACAAAAAAATGCCATAAAAACAGATTTAAGAGGTTCATTCTTTACAGAATTCTGACCTGCGACCATCTGTTCCCAAACACAAAAGATAAGCCGCGATAACGGAATGTGCAACACAATATCACATACCCCTCCGCCGGAAACCGGGGCTCACCTGCAAAAGCTGGGGGAGTTGCTACAAAATCCTCGGTGGCCCATGAGCTATTCTTTGTTTAATTTTATTTCTTTT
>CALGJF010000030.1 GCA_937914945.1 uncultured Bacteroidales bacterium | reverse complement strand
ATGCCGAGCAAGAGCAACTTGGGCGAAGCCAACAGAGTACAAGGATGCCTCACATACGCTCCGCATGACACAACTATATTTTGCAATCTCATCCCGATACGAAGTGAGGGAACTTAACCGCAAAAGTTGGGGGCTCTAAAATCCTCGGTGTTGTTTGTCGGCTATCCTTTGTATCAACTGCATTCTATATAGCCCCTTTTTTGAAAAAAATTGCAGAAAAAGTGCTTTTGGGAAAAACTTTTGCCAACGGATGCTGTTATATAGATAGACAGTAGCAACGAGAAAAATTAATAGAACTTTTTCTTAATCATTCAATTCCCCCTGTGCAACCCTCCGTAGTGATACGCGGGGTTGCTATCTTTTGTCATCCTATGGTGTCCAATGTAAAAAATCCTGCAAATAGTTGCATAGAATTTTCAATAGCTATATCTTCGCACCGAATAAAGGTGTAACAGCCGCCACGTTTGGCGGTGTTAGTAAAAGGGAATCCGGTTAAAATCCGGAGCTATACCCGTAGCTGTGAGTCCATTTATGCCTCGGTAATCTATTGCCACTGCCCATTGAGGGTGGGAAGGTAACCGCCCGGCGGACAAGCCAGAAAACCTGCCTCTGTTCATTATGTGAATATTAACAATGCCTCGGGTGAAGGCTTGCTAACTATTTTTTTATGCAGAAATTTTCTTTGATAGCACCCCTTTGTGCTATTTGTTTATGGATTGTCGGTGTGCAGTTGTGTGGCGCACAAGATATCGACTCGCTCTCCTCGGTTCGCAATCTTGCCGAGGTTGAGGTGGTGGGTGCTGTTGTGGATAAAGAGGCCGTTTCTGCGGCTCCTTTACAGGTGGTGCAAAGTGATGATATTGAACGCTTGGGGCTTGTTACAGCAGCCGATGTGGTAAAACGCATGGCAGGTGTGCACGTGCAGGATTACGGCGGCATGGGCGGCCTTAAAACGGTCTCTTTGCGGGGGCTTGGTGCCAAACACACGGCGGTGAACTACGATGGTGTGGCGGTGTCCGATGCATACAGCGGGCAGATTGATATTGGGCGATACACGCTCGATAATGTAGAGACGCTATCGCTCATGGTGGGGCAGGGAAATGATATTTTTCGCCCTGCGCGCGATTTTGCATCGGCGGGGCTCATTGAGATAAAGAGCCGAACTCCTCTTGCTACTCGCACAATGGTAAAAGCGCGCGGTGGTTCGTTTGGTCTCATGGGTGCGACGCTCTTGCATGAGAGTGTGTTGGGCGAGCGTTGGAGCTGCTCGGCTGCTCTTAATATGCAGCAAGCCGAGGGCGACTATCCCTTTACTCTTGTTAATGGCATTACAAGCAGCAAACAAAGGCGTGTGAACAGTGATGTCAAAAACATTTCGGCCGAGGGTAATATATTCGGCAATTTTGCAAACAAGGGCGATGTGCATCTTAAAATGGGGTATTACGACTCGGAGCGTGGCTTGCCGGGCAGTGTAAATCTGTATAATAAGAATAATAGCGAGCGTTTATGGGATAATAACTTTTTTGTGCAGGCTGCCGGTAATTGGGCCATGGCGAAAAAGTGGAAGGCGCGTGCCACGCTTAAATATAATTATTTGTTTTCGCGCTACATTGAATTGAATCGAAACTATTCGGCCGGTTATCGCGAGGATGTGAACAGGCAGAACGAGTATTATCTCTCTCTTGGTGCGCTCTATTCTCCCACAGAGAATTTATCATTTGCTCTTGCGAGTGATGCCTCTTTTTATACTTTGAAAAACAATTTTGTTGCGGGCAAGGAGCCGCAGCGCATAAATTCCCAAACAGTGTTTGCCATATCGTATAATACCAATGCGTTTGTTGCTACGACAAGCCTGCTGGCTACATATATTGCCGAAGATGCCGCCGGTTACACCGCATCTGCCGATAGGAAGCGTCTTTCGCCTGCCGTCTCTTTGGCATGGCAGCCGTTTGAGGATGTTCCGTTGCGCTTGCGTGCTTCGTATAAGGATATTTTCCGTGTGCCCACATTCGCCGACCTCTATTACCAACGTATGGGTAATGTGGGGCTTAAACCCGAACGTGCCACGCAATACAATCTTGGTGCTACGTTCAGCGGCTGTTTGGGCAGCAAGGCCGCTCTTGCACTCTCCCTCGATGGTTATATGAACAGGGTGAAGGATAAAATCGTTGCTCTGCCCACAATGTATATATGGCGCATGCAGAACTACGGTAGGGTATATGTGCGTGGTATTGATGCTACTCTGTCGCTGGTATGCCCCATTGTTCGCAATATGGAACTATTGCTCGATGCCTCGTATAGTTACAGCCATACGGTGGATAAAACAAATCCCGGTTCCAAGAACTATGGGCACCAGATACCATACACTCCGCGCCACACTGCCAATGGCTCGTTTACCCTTAACAACAAGTGGGTAAACATATCCTATCTTGTAACATTTACAGGCGAGCGATATATGTTGCCGCAAAATATCGAGGAGAACAGGCTCCCTGCCTTTGTGGAGCACACAATATCTCTGAACAGGGAGTTTGCGCTGTGGGGTGCTCTCTTGCGCCTGCAAGGCGAGGTGCTGAACTTTACCGATAAGGGCTATGAGGTAATCCGTTACTATCCCATGCCCGAGCGGCAGTGGAGGATTACAATGTGTTTAACATTCTAAATTATTATAATATGAAAAAGTCAAAATTTTATCTGTTTGTCCTTGTGGCAATGGTTATTGCCGCATGTAGTAGCGACGAGGAGGCCGGTTGTAATTTTAATTCCTCCGATTTGTCAGCTCCGCGCTATTTGGAGGCACACGCCGGCAAGGTGTATGCCACATTCTTCAGTGGCCATGTGGCGCGCATCGACACAATCTCGCTTGCCATTGACGGAATGACATCGGTGGGGCGTAACCCCGAAAAACTTGTAGCTTGCGGTAACAGAATCTTTGTTGCCAATTCGGGTGGCTTGGATAACCCCAACTACGATAAAACTGTTTCTGTGGTGGATATATCTACAATGGCGGAGGATATGAAGATAGAGGTTGCCGATAATCCTCAAAATATACTATCGGCAACCGATGGCATGCTCTATTTGGTGTCGGCAGGTAATTATGTAGATGTGCCTAATACCTTGCAAACCATCAACCCTTTGACTTTGGATGTTGCCGATATCTCCTCGGTTGTAAATTTGAGCGAAATCTGTTGCCTTGAAGGCTCGCTCTATGGTTTGCTGTCGGAGTATGATGCCAATTGGAACCAAACAATCACCTACAAGAGCTATGATACTGCCACAGGCACGGCTGCACAGAATTGGATAACTGATGGCACAAATGTACCCTCGCCCTATAAGGTGTTTACCGCTGGCACATACTTGTGTGTTTCATCATCGGACTATGTGAATAATGGCGATGTTTATATGTTCACCGCATCGGGCACTCTTCATAAGAAGATTCCTGCCGGTATTGGTCCGCGCAAAGCCGTTGTGGCCGGTGATAAAATTTATATTTTGAACGAGGGTTTGCAAAACAAGAATAACTCTTCACTCACAATGTATAATGTAAAAACAGGTGAGGTGGTGCAGAACTATTTCAAAGTCATAAATGGCGTGGGGTTGGGCGATACTGCCAACGATATTATGATTTATGGAGATAAAATGTATATCACTGTCTCTACCGATAATATTATATGGGTAACCGACCTCAATGCCAAAGTAGTTACTAAAATAGAGCCTTGATACATATGTGCTTTGCCTTCTTAAACACCCCAAAAGCAAACAACTTTTGGGGTGTTTAATGTGTTACGCTTTATTGTTTTTATCGGTTGTATTGCTTGCCTTTCAATATAAATTTATATCTTCGCTTGTTATTATGCGCAAGATTCTTCGTAACATATTCCTGTTGCTGTTGCCACTGCTTGCGGCTGCTTGCGGCGGTGCGGCCCACGATGCCGAAAAAGAGCAGCGTGCGCTGCTGCTGTGCAATGCCATAAACGATTGCCGTTACAGGAGTGTGGCACAGATGGATAGTGCTGCTGCGGCTCTTCTTGCGCTCGATATTTCCAACGAATACAATATGCTTGCGCACAATGCGCTGGCCTACTCGGCCATGATGCAGATGGATTACAAGCGGGCTTTGGATTTGTACTCTGCCGTGCTTGCATCATCGCAGTGCGAGATTGAACGCTTGGCTGCCGATGTGGGCCTCATGACAATATGTTACCGCACGTCGGCCAATAGGGAGTTCTTTGATTACAGAACGAGTGCTTTGGCACGCATGCGTCGCATCATGGAGGAGATAAACTCCTTGTCGAATGGCGACAAGGAGCGTTTTGAACGGGCGAGGGTTGAGTTCTGTGTAGTTTCAATATGTTACTTTTCAAACATCGGCTTGCAAAAGGAACGGGCTGTGGCGGCCGATTTCCTTGTCAGGGCACTGAATGAGTGCGACGATGAGGCGTTGCGCCTCTACGCACGCATGATTCTTGCTGCCGGCGAGCCTTCGGGCGTTAAAAGTGTCGAGGCTTATCTGCAAGGGCTGAATGTATGTGCCAATAAGGAACTTGTGTGGCTGACTGCCAACTATAAACTGCTGCTTGCCATTGCATTGCGTAGCGAAACATTGCAGGAACAGCTTGCAAATGAGGCTCCGCGTCTGTTTGCCAAACTTAACTATGCCGATATTGCCGATGGTGAGCTTGCGCTTAGCCTTGCCACCGATGCCGTGGATGGCTTTGCTCTTTATGGCGATGGTTACATGAAAATAGAGGCTCTTGCCGTTGCCGCATCGTGCAATACCCAGCTGGGGCGGTACGATGCTGCGCTTTCGTTGCTCGATATTGCGCTTGATGATATAAATGCATACTATCATCGCTACTATCCCACGGCCGATTCGCTCGATTGGGGTAATATTGAATATTTTGATGAAACCGATGAAGCTGCAGTTGCGGCCGATAACCTTAATATTGCCGAGTGCCTGTTGAGTGTGCGTCGCGAGGCGAGTTGTGCATACGCGGGCTTGGGCGATAATGAGCTATCCGATATAAACCGCGAGGCGTACCTCGACCTTTTGCGTACAACTCGCATGAACAAGCAGATGGAAAGCCGTGTGCAGATGGCCACAGAGAATGCCACCCGCCTCTATTGGTGGTCGCTTGCCGCAGCGCTTGCCCTTGCGGCTGCGGCTCTGCTGCTTTATACAACCAACAGGCGTCGGAGGCGCGACAATGCTGTATATTCTCAAAATCTCAAACGCTTGCTTAAGATTTGCCGCAACCTTCTTTCGTCGCTCCCCCGCGAGCTAAATAGCGAAGAGGAGGTGTGTGGCGCGGTGTGCTCCATACTTGCCGAAGGTTTCAACGATTTTGCCGGCGACATGCGATTTTCTCTGTTGGCACCATTTGAGGAAAGCGACAGCTATCCCTATCTTTATCGCATGCAACTGCCACCCATCGACGATACACGCGCATACACTCTTTATATAGCCTCTGCAACCGAGCTCACCGAAGCCAAGCTATCCATAGTGGAATTGTTGTTGCCATACATTGCTGTGGCAGTGGAAGAGGGGTTGCGAATAGCCAACATCAGCGACGAGCAACTACGCTTGGAGGAGCAGCGCCTCTCACATGCAATCTATCTTGCCGAGCATAAGCGCGAGAATCTGTTAAAACGTGTGTCGGTATCGGTGCTTGCAGGTATGCGCCCATATATGGACCGTATGCTCAACGAATTGCGCAACCTATCGCGTGGCGAGGGTAAGGATACTGCCGAGCGTCGCTTGAATTATATTGCCGAGCTCACTGAGAAACTCGATGATTACAATGTTATTTTAGAGCGTTGGATTAAAATGCGCAGGGGTGAATTGAATTTGCAGATAGAGCGTTTCTCGGTGCGTGAGCTATTTGATATAATAGCAAAGAGCAGCCGCCTCTTCGATGCGCGCGGAATAGTACTTGATGTGAAGATGAACGATGCTGTTGTGCGTGCCGACCGTGCCCTCACTCTCTTTATGATAAACACCCTTGTAGATAATGCAGGAAAGTTTACACCCGCGGGTGGCAATATCACCGTAGAGGCCCTTGAATGTGCCGATTATGTGGAGATATCTGTAACCGATAGCGGTATAGGGCTTTCGCAGGCCGATATAGACCACATACTTAACGAGAAGGTTTACGATGCCTCGCTCATAGGCGATGCCGGCGACAAGTTGCACAAAAACAAGGGTGGCGGATTCGGCTTGATGAACTGCAAGGGTATAATAGAAAAGTATCGTAAGACCGATGATATTTTCTCTGTATGCTCTCTTGGAATTGAGGCCGAAAAGGGCAAGGGCAGCCGTTTCTCCTTCCGCCTGCCCCGTGGGGTGGTGCGTTGCGTGGTGGCGCTAATGGTGCTTTTGCTGCCTTGCACAGCCTTTGGTAACGATGAGCTGTTTGCTCGTGTGGCGCTCTCGGCCGATTCGGCATTTCTCTCCAATGTGGCCGGAGACTACGAGAAAACCTTTCTCTATGCCGTGCGGGCAATAGACGACCTCAATAGCTACTACAGCGATAATATAGGCGGTGCCGATACTCTCTCGCTCTTCACGGGAACGGCTGCGGAACTGTCATGGTGGCGTGACGAACTCTTCCCTTTATCGCTTAAAGAGGATATTTTCTTTAATATACTCGATATACGTAACGAAGTAGCCGTGGCTTCGTTGGCCACACAACGCTGGCAGGAGTATCGTTACAATAACAATATCTATGCATCGCTATATCGCCTTGTGCATGAGGATAAGGGGCTTGAACAGCACTACGAGAAGATGCAACGGCTTGCCAATCACCGACAGGCTGCAATAGCTTTGTTGCTCTTTTTACTTCTGCTCATGTTGCTTGCGGGCATAATTTCCTATGTGCGCAAAGGGGTGATTGAGCGCATGAACAGCCGCTTGGTGCTTGGGCTCAACAGTCGTCTGCTTGCTGTTACAGGTGGTGCAGAGCCTTTGCATACGAAAGAGTTGGCACAGCGTGTGGCCGATGAAATTCTTGCTTCGTTGGGCGATGCCATGTGCATAGACCGAGTGTCGCTCTTGCTTAAATATGGCAACGATACAGCTGTCGTGGCGGTATCACCATCTGCAGCGTCGGTTACGACAATCTATCTTCACTCAGTCTTTGAGAGTGGCGAGCCCTTTGTGGATACCGACGAACTGCTCTACACCATGCCGCTGTATGTGGTGTCGGCCGGGGAACGTGTGATGATTGGTGCTCTGGAATTGGAATCGGAACGCCCGCTGAGTGAGAACGAACTGTTGAATATAGAGCTGGTTGCGCGCTATGCTGCATCTGTGGCATATCACTCCGTAGTGCGCCTTGCGGGGCACTACAAGGCACTTGCAGCAACCGAGGAGGAGGCCGAGCGTGTGAAGTTCGAGGAGAATCGTCTGCATGTGCAGAATATGGTGATGGACAACTGCCTGTCGGTTATAAAGCACGAAACAATTTACTATCCCGGGCGCATACGCGCTCTTGTGGAGCAGGCTGTGGCTGTGGCGGACAAGCCTGCCGACCTTGCTGTCAAGGTGGCTGCAATGCGAGAACTCATGGATTATTACAGTTCGGTATTTACCATATTAAGCGGTTGTGCCATTAAGCAACTCGACGAGATGAGTTTCCGTCTATCCACCGTGTCGTTGAACGAAATGTTCGAGAGTATGCAGCATTTTGTGGCACGCAAGGCAAAGAAAAATGCCGTTTCGTTGCTGTTGCACTATGAACCCACTCATTTGATGGTAAGTGGCGACAAGGATATGCTCTCCTTTCTGTTCGAGTCGTTGATGATGGCTGCTTTTGAGTACAAAGCGGGTGGCGATATGGAGTTGCGTGCTGTGGATTGTGGCGATGTTGTGCGCGTGGAGTTGCTCGATAAGCGTCGTACCCTTCCCGACGATGTGTTGAGCGATATGTTCACCCCCTCAAAGGATAACATAGTTGCTGGTGGAGGGCTTGCGGGCATGGAGTATCTTGTGGTTAAGGAGATTGTGCGCTTGCACGAGGATTATATGCAGTTGCGTGGTGGCAGGGTAGAGGCTCGCGCCTGCAATGATGGTTATATTATTATGTTTACATTACCTAAAAACAGTGGATATGAGCGATAAATTCAGTGTAATAATTGTTGAGGATGCAAAATTGGAACTGAAAGGTACCGAGGAGATTTTTCGTACTGAGATACCCGAGGCCGATGTGATTGGTGTGGCAAGCAGCGAACAGGAATTTTATCCCTTGATTGAAAAACAACAGCCTCATCTGCTACTCCTCGACTTGGGATTGGGCGGCTCCACAACTGTTGGAGTGAGTATCTGCACAAAGGTAAAAACTCTCTATCCGCAAGTGAAGGTGCTTGTTTTTACAGGCGAACTGCTGAACGAGAAACTATGGATTGATGTACTCGATGCCGGTGCCGATGGCATAGCGCTGAAAACAGGTGAACTGCTCACACGCCACGATATAATGGCTGTGATGAGTGGCAAGAGGCCTGTGTTCAATTCGCCCATCCTGGAGAAGATTGTCGAACGTTTCCGCGAGACGGTGATGCGCGATGCTGCCCGCAAGAAATCGCTCATAGAGTATGAGATTGACCGCTACGACGAGTGTTTCCTGCGCCATCTTGCGCTTGGTTACACAAAGGATATGATTGCCTCGCTCAAAAGCATGCCGTTTGGAGTTAAATCTCTTGAAAAACGTCAGGCCGATCTTGTATCCCGCCTTTTTCCCAGCGAGGAGCAACGCGGAACAAATGTAACCCGCTTGGTTGTACGTGCCATAGAACTGCATATTATAGATGCCGAAAATCTTGAAGCCGATGAATAAGAAAACTGCCAATTGTCGCATTTTTTACTATCCCGCAGTGGTATATATGTGTATGCTGCTGTTTGTGTGGTTGTTGTCGTGGGTGTTCGGGCTGTTTGAACTCGCATTTGGCAAGAATGTCGCCATACACTCATTGGTGAGCGCCGAGGGGCTTCGTTGGGCTGTTCGCACCGCAAAGCATACCATAGATACCGTGCCATGGAGTGTAATAATGCTGTTCCTGTTCTCTGTGGGGTTGCTTACCGGGTCGGGGATGTTAAAGAGTATCTGTAAAGTCGTAGAAAGACGGCAACTTGCATATAACGAGCAGAGGGCTTGGATTTTTGCACTTATTGCAGCCGGTGTATATATGCTTCTGCTTTTTATCTGCACGCTTCCTCCATGGAATACTCTGCTTGGTGTAAGTGGCAATGTTTATGCTTCGCCGTTGGTGCAGGGGTATATCATAATCGTTTTTTTTGCCCTGTTTTTTATTACCTCAACATTCGGGTTTATATATGGTAATTACCGCAGTTTTATAGATATAGCCCGCTCGCTTGGTGCTGCCATTGCCATGTATGCTCCTGCGATAGTTGCCTTGTTGCCGGCTACGGGCATAGTTCCTTGCATGGATTATGCGGGGCTCTTGGATTTGTTACATGTAACCCCTGCCGATGCCGCTGTGGTTTCGGATGTTATTTATCTGTTTCCTTTCTTGTATATGATGTTGGCTTTGAGGAGACGACAGCGGAATATGGAGTAGTTGGTTGATGTAATTTACTCGGCAGCGAATATAGCCGACCCCACGCGCACATGGTTGCTCCCCTCCTCAATGGCTATGGGGTAGTCGTCGCTCATACCAGCCGAAAGGATTGAGAACTCCTCGTTGTCGGCAAAGAAACGCTCCTTAATGGTGTTGAACGCTCTTTTTACAGTAGCAAATTCGTTCCTTATCTGCTCTTCGTCGTCGGTGTTGCTTGCCATGCACATAAGGCCGCGAATCTCAACATTCTCCAATGCACGCCACTCGCCTGTGGCAAGCATATCTATGCACTCTTGTATGGTGAAGCCGAATTTAGTCTCCTCCTGTGCAATGTGTATCTGCAACAGACAGGGTATTTTGCGCTCCACTTTGGCTCCCTGCTTGTTTACCTCTTGCAGCAGGCGCAGGCTGTCTATGCTGTGAATTAAGTGAATGAATGGGGCTATGTATTTAATCTTGTTGCTCTGCAAGTGCCCTATAAAGTGCCAGCAGATATCCCCGGGCAGTGCCTCGTGCTTTTTTACAAGGTCCTGCGCCTTGCTCTCGCCAAAGTGGCGCTGTCCTGCCGCGTAGGCCGCCTCTATGGCCTCCACGGGGTGGTATTTTGATACCGCAATAAGCGTAACCCCCTGTGGGAGGGTTGCGCTTATTCTGTTTATTCTTTCTGCAATTATGTTACTGTATTGCTTCATAGTGGAAGATGTCCACAATAGAACTTTCGTTTACCGATGCAAGGTCGTATGCCATCACAGAGTCCTCCATATGCTTGTTTAGGCCGGCCACGGCACCTGCGCAGTCTTCGGCTTTCACAAGGATGACTACCGAGGTCTTTTTCTCCTTTGCACTCACCTCGTCTATGGTAACGAGTACAATTTTGCACTTGAACCATTTGTCGGCACTCTCGCTCGGGCTATCTACCAACTCGCCGTATTTGGTGCGCTTCATTTCGTTGATGGTAAACTCGCCCGTTACCATGGGCTGTATCTCCATTGTTATGCGCTTCTCCACCTCGGTGAATGTGAATCCCTGTACCAAATATACCTCGTTAACCTTTGTGTTGAGGCCCTTCTCGCCTGCACGCTCGTATGAGACTTTTACTTCGAACCAGCTTTGTGTCATAATAGTTTTTATCGTTTTTGTTATTTTTTTTGTTTGTGGTGCCTTGCGCAACGCGGTGTTCGCAAACGCGTTTGCAAAAATAGCAAATGAAATGTTTTATCCGCATTTTATTTTGCTAAATTTTGCGGAATTTTCCCAAATGTCTCAATTCATATTTCGCAGAATGGCGTTGCGATAGAGGTGGTAAAGATACTCCTCGCGGCTGCGGGTATCATATATGGGCTCTTTATCGACAGGCGAGGGGTCATCGGTATTGTAGTCGTCATACTCCTCGTCATCATCGTCGTAAAATAGGGCACTCTGTAAATGCGGCTCGCTTATAAAACCGATTATTTCGTTTCTTAAACTTTCCACCCTTCTTCTCTCGCTCTTCGATAGTGTGGTATCCTCTTTCTTCATAACGCTCGCTTATAATTTGTTCATACCTCTGTTGTATCTCCTGTGCAGCTGCTGCTCGTTGTTGCAGCGCCCGTGGTGGCGGTAGTGCATTTCGCGCTCTATGCGACAGCGAAGAGCCTCGTCGTATTCGCTCCACGATGCTATCCTGCGGCGGGCAATGCCGCTATCCATGGCTGCCTTTGCCACTGCTTTGGATACTGCGGACAGCAGGCGGTGGTCGCCCAATTTTGGCAGAATATATGCCGGGCCGAAGTTAAGGTCGCTACCATAGCTCTTTTTTATATCGTCGGGCACGGGCTCGTGTGCAAGCGCAGCTATTGCCTTTACCGCAGCCATCTCCATCTCACGGTTTATGTTGGTGGCAAGCGTGTCAAGTGCTCCACGGAAAAGATAGGGGAAGGCAAGAGCATTGTTTATCTGGTTGGGGGTGTCGGTGCGCCCTGTTGCCATTATTGCATCGGGGCGTGCTGCCATGGCGTCGGTATAGCTTATCTCGGGGGTGGGGTTGGCAAGAGCAAATATTATAGGGGAATCGGCCATGCTGCGCACCATCTCCTTGGTGAGAATGTTACCGACCGAGAGACCTATAAATACATCGCTCGCCTTAACGGCATCGGCTATCGTGTGCAGCGTGGTGTCGCTGCTGGCAAAGAGTGCCTTTTCGGGCGAGAGGATATCACGGGAAATGGTGATGACACCCTTGCTGTCGGTCATGGTAATCTGCTCGCGCATTAGCCCCAGGCGCACAAGCATCTTGGCGGTGGATATGGCTGCAGCACCAGCCCCGCTTATCACAACCTTCAGGCTTTGCAGTTCTTTGTCGGCCACCTCGGCGGCGTTCAGCAACGCCGCAGCAATGGTTATAGCTGCTCCATGCTGGTCGTCGTGCATCACAGGAATATCGAGCAGATTACGCAGTCTCTCCTCAATGTAGAAACACTCCGGTGCCTTGATATCCTCGAGATTTATGCCGCCAAAGGTGGGCGAAATACCCTGTACCGCATCAATGAACTTGTCGGGGTCCTCCTCGGCAAGCTCAATGTCGAAAGCATCAACATCGGCATAAATCTTAAAGAGCATGGATTTACCCTCCATCACCGGTTTGGAACCGAGCGCACCCACATTTCCCAACCCCAGCAAAGCACTGCCGTTGGAGACCACCGCAATGAGGTTTCCTTTGTTGGTATATCTGTATGCTTGCCAGCGGTCTTTGCTTATGGCCGCGGCCGGTGCAGCCACTCCCGGGCTGTATGCAAGCGACAACTGCTCGGGCGTATCGTGTGGTTTCGTTGGGGTTATCTCGGTTTTTCCCGGTCTCTCTCCTTCGTGGTATTCCAAGGCTTTCTCTTCTAATCTCTCGCTCATAATCAACCATTTTCCTAATTAACAACCAAGCAGGGGCAAAGTTTTTTTTCGTGTGTGGAATTTTTGTGGAAATACACAAAGTGGCTGTTTCTGTACCAGATGTCCGATTTATATAAAACATCGCGTGCAAATGTTGTGGAGCATATCAAGCATATCTATGAGGATGGTGAATCGGCAGGGAGGCAAAGGCTATGACAATTAAATGTTGGGCTTGCTTATGAATGGTTGCTTTTTATGGATATGACGGCAAAAAGGTTCCTTGTGTTACAAATGCAGCCGTTTCCCTTGCTTTTTGTTTTTACAACGGCTCTTTTTTTGGTGTTTAAGCAGATTATTATATCTTCGCATGTTGAAAAATGATAATGATTTATGAATAACTATTTTGAGATATTGAAGAACAGGCGCAGTTGTCGCTTATTCACCGACGAGCCTGTGGATAAAGAGGCGGTGTGCAATCTCATGCGTGCGGCTCTTATGTCGCCGTCGGGGCACCGATACAACCCATGGGAATTTGTGCTTGTTGAGGATAAAGAGGTGTTGAAAGCGCTATCGGTGTGCAAGGCACAGGGCGCGGCTCTCCTGGAGGGCGCGGCTATGGCGATAGTGGTTCTGGGCGATACTACCAAAACCGATGTGTGGATTGAGGATTGCTCTGTGGCCACAATTATCATTCAGCTTGCAGCGCAGTCTATGGGGCTGGGTTCTTGCTGGGTGCAGATGCGTTGCCGCAGGAGTGCCGATGGCGCATCGGCCGAGGATAATGTAAGGCGTTTGTTGGATATTCCCTCGCACTACGCGGTGTTGTCGGTGGTGGCAGTGGGGCACAAGGCACGCGAGGCCAAGCCCTTTGACGAGGAGAAAATGCAGTGGGAGAAGGTACACATTGGAAAATTCGGTGGAGAGGAGTAGTGTAGTGCTTGTTGGGGCCGGTAATCTTGCCACCTCGCTTGGCGTGGCTCTTGCTGCGGCGGGTGTACCGCCGTTGGCTGTGTGGAGCCGCACTGCAGAATCGGCCACGGCCCTTGCTGCAAGGATAGGATGTCCTGCCTGTTGCAAAATAAACGAGTTGCCCGCGGCCGATATCTTCATAATATCCGTGGCCGACGATGCTTTGCCGGCTGTTGCCCGCGAGGTTACGGCTTGCTTCCCTGCAGCGGTGATAGCTCACACGGCGGGCAGTGTATCGATGGATATTTTGCGTGAGGCGGGTGCCTCCCATTATGGCGTGTTCTACCCCATGCAGACTTTCAGCAGGCAGCGCGTTGTGTCGTTTGAGAATATCACTGTTTTTGTGGAGGGGTGCTGCCCCGGGGTGGCAACCTTGCTTGCGGGGTTGGCTTCTATGCTCACCGGCAAAGTGGTGCATGCCACAAGCGAGCAGAGGCGGTTTTTGCACATAGCCGCGGTTTTTGCCTGTAATTTTGCCAATGCGGCGTATGGAATGGCTGCCAAGTTGTTGGAGGCGAATGGTCTCTCCTTTGACGCAATGTTGCCTTTGGTGGATGAAACTGCCGCGAAGGTTCACTCCCTGCACCCGCGCGATGCACAGACAGGCCCTGCACGCAGGGGCGATGTTGCTGTGATGAACGCTCACAAGGCTATGCTCGATGGGTCGTTGAAGGATATTTATACCATGCTCAGCGACTATATTGCCACTGAGGCTGCACACGACAATAAAGAGAAACAATAAAATATTACCAAAAATGATAAATTACGATTTGACAAAGATAAAAGGGTTGGTTTTTGATGTCGATGGCGTGTTGAGCCGCGAAACAATAACCATGTATCCGGGTGGTGAGCCCATGCGCACAGTGAATATAAAGGATGGTTACGCTCTGCAACTTGCAGTGAAGGCTGGCTACCATGTTGCCATAATTACAGGTGCCCGCACCGAGGCTGTGAAGGTGCGCTACAACGGCTTGGGTATTACCGATGTTTATCTGGGTGCGGCAATTAAAAAAGATTGCTTCGAGGAGCTTATGACCATGTATGATATGAAGCCCGAGGAGATTCTCTACATGGGCGATGATATCCCCGATTACGAGGTTATGAAGATGTGCGGGCTTCCATGTTGCCCTGCCGATGCGGCAGTGGAGATAAAGGAGATTTCCTGCTATATTTCGCCTGTGCGCGGTGGCGAGGGTTGCGGTCGCGATGTGATAGAACAGGTGATGCGTGCGCAGGGTAAATGGATGGATGAGTCTAACGCTTTTGGTTGGTAGTGTCATGCTTGATAACATAAAAAAGTACAAGGTAATTCTTGCATCGGCTTCGCCCCGCCGTCGTGAACTGCTTGCAGGGCTGGATATAGCCTACGAAGTGCGCACGTTACCCGATGTGGATGAGTCGTTCCCGCCCACATTGCAGGGTGGTGATATTCCGCTTTATATATCCAAGAAAAAGGCCGACGCTTATCGCTCTCTTATGGCCGACGACGAACTTGTGATAACAGCTGACACCATTGTGTGGCTCGATGGCGAGCCTCTTGGCAAGCCTGCCGATGAGGCCGATGCCCGCCGTATGCTCAATTTTATGTCGGGCAAAACCCATTCTGTGTTCACAGGTGTTACTATTATCACACGGGATGTTCAGCGCAGTTTTGTGGCTTGCTCACAGGTTACGTTTGCCGCACTCACTGATGAGGAGATAGATTACTACATTGCCAAATACCGTCCTATGGACAAAGCGGGGTCGTATGGCGTGCAGGAGTGGATAGGATACATAGGAATATCCTCTATAGAAGGTTCCTACTTCAATGTGATGGGCCTTCCCGTGCAGAGGCTTTATAATGAACTTAAACAGATACCGTAGAATATGAAAATAGCCGATTCCCTCTTATCTCTTATAGGGGGCACACCATTGCTTCGTTTGTCGCGCTATGCCACGGCAGCAGGCTTGCCTGCTGCACCTGTGGCAAAGATAGAGTACTTTAATCCAGGCAGCAGCGTTAAGGACCGCACAGCCCTTTCAATGATAAACGATGCCGAGGCGCGCGGCCTTTTGAGCGCGGGAGCCACCATAATAGAGCCCACCAGCGGAAACACCGGTGTGGGGCTTGCTCTTGTGGCGGCGGTGAGGGGGTATAATCTCATACTTACAATGCCGGATACTATGAGTGCCGAGCGCATGAATCTGCTACGTGCGTATGGTGCGCAACTTGTTCTCACCCCCGGCAGCGAGGGTATGGCAGGAGCTATTGCCAAGGCCGAGGAGTTGTGTGCTGCTACCCCCGGCAGTATCATCCTGCAACAGTTTGAGAATGAGGCGAACCCTGCGGCTCATATAGGTACAGCCGACGAGATTTGGCGCGACACCGATGGCAAAGTGGATGTCTTTGTGGCCGGTGTGGGCACGGGAGGCACAATAACAGGCACGGCGCGCCGATTGCATGAGTATAACCCCGCAATAAAGGTGGTGGGTGTGGAGCCTGCGTCGTCGGCGGTGCTCAATGGTGGCGAGAAGGGGGCTCACAAACTGCAAGGCATTGGTGCAGGCTTTGTACCGGCCATTTACGATGTCGCGGAGGTAGATGAGGTTATTCCCGTTACGAACGAGGATGCCATGGCCGCTGCACGCGCACTTGTGCGCACCGAGGGGTTGCTTGTGGGTTTTTCATCGGGTGCTGCATTGTGGGCTGCAGCTGCTTTGTTGCAACGCCCCGAGTATAAAGATAAAAATATTGTGGTATTGCTGCCCGATTGTGGTGAGCGTTACCTTTCAACCGATCTATTCCGATAAACTACTATGAAAGAAAAAACTATTGCCGATGTGTTTTCGCATACGATAGACGATTTGTTGAACAGCGGCGGGGAGCAGGATATGTTCCATCATCGCCGCGATGGCGAGCCCATGCCCTCGTGGCGCGTATTGTCCGAGGCGGTGGGTATTGTGCGTGCCATACTTTTCCCCGGTTACTTTGGCGACTCTGTGCAGGAACATCATACCCTTGCATACAAAACCGGCATGAACATCGACCGCCTGTATAAAATTTTGTGCGAGCAGATTTGTGCGGGAATATGTTACAGCAACAGCTGTACCGATATTGCTGCGGCAACGGAAACTGCACGGCAAATGGCTCTCTCGTTCATCGAGTATCTGCCCATGTTGCGTGCTGCCCTTGCAAAGGATGTTGAGGCTACATACAACGGCGACCCTGCTGCCACGGGCTTTGGCGAGGTAATCAGTTGTTACCCCAGCATAAAGGCGGTGAGCAACTATCGCATGGCGCACCGCTTGCTGGAACTTGGTGTGCCGCTTATCCCCCGCATCATTACCGAGATTGCGCATAGCGAAACAGGTATAGATATTCACCCGGGTGCGCAGATAGGCGACTATTTTACAATAGACCACGGTACGGGTATCGTTATTGGCGAAACATGTATTATAGGAAATAATGTAAAACTATATCAAGGAGTTACGTTGGGTGCCAAGAGCTTCCCGCTCGATGAGAATGGCAACCCCATAAAGGGTATTCCCCGCCACCCTATATTGGAGGATAATGTAATTGTATATAGCAATGCCACAATTCTTGGGCGCGTTACCGTGGGTCGCGATGCTGTTATAGGCGGTAATATCTGGGTTACCGAGGATGTTCCCGCAGGGGCACATATTGTGCAGAGGAAATAGTTGTTGAAATCTATTTGCACACTTTTTTCATCATTATACCGAAAAAAGTGTGCAAATGTTTATGAAGTATTCCAAAAATTATTATCTTCGCGATGTGAAAAAGCAAAACAGGTTGCAAAATGTGAGCAACCGGTGTTGTTAGGGTAACAAAATAAAATATTGTATAGAAAATGTTTGTGCAAAATGTATATCACCACCATCATCGCCTGTCTCAAAGAAGAGTTGGGTAAGTGGGGTGTTTTTGTTTTGCGAACGCTGTAATCTATGAGCTTACCTGTAAATGGTGGGCTCTTTTTTGTTTTTTTTGAAATAATAAAACTATAATGATATGTTGAGAATTGCTATACAGACAAAAGGTCGCTTGAATGAGCAGAGCATGCAGTTGCTGCGCGATGCGGGCGTTACCATAAAGGAGGAAAAGAGAAAATTTTTGATGCGCGCATCGGATTTCCCCGTGGAGATTCTCTTTTTGCGCGACGATGATATTCCGCAAACGGTGTCGATGGGTGCTGCCGATTTGGGTATTGTGGGCTACAACGAGGTGGCCGAGCGTGGCTATGATGTGGATATTCTGCAAAAACTCGGGTTTGGCGGTTGCCGCATTTCGCTTGCAATCCCCAAGGCCGATACCTACGAAGGGCTTGGCTATTTTAATGGCAAGCGCATTGCCACATCGTACCCCAATGTGCTCACAAAGTATTTTGAGGAGAATGGTATAAAGGCCGAAATCCACACCATCACCGGCTCGGTGGAGATAGCCCCCGCAGCAGGGCTTGCCGACGCTATCTTTGATATTGTGTCGTCGGGTGGTACGCTCATAACAAACGGTCTTGTGGAGGTGGAGCAGGTGTTGCACTCCGAGGCTGTACTAATCGGTACTCCGGGATTGAGCGAGGAGAAGATGGCCATAGCACGCCAACTGATGTCGCGCTTTGAATCGGTGCTTAAAGGTGCGGGTAAAAAGTACCTCTTACTGAATATTCCCACAGCGGCACTCGACGAGGCTGTGAAGATTCTCCCCGCCATGCGCAGCCCCACGGTGATTCCCCTTGCGCAGAAGGATTGGTGCTCGTTGCAGACTGTGGTTGATGAAAAGCAATTGTGGAGTGTGATAGAGCAGTTGAAGGCTATTGGTGCCGAGGATATTTTGGTGTTGGCCCTTGAAAAGATTGTATTATGATAAAACGATATATAAACCCGGTCCGCAGTGAGTGGGGCGCGCTGTGTGAGCGCGTGGTTACAGACGATGCTGTTATTGCAGCCCGCGTCGATGCCATAATAGAGCGTGTGAGGCGCGATGGCGACAATGCTGTGCGTGAGTTGGCTCGTGAAATAGATGGTGTGGAGCTTGCTGCCATTGAGGTGAGCGAGGAGGAGAAACGCGAGGCGTTTGCCATTGTACCACAGGAGCTGAAGAATGCCATTGCAAAGGCTGCCCGCAACATCACCCGCTTTCACATGGCGCAGCGTTTCAATGATATAGAGGTGGTTACATCGCCCGGGGTAAAATGCGTGCAACGCGCCGTGCCCATTCAAAGAGTGGGGTTATATGTCCCGGGTGGCACAGCTCCCCTTTTCTCCACGGTGCTAATGCTTGCAATACCTGCAAAGGTGGCCGGTTGCAAGGAGATAGTGCTCTGTACTCCTGTGAACAAGGAGGGCAAGGTGGCTCCTGCGGTGCTGTCTGCGGCTATGGTTTGCGGTGTGGATAGAATATTCAAGGTGGGTGGTGCGCAGGCTGTGGCTGCTATGGCATACGGCACGGAGAGTATCCCCGCAGTGGATAAAATATTCGGGCCGGGCAACCGCTATGTTACGAAGGCCAAGGAGCGCGTAACAAACAGGGTGTCGATAGATATGCCGGCTGGTCCGTCTGAGGTGCTTGTTATGGCCGATGACACCGCATCTCCTGCATTTGTGGCAAGCGACCTGCTTTCACAGGCCGAGCATGGCACCGATTCGCAGGCGATACTGGTGTGTGGCAGTGCAGCCATTGCTGATGCCGTGGATGCCTGTGTGGCCGAGCAACTTGCCAAGTTGCCCCGCAAGGAACTTGCAGCGAAGGCTTTGGAGAAGAGCCGCACGATAGTCCTTTCCTCTGTGGAAGAGCAGGTGGCTTTTGTAAACAGATATGCACCCGAGCACTTGATTATATCCATGGATAACCCTTGGGGTGTGGCCGATGATATTACTGCAGCAGGCAGTGTGTTTATAGGCAACTACTCGCCCGAGAGTGCCGGCGACTATGCATCGGGTACTAACCACACGTTGCCTACAAGTGGTTGGGCACGCTCTTGCAGCGGTGTAAACCTTGATAGTTTTGTGCGTAAAATAACATATCAGGAACTTACGAAAGAGGGTATAGATGAGCTTGGCGACACCATCGTGGCAATGGCTCGTGCCGAGGGACTCGATGCACATGCTGCGGCCGCTCTCTTGCGTATGGGAAAGGAGATTTGATTATGAGTATCGACGATGTGATGCGGCTTGTTCGCAAAAATATAAAATCGCTTGCGCCTTATTCCACTGCGCGCGACGAGTATAAAGGAGCGTTGGGTGTTTTCCTCGATGCCAACGAGAATCCGTTTGACAATGGCTTTAATCGCTACCCCGACCCTCGACAGGCCGAGTTGAAGGCTCGTATTGCGCCTATGAAGGGTGTGGCTGTGGAGCAGATGTTTATAGGTAACGGCAGCGATGAGGCTATAGACCTCTGTTTTCGTATCTTCTGCGAGCCGCGTATTGACAATGTGGTGGCTATTGCGCCAAGCTATGGTATGTACCGCGTGGCTGCCGATATAAATGATGTGCAGGTGCGCGAGGTGCAGCTGGGCAGCGATTTTTCTTTGCCTGCCGATGAACTGCTTGCCGCGTGTGATGAGAATACCAAGTTGATGTTTGTATGCTCGCCCAACAACCCTTCGGGCAATATATTCCCCATTGAGCAGATGCGTTATCTGCTCGATAATTTCAAAGGGGTGCTGGTAGTTGATGAGGCTTATATCGATTTTGCATCACAGCCCAGCCTCACCACACTGCTTGGCGAGTATAAGAATTTGATAGTATTGCAAACTCTATCCAAAGCATACGGCCTTGCGGGCTTGCGTCTGGGGCTTGCTTTTGCTGCAAAAGAGGTTATGGCACTGTTTGCCAATGTAAAATATCCCTATAACATAAACAAGGCGGGCATGATGCGTGCCATAAGGTTGCTCGACCGCGATGTGGAGAGCGAAATCAGTTTGATAGTGAGGGAGCGCGCTCGCGTTGCCGAGGCTTTGCAACAGATGTCTTGCGTTGAAAGGGTATTTCCATCCGACGCCAATTTCCTGCTTGTTAGGGTGAAGAACGCACGTGCTCTTTACGATGCACTTATTGCTCGTGAGGTTATAGTGCGCGACCGTTCAAAGGTGAGAGGGTGCAGCGAGTGTTTGAGAATTACAATAGGAACACCGGGCGAGAACGATAAAATGCTTGCCGTGGTAAAAGATTTTGGAAAATGAAAAAGGCTCTTTTTATAGACCGCGACGGAACAATCATATGGGAACCGCCTGTAACGGAGCAGGTGGATACGCTTGAACAACTTGTGTTTATGCCGGCTGCGATAGGCTCGCTTGCCCGTATAGCCGAGAGTGATTTTGAGCTTGTGTTGGCAAGCAATCAAGATGGTTTGGGTACCGATGCCTATCCACGCGAACAGTTTGATATCGTGCATAATAAAATGCTGCAAGTGCTTGCAGGCGAGGGTGTTGAGTTCGCCGACCAACTGATTGATGTTACTTATAAAAGCGACAACCAACCCACCCGCAAGCCGGGAACGGGAATGTTTGGAAAATATCTATCGGGCGATTATGACCTATCGCAATGCTATGTGATAGGCGACCGCCTGACCGATGTGGAGCTTGCCAAGAATCTTGGTGCAAAGGCTATTCTTTATACAGCCGATAAGGAGCGTATCGAGGAGATGCGCTCATTGCCCTATGCTGATGTGTGTGTGCTTGCCACCGATAGTTGGGTGGCTATTGCAGAATATCTGCGTAGCGAGGAGCGTGCGGCCACCGTAGTGCGCAAGACACGGGAGACCGATATTACAGTGAGTATAGACCTCGATGGTCGCGGTACATCGGGTATTGATACCGGGCTGAAATTCCTCGATCATATGCTCGACCAGATAGTGCATCACGCAGGCGTGTCGTTGCAGGTGAAGGCTGCGGGCGACCTTGCCGTGGATGAGCATCACACAATGGAGGATATAGCCATAGTGCTGGGCGAGGCGGTGGTTAAGGCGCTCGGCAGCAAGCGAGGCATAGGGCGTTACGGCTTTGTGCTGCCAATGGATGAGAGCCGTGCCATGGTGCTCATTGATTTTGGCGGCAGAATAGACTTCTGTTGGGATGTTACCTTTACACGCGAATATGTGGGCGATGTTCCCACCGAGATGTTCAGCCATTTCTTTAAGTCGCTGGCTGCGGCTATGGGTTGCAACCTTCACATAAAGGCCGAGGGCGAGAATAACCATCACATTGCCGAGGGGATTTTCAAGGCATTTGCACGTGCATTGCGCATGGCGGTGAAGCGCGAGCCATTCAGTTACGAACTTCCAAGCAGCAAGGGGGTATTATGATAGCGATAGTAGATTACGATACAGGTAACCTGCGCTCTGTGTGCAATGCGCTCGACCGCATCGGGGCCGAATATTGTGTTACCGATAATCATGATATAATAAAGAGTGCCGACAGGGTGCTGCTGCCCGGTGTGGGCGAGGCCTCCTCGGCTATGCAGAAATTGAGCGAACGCGGTTTGTGCGATGTTATCAAGGGGCTTAAACAGCCTGTACTTGGTATATGTATAGGTATGCAGCTTATGTGCCGCAGCAGCGAGGAGGGCAATGCGCGTTGCCTGGGTATTTTTGATGCCGAGGTACGCCGTTTCAATCCCTCACCTGCCGATGGGGTAAAGGTGCCTCACATGGGTTGGAATGAGATTTGCAATCTGCAATCGCCGCTATTCAAGGGTATCGACGATGGAGCATTTGTCTATTTCGTTCACTCATTTGCGGCCGATGTGTGTGATGGTACCATCGCTACATCGTGCAACGGGCGCGAGTTCGCAGCTGCAATAAACAAAGATAATTTCTACGGTGCGCAGTTTCACCCCGAAAAGAGCGGTGCCGTGGGGGAACGTATTTTGAAAAACTTTATTGAATTGTAATGGAACTGATTCCTGCAATAGATTTGATAGACGGGCGCTGCGTGCGCCTTACACAAGGCGATTACGACGATAAAAAGGTGTATGAGCAGAACCCTGTGGATATGGCAAAAATGTATGCCGATTGCGGTGTGCGTCGTCTGCACGTGGTGGATCTCGATGGTGCAAAGGCCAAGGAACCGTGCAATCTGCGTGTGCTTGAACAGCTTGCAACACAAACAGCGCTTGATATTGAGTGGGGTGGTGGCATCAAAAGTACCGATGCTCTGCGCGCTGCCATTAATGCCGGTGCCAATAGGGTGATATGTGGCAGTGTGGCAGTGGATAACAGAGAACTTTTTGCCTCTTGGTTACAGAGCTATGGTGCCGACCATGTTATCTTGGGAGCCGATGTGCGCGGGCGCAATGTGGCTACCCATGGCTGGCTCAAGGAGTCGCAGGTGAGCATTGACGAGATTATAGGTTGGTTCTTGCCATTTGGCTTGAAACAGCTTATTTGTACCGATATTTCAAAAGACGGAATGTTGCAAGGCCCCAATTTTCCGCTGTATGTGGAGTTGAAAGAGAATTTTCCCGCTGTGGATACCACGTTGAGTGGCGGAATAAGTTCAATGGATGATATTCGCAAGGCACATGAGCTTGGTTTGCACAGTGTTATAATAGGCAAGGCTATTTATGAAGGCCGTATAACCCTTAAAGATTTGGAGCTATGGTTGCAAAACGAATAATTCCCTGCCTCGATGTGAAAGAGGGACGCACCGTTAAGGGTGTGAATTTTGTGGGCTTGCAGGATGTTGGCGACGCTGTGGAGCTTGGCCGTATGTATGCCTGCCAAGGTGCCGATGAACTTGTCTATCTCGATATAAGTGCCACTGTCGAGGGGCGCAATACATTTACTTCGCTGGTAGAGCGCATAGCTTCAAATATAAATATACCATTTACCGTGGGTGGCGGAATATCCACCATTGATGATGCTGCCCGCTTGCTCGATGCCGGTGCCGACAAGATTTCAATAAACAGCGCAGCGGTGCGTAATCCGCATTTGATAGATGAGATTGCATCGAAATATGGCAGTCAATTTGTGGTGCTTGCGGTTGATGCCAAGCAGATTGGCGGTGTGTGGCGCATCACTACACATGGTGGTCGCCAACTAACCGAGAAAGAACTGTTTTCGTGGGCTCGCGAAGGGCAGGAACGCGGTGCAGGCGAACTGCTTTTTACCTCCATGGACCACGATGGTACACGCAACGGCTATCCATGTGATACTTTTGCGGCCCTTGCATCGGAACTGTCCATTCCCATAATAGCGTCGGGCGGAGCCGGTTGTGTAGGCGATATTGCCGATGTCCTCTCCAAGGGAAAGGCCGATGCAGCTCTTGCAGCAAGTATATTCCACTATGGCGATATAACGGTTGAAGCATTGAAAAGGGAATTGCAGAAACAGAATATTAAGGTGAGATTGTAATAGTGTTGTCATACAGAACGGTGTGAAGTCTATCTATCACATGTATAGCAATAGTTCGCATCGGTTTATAAAATGATGATAGGTGATAATAACAGAATAAGATTTTAAGATATGAAATTTTCAGATTTTGATTTGACAAAAAACAGCGATGGTCTTTTGCCCGTGGTGGTACAAGACTACTCTACATTAAAAGTGTTGATGGTGGCATATATGAACCAAGAGGCATTTGAGAAAACCGTGGAGACCGGCAAAGCCACATTCTTCAGTCGTTCGCGCAATGCGTTGTGGACCAAGGGTGAAACAAGCGGGAATTTTATTGAAGTGGTGCAAATGTACCCCGACTGCGACAACGATACCCTGCTAATAATGGGTAAGCCCTATGGTCCGGCCTGCCATCGTGGCACAACTGCCTGCTTCGATACCCCCGAAACCGAGGGTTTCATTCGTAAGCTCGAAAAGGTAATACAAGGCCGCCATGCCGCCATGCCCGAAGGCTCATACACCACACACCTGTTTAATAAGGGCGTGAACAAGATTGCACAGAAGGTAGGCGAAGAGGCTGTGGAAACAGTTATAGAGGCTATAGATGGTAACAAGGAACGATATCTCTACGAGGCGTGCGACCTTGTATATCACCTGCTGGTGCTTAACGAACAGATGGGATTTACATTACAGGATATGGAGCGCGAGCTCGCCGAAAGACATAGCTGATTATGAAAACGATACTATTTTCAATCATAGGAGCCGCCATGCTGTTTATGGTGGCGTGCAGTGGTAATAAAGCGGAACGCACAACGCGTGATTATAGTGATATGCTTGGTATGTGGGTGTTGCAAGAACCACAACGCGATGGCAAGTGGGAATTGATGTTCAACGAGGACAGTACCGGCTTTATCTTTGTTGACGATGCTTATCGTTGCGGCATAGCGTGGCAACCGGGAGATTCGTGTATAGATTTGAATTTTCTCTTTGACCAAGATGGTGTAAAATGTACCATTCCCAAGAAATTCAGGATAGCGGTTGATACCGACACCCTTATATTGCAAGATATAGACTCCGTAGGAAATGTGATTGTAACGGAGAGGTTTATAAGATTTAAGCAGTGAATTGCTTGGCGCATAAAAAAATGTCAGCGGAATTTCCGCTGACATTTTTTTATGTGATAATGCTAAGATGTGCCTTACTTCACTTCCTCGAACTCGGCATCTTGAACATCGTCGTTGCCACTTTGTGCACCGCCTGCATTCTGCTGGCTACTCTGTGCGCCTTGTGCGCCCTGAGCACCGCTCTGTGCATACATCTCGGCACTTGCTGCCTGCCATGCGTTGTTGAGCTCGGCTGTTGCTGCATCGATGGCTGCGAGGTCTTGTGCTTTGTGGGCCTCCTCAAGCTTTTGAACGGCAGCCTCGATGGGTGCTTTTTTGTCTGCGGGAATCTTGTCGCCAAGCTCGCTAAGCTGGTTCTTTGTCTGGAACACCATAGAGTCTGCTTGGTTGAGCTTGTCAATCTTTTCGCGCTCTTTCTTGTCGGCATCGGCATTTGCCTCTGCCTCCTGTTTCATGCGCTCGATCTCCTCCTTGCTCAATCCCGATGAAGCCTCGATGCGGATAGCCTGTTCTTTACCGGTTGCTTTGTCTTTTGCCGATACTTTGAGGATACCGTTTGCATCAATGTCAAATGTTACCTCAATCTGGGGTACTCCACGGCGTGCGGGGGCAATGCCTGTGAGGTTGAACTGTCCGATAGATTTATTTTGGTTGGCCATAGGACGCTCGCCCTGCAATACGTGGATTGTAACCTCGGTCTGGTTGTCGGCTGCAGTAGAGAAAGTCTCGCTCTTTTTGCAGGGGATTGTGGTGTTTGCATCGATGAGCTTTGTCATTACGCCGCCGAGTGTTTCGATACCCATTGAAAGGGGAGTAACGTCGAGCAATACGATGTCGCCCACGCCACCCTCTTTGTTGAGGATTGCACCCTGGATGGCTGCACCAACTGCTACCACTTCGTCGGGGTTCACACCCTTTGAAGGTGCTTTGCCGAAGAAGTCCTCTACCACCTTCTGCACTGCGGGGATACGTGTAGAACCACCTACAAGGATTACTTCGTCGATATCTGCGTTGTTGAGGCCTGCGTCGCTCATAGCGCGTTTGCAGGGTTCCAAACATGCTTGAATGAGGTTGTGTGCCAACGACTCGAATTTTGCACGTGTAAGTGTCTTAACCAAGTGCTTGGGTACACCGCCTACGGGCATGATGTAGGGGAGGTTAATCTCGGTAGAGGTTGTTGATGAAAGCTCGATTTTTGCTTTCTCGGCAGCCTCTTTAAGGCGTTGCAATGCCATGGGGTCTGCTTTAAGGTCGGCACCCTCCTCGTTTTTGAACTCCTCTGCAAGCCAGTCGATGATTACTTGGTCGAAGTCGTCGCCACCAAGGTGTGTGTCTCCATTTGTAGAGAGTACCTCGAATACACCGCCACCAAATTCAAGGATTGAGATATCGAATGTACCGCCACCGAGGTCGAATACTGCAATCTTCATATCCTTGTTTGCCTTATCTACACCGTATGCAAGTGCAGCAGCTGTGGGCTCGTTTACAATACGTTTAACGTCGAGGCCTGCAATCTGTCCGGCCTCTTTTGTTGCCTGACGCTGTGAGTCGGAGAAGTATGCGGGCACGGTGATAACTGCCTCTGTTACCTCCTGTCCCAAATAGTCCTCGGCTGTCTTTTTCATCTTCTGAAGAATCATTGCCGAAATCTCCTGGGGTGTGTAGAGGCGGCCGTCGATATCCACGCGGGGCATGTTGTTCTCCTCAACTACTTTATAAGGTACGCGTGTAATCTCCTTGCTCACTTGTTGCCAATTCTCTCCCATGAAACGCTTGATAGAGAAGATTGTGCGTTGGGGGTTGGTGATAGCCTGACGCTTTGCGGGGTCGCCCACCTTGCGCTCGCCACCATCTACAAATGCAACAATTGAAGGTGTGGTGCGCTTGCCTTCGCTGTTTGTGATAACCACGGGCTCGTTGCCCTCAAAAACTGATACACATGAGTTAGTAGTACCTAAGTCAATACCAATAATTTTTCCCATAATTCTATTCTTTTTTTATTTATTATTCAACTTGTTTATTTGCGCTTTTGTTCGCGCTCACCGATTAAGGAGCAAACTATGTGCCAAACTGTTTTTTCTGCCTGTTTTTTGCCGAATGTGAACTTTTTTGGCAAATTTCGGCGTCGAAATATGTCATTATGGCAGATAATGTGTCAGTCGATTGTCTTTTTTGCCTTTTGGCGAAGTTTAGCCTTGCTCGTCTATGTTGTATTTGATTTCATCTAATATGTACTTCACTCGCTGCAAAAAAACAAAGCAAACTTTATTTTTCTCGCTCGTTTACGTTGTATTAGAGGTAAAGCTCAAATATTTTTTTTTGGGCGGCAGGCCGCACTCCTTTGGGAACATAAATGTTCCGTCGTCGCAAGCAACGCTTTTTTCGCGTTGCCACTTTGAAAAAAACAAAGCAAACTTTATTTTTCTCGCTCGTTTATGTTATATTTGATATTATCTAATATATACTGCACTCGCTGCAAAAAAAATGAAGTAAACTTCATGTTTCTCGCTCGTTTATGTTATATTTGCAATAAAATGCGAGTAATAGGTCGCAGTGAGGTTGAAAAAAGTTTTGTTACATGCCTCTTGCCTTGTTTGCTATGCTTTTTGTGAAGAAAACAGTAAATTAATTATAAACCTTTAGCTAATTATTAAAATGGGAAAAGTTTTAATTATCGGCGCCGGTGGCGTAGGTACAGTTGCTGCTTTTAAGGTGGCACAGAATAGCGATGTTTTTACAGATATCATGATTGCAAGCCGCACACGTTCAAAGTGCGATGCAATAGTAAAGGCTATCGGTAATCCCAATATCAAAACAGCGGCAGTGGATGCCGACAGCGTTGAAGCATTGGTTGAGTTATTCAATAGTTTCAAACCCGAAATTGTTATTAACGTGGCACTGCCTTACCAAGATCTCACAATCATGGAGGCTTGCTTGCAGTGCGGCGTTAACTACCTTGATACAGCCAACTACGAGCCCAAGGATGAGGCTCACTTTGAGTATAGCTGGCAGTGGGCGTTCCACGAGCGTTTCAAAGAGGCCGGTCTCACAGCTATTCTTGGTTGTGGTTTCGACCCGGGCGTGAGCGGTGTATATACAGCATACGCAGCCAAGCATCACTTTGATGAGATTCATTATCTTGATATAGTGGATTGCAATGCCGGCGACCACCACAAGGCTTTTGCCACAAACTTCAACCCCGAAATCAATATCCGTGAAATTACCCAGAACGGTCGTTATTACGAGGATGGTAAGTGGGTTGAGACAGGTGCGTTGGAGATTCATCAGCCTATCACATATCCCAACATCGGCCCTCGCGAGTCGTATCTGCTCTTCCATGAGGAGCTTGAGTCGCTCACAAAGAACTTCCCCACAATTAAACGTGCCCGTTTCTGGATGACATTTGGTCAGGAGTATCTCACACACTTGCGTGTTATTCAGAACATAGGTATGGCGCGTATCGACGAGATTGATTACAACGGCATGAAGATTGTGCCTTTGCAGTTCTTGAAGGCTGTTCTTCCCAATCCGCAGGATCTTGGAGAGAATTACGAGGGCGAGACCTCTATCGGCTGCCGCATTCGTGGTGTGAAGGATGGTAAGGAGCGTACATACTATGTATATAACAACTGCAGCCACCAGGCAGCATACAAAGAGACCGGTATGCAGGGTGTGAGCTATACAACAGGTGTTCCTGCCATGATTGGTGCCATGATGTTCCTCAAAGGCTTGTGGCGCAAGCCCGGTGTTTGGAACGTGGAGCAGTTCGACCCCGATCCTTTCATGGAGCAGTTGAATATTCAAGGCTTGCCTTGGCACGAAGAATTTGACAAAGACCTTGAACTTTAATAAAATATAGAATAGAACAATGGCAAAAAAAGAGGAATTAGAGAACATCGCAGGCAATGAAAAACTGCGTGCCTTGCAGGCCGCGATGGACAAGATAGAGAAGAACTTCGGCAAGGGTTCGATTATGAAATTGGGCGATGATAATTATGAGGATATCGATGTTATCCCCACAGGCTCGGTAGGCCTGAACGCTGCGCTTGGCGTGGGTGGCTTCCCCCGCGGTCGTATAATTGAAATCTACGGCCCCGAGTCATCGGGTAAAACAACCCTTGCCATACACGCAATAGCCGAGGCACAAAAGATGGGTGGTATCGCTGCCATTATCGACGCCGAGCATGCGTTTGACCGTTTCTACGCACAGAAATTGGGTGTGGATATAGATAATCTGCTTATCTCGCAGCCCGACTGCGGTGAGCAGGCATTGGAAATAGCCGAGCAACTTATCCGCTCATCGGCAATCGATATCATTGTTATCGACTCCGTTGCTGCGCTCACTCCCAAAGCCGAGATTGAGGGCGAGATGGGAGATAACAAGGTGGGCCTTCAGGCGCGTCTTATGTCGCAGGCGCTTCGTAAACTCACATCGGCTATCAGCAAAACAAAAACCACCTGTATCTTTATTAACCAATTGCGTGAAAAAATCGGTATTATGTTCGGTAACCCCGAAACCACGACCGGTGGTAACGCTCTTAAATTCTACTCGTCGGTGCGCTTGGATATCCGTCGTGTGAGCCAGATAAAAGATGGCGAGGATGCTATCGGTAACCAGGTGCGTGTGAAGGTGGTTAAAAATAAGGTTGCTCCTCCTTTCCGCAAAGCGGAATTTGATATTATGTTTGGCGAGGGTATCTCGCGCATAGGTGAAATTGTTGATTTGGGCGTGCAGTATGGTGTAATTAAAAAGAGTGGTTCGTTCTTCAGTTATGGCGATACCAAGCTGGCACAAGGCCGCGACCGCACAAAAGCATTGCTTGCCGACAATCCCGAACTTGCCGAGGAGTTGGAGAACAAAATAGCAGAGGCTATGAAAAACAGTACTAATAATATAGAAGAATAACAGATGAAAAAAACATTATTATTGATTGCGCTCGCATTTGCCGGTGTGAACGTGTTTGCACAGGAGGCTGAGAAGAAAAACGAGCCTGAATTTACAGTGGTTAAGGAAAATCCCATTACAAGTATCAAGAACCAAAACCGTGCAGGTACCTGCTGGTGCTACTCTTCACTTGCTTTCATTGAGTCGGAACTCCTTCGTATGGGCAAGGGTGAGTATGATTTCTCTGAAATGTATATCGTTCACAATACCTACCTTGACCGTGCCGATAAGGCTGTACGCACACACGGCGATGCCTCTTTCTCACAGGGTGGTTCGTTCTACGATGTTATCTATGGTATGAAGACATTCGGTCTTGTTCCCGAGGCTGAAATGCGTCCCGGTGTAATGTATGGCGATACATTGAGCAACCACAATGAACTTTCTGCTGTTGCCGATGCCGTTGTTGCTGCCATTGCAAAGGGCAAGCATCGCGACCTTCAGGTTGGTGCCGACAAACAGCCCTTGTGGAAAAAATGCATCGAGGAGATTCACGATATCTATCTTGGCGAGCGCCCCGAGAAGTTTACATACAACGGTAAGGAATATACTCCCAAATCGTTCTATGAGTCTTTGGGCCTCAATGCCGACGATTATATCTCATTGACCTCTTACACACACCATCCCTTCTACGAGCCTTTCGTTCTTGAAATTCAGGACAACTGGCGTTGGGCTACATCGTATAACCTCCCCATTGACGAGTTTATGCAGGTGTTCGACCATGCTATCATGGAGGGCTATACTATTGCATGGGGTAGCGATGTGAGCGAGAGCGGTTTCTCACGCGATGGTAAGGCTACAATGCCCGATGCTGCCAAGAGTGCAAGCTTTGAGGGTTCTGATATGGCAAAATGGCTTAAATTGAGCGATGCCGACAAGAAGAACACCCCCAAACCCTCTACCGAGAAGTGGTGCACACAGGAGGAGCGTCAGGTAGCTTACGATAATTGGGAAACTACAGACGACCATGGTATGCAGATATATGGTATTGCCAAGGATAAAGATGGCGTGGAGTATTACATGGTTAAGAATTCATGGGGCGATGCCGGCAAGTACAAAGGTATATGGTATGCTTCAAAGGCGTTTGCACGTTACAAGACCATGAATATTGTTGTTCACAAGAATGCTATTCCCAAGGATATTCGCAAGAAACTTGGTATTAAGTAATAATCCCTTATCGGTGATTGATAGGCGGCTCGTTTGAGCCGCCTATTTTTTTTGCACTTGTAAATACTATATATTGCAGTGTTTGCAATAAAAAGAGGGATATGAAACATAAAAACTGTTGATTCTGCATTTTTTTTTACAGAATCAACAGTTTTTTATTGCATTTTCCGTATCTTTACAAATTGAGAGAATTATCTTGCGTGGAATAGGGTGTTTTCCCTGCTGTTGATTATGTGCAGGCAGCGCGTAAAGGTATGCAACGTGTTATTGACAATGAATGGGGTTGCTGCCATAGCTGTTTATATAGGATGGTTCTCGCCGAGCAATGCAAAAATAAAAATAACATATAATGGGCCAAAAATGGAAATATCAACCTCCGACATACGAACAGACTGTAGCAGCTAGGGCACTATCTGCGGAGTTGGACATAAGTCCCATACTTTGCGGTTTGCTCATTAAGCGCGGTATATCTACCGTGGCCGAGGCTAAGAACTTTTTCCGCCCACGCCTGTCGAGCTTGCACGACCCCTTCCTTATGAATGATATGGATATAGCGGTGCAGCGCCTCAACAGAGCATTGGGTCGTAAAGAGCGCATTTTGGTATATGGCGACTATGATGTCGATGGTACCACTGCGGTAGCGCTTGTATATAAGTTCTTGCAGCAGTTTTCGTCGAATATAGATTACTATATCCCCGACCGTAATGAGGATGGTTATGGCATATCGCGCAAGGGTGTCGATTATGCTTATTCAACCGATGTAAAACTTATAATTGTACTCGATTGCGGTATAAAGGCAATAGAGGAGATAGCTTATGCCAAATCGCTTGGCATAGACTTCATTGTGTGCGACCATCATG
>CALGJF010000029.1 GCA_937914945.1 uncultured Bacteroidales bacterium | reverse complement strand
ACACCTGGTTTTGGAGACCAGTGCTCTACCAACTGAGCTATTCCCGTAAATATCGGCCCTCCCCAAAAAGAGAGGAACCGATATTTATTAATTCAGTTTATCTATTATTCGATAACCTTTGTAATCTGACCAGCACCTACTGTGCGACCACCCTCGCGGATAGCGAATGTCAGACCCTCGTTCAATGCTACGGGGTAGATAAGCTTAACAGTGATTGTCAAGTTATCGCCGGGCATTACCATCTCAACGTCTGCGGGGAGAGAGATCTCACCTGTGCAGTCCATTGTACGGAGGTAGAACTGAGGACGATATTTGTTACGGAATGATGTATGACGACCACCCTCCTCTTTCTTCAAGATATAAACCTGAGCCTCGAAAGTAGAGTAAGGTTTGATCTGACCGGGATGGCAAAGCACCATACCACGTTTGATCTCGTTCTTGTCAACGCCGCGGAGCAACAAACCTACGTTATCACCAGCCTCACCGAGGTCAAGAAGTTTACGGAACATCTCAACACCAGTTACAACTGTCTTCTTCTCCTCGCCAAGACCAAGAATCTCAACCTCGTCACCTACCTTAACAACACCGGTCTCGATACGACCTGTTGCAACAGTACCACGACCTGTGATAGAGAACACGTCCTCAACGGGCATCAAGAAAGGTTTATCGATATCACGGGGAGGCAGGGGAATCCATGTGTCGCAAGCCTCCATAAGCTCCATAATCTTATCCTCCCACTCAGCAACGCCGTTCAAAGCACCGAGAGCAGAACCACGGATGATAGGAGTGTTGTCGCCGTCGAACTCATAGAATGAAAGAAGCTCACGCATCTCCATCTCAACAAGCTCAAGCATCTCAGCGTCATCAACAACGTCGCACTTGTTCAAGAATACAACCAAGCGGGGAACGTTTACCTGACGAGCGAGAAGGATGTGCTCGCGTGTCTGAGGCATAGGACCATCAGTAGCAGCACAAACGATGATAGCACCGTCCATCTGAGCAGCACCGGTAACCATGTTCTTTACATAGTCGGCGTGACCCGGGCAGTCAACGTGTGCATAGTGGCGGTTCTCTGTCTGATACTCTACGTGAGCAGTGTTGATAGTAATACCACGCTCTTTCTCCTCGGGAGCGTTATCGATCTGATCGAATGATTTCAACTCAGAAAGACCTTTCTTTGCCAATACAGTTGTAATAGCAGCGGTCAAAGTAGTCTTACCGTGGTCAACGTGACCGATTGTTCCGATGTTTACGTGTGGTTTGGAACGTTCAAATTTTTCTTTTGCCATAGTTTTAAGCTTTAATTATAACAATATATTTACCAATATCTGTATTTACTCTTGACTATTTAAGACAAGAAAGCTCTTCTCCAGAGCTGTTACCGAGACTTGAACTCGGGACCTCTTCCTTACCAAGGAAGTGCTCTACCACTGAGCTATAACAGCGTTGAAAAAGAGCGGAAGACGGGGCTCAAACCCGCGACCCTCAGCTTGGAAGGCTAATGCTCTATCAACTGAGCTACTTCCGCAATACGTTTACATAAAGAATTTGCAAACAAACGGAGACAGCTTTCTACACGATAACCGTCAAGGCTGGTTTGCATTCTCTTTTTCAACACATTGTGGGCAAAGATGGATTCGAACCACCGAAGTCGAAAGACAGCAGATTTACAGTCTGCCCCATTTGGCCACTCTGGAATTTGCCCTTGTTAACTATTTCAGAAAACGCATTTGCGACAGCTTTCAACCACAAACGCTTGCTTTCGTTTGAGCCTCTTGTCGGATTCGAACCAACGACCCCGAGATTACAAATCACGTGCTCTGGCCAACTGAGCTAAAGAGGCATTGTACATTTGCAGCGCTGTTACCGTTGTAAAGCGAGTGCAAATGTACGAGTTTTTTTTTAATCACAAAACTTTTTTCATGTTTTTTTCGCGCTTTACTTCATTTTTTCGCGTTTTTTCTCTATTTGTCCCTTCAAAGCATCTATTGCGGCCAGCAAAGCATCCTCAAAAGTATCGGAGGTTTTAGCTGCAAACATATCCCCCAAACCGGAAGAAAGATGCAAAGCAACCTCTTTGTTCATGGCTGTTTCGGGCTTAATCAACTTCATGGTAACCTCTAACGATGTTGCCTCGTCGCACAACTTACCTATCTTGGCAACCTTCTTCTCAACGAACTCCAACAACTGTGTTGATGCATCAAAATGAACTGATTGAATTCTTGTCTCCATAATAAATCCTCCTTATTATTTAATTATTACCGGCCCTCGGATGAGCCTTATCATAAAAACGCTTTAACTCTTCAAAGGTTAAGTGGGTATAAATCTCCGTGGTCGCCAACCTTTGATGCCCCAGCAGCTCCTTTACCGCCATCAACTCGGCATCATTATTAAGCATCGCTGTTGCAAAACTGTGGCGCAGCACATGGGGGCTCCTCTTTGCAATGCCGGTAACCGACGACAACCGCTTATTAACAACCCTGTATATCTGTTGTTGATTGACACGCACACCCCTTGCCGTAACAAAAAGTGCTTTCTCGCCCTCTTCGGCCACGCGTGCCCGTTCTGTCATATAGTATTCCAACTCGCCACGCAACTCGGCCGCGAACGGAATGATGCGTTCCTTATTACGTTTACCTACTACCCTCAACAACCCTTGCTGCAAATCGACACTATCGAGATTCAGCCCCACAAGTTCCGACAGACGAATACCTGTTTCGTAAAAGCAAAGAATTATGGCGCGGTCGCGGCATGCTATAAAGCCATCGCCAAAAGAGACCTCGTCTATAAGGCGATTTATATCCTCCTCCTTAACAAACGCCGGGAGCACCTTGCGCATTTTAGGACCATGAACCAGCAATGCCGGATTATGAGCAGAATCACCCTCGGCACGCATAAAGGCATAAAAAGAGCGCAACGAGCTCAGTTTCCTACAAACCGAACTTGCCGCACTGCCATTATCCATGAGCGATGCCACCCACGCACGCAACAAATCCACATTAACATCAGCAACAGAGAGTGTATCCTCCACGCCATGCAAGAACTTTTCAAAGGCACGAAGGTCTCCGGCATACGCCCTTAACGTATGCAACGAGTAATTTCGCTCGTTTTTCAGGTGCCTTATAAAAGAGTCTATAAACATATTCGTTGCCGCAAGAACATCTTACGGCAACGAATATATATCAGAATAAATTAAAAAACAAGAAAAGGTGCAAGTTTTTTATTCCTCGTTTGCACGAAGTTTCTGAACATAGATAGCATGCTCCATCTTCAATCTTTTGAGTACTGAAGGCTTGTCAAACTGCTGACGAGCACGCAACTCCTTTACTACACCGGTTTTCTCGAATTTTCTTTTGAATTTTTTGAGAGCTCTCTCAATATTCTCGCCCTCTTTAACAGGTACTACAATCATTTCCTATTTATATTTTTAGTTTATATTATTATCAATTGAACAAAATGTGGCGCAAAAGTAGATACAATTTCTTAATTGGCAAAACTTTTAAGGACTTTTTTGTTCAAAAAATAAGGAGACGAGGCTCTTTGCCCTCGTCTCCTTATATAATTATATAAACAACTTATTAGATGTTAGGATTCAAAGTACCCCACTCATCAACTGCGGGAATAATACCAAGAGCGATTATCTCATCGCGCATCTTACCCAAGTGCTCAACCGAAGATTGCAATGCAGCCATCTCCTCGGGTGTACCCTGGGGAGCAACGTAGTGTACGCCATCGGCATCAATAGTTGTGGGCATAGCCATCATTACGTTTTTGTATCCAAGCTCTGCGTTGTTAACATAGCAACCTGCAGGCAAAGTGTAGGGCTCGCCACCCATGGCAGCCTCAATCATCTTGATAGCACAGTATGAAGGGCTCTGGAATGAGCTGCGACCACGAAGTTTGATGATATTTGAACCGCCCTGAACCGTATTGTGCTTAATCTCGGCCCAACGCTCTGCGGAAAGACCCATTTCGGCCAAAGGCTTGCCATCAATCTTAACCTGAGAAGCAAAAACAGCCATCTGCTCACCATGGCCACCATAAGTATTGGCACCGGTAACCTTATCCTGCTGCACGCCGAACTCTTTTGCAAGAGCCTGCTGCAAACGGGTAGAATCGAGGGCTGCCAAAGAGGTCAACTGATTGGGTTTCAAGCCCGAGTGAATGAGAGCTGTAAGAGCAGTAACATCGGCGGGGTTGAAGATTACCACAACGTGCTTAACATCGGGGCAATACTTCTTGATAAAATCGCCGAACTCGGCAGCAATCTGGCAGTTACCTTTCAACAAATCCTCGCGTGTCATACCCTCTTTACGGGGAGCACCACCTGAAGAGACAATATATTTAGCACCTGTAAAGGCCTCCTCGGGGTTTGTTGTCCAAGTGATATTGGCACCGGGGAATCCGCAATGAGCCATCTCGTCGGCTACACCATGCACACCGGGCTCAAAAATATCATACAAGCAGATGTTGGGTGTCAGACCGAGCATCAACGCACACTGCACCATATTGGAGCCAATCATACCACCGGCACCAACGATTGTTAATTTCTCATTAGTCAAATACTGCATAGTTCTAAAAATTTAATATTTATAATTTGGTTTTATTTTATCCACAGTTTACGCGAAGATAGCAATTTTCATTTAATCACTGCAACATTTTACAATGTTTAATAAAAAAATCACAATCCGAGCACTTTGAAGATTCTCGCCGAGGCTCCGGCGTTCTGCGACACATAGCTGCCGGCAGCCTCACCAGCCTTTTTAACAAGAGTGGCATCTGCATCAAATTGTGCCATTTTACTTTCAAACTCCTCGCGCGATGCTATCTGCAAGCCACCGCCGCAAGCCTTCAGCTGCTGCGCCTCCTGAAATTTTCTGTTATTGGGACCGAAGAACACCGGTATGCCGTACACTGCCGCTTCAAGCACATTATGTATGCCCACACCAAAACCACCACCAACGTATGCCACATGGCCATAACGATATATCGACGACAACAATCCAAAACAATCAATAATCAAGCATTTTGCCGAGCGTACCTCGTCCATGGTCGCCTGTGTATATCTCACACAATATCCGCGCACTTGTTCTTCGATATTCTTTATACGCTCCTCGTTCACCTCGTGCGATGCAATTATAAGTTTCCAAGACGGATGGGTGTTAAAATAGGGGATATAAACATCCTCATCGGGGCCCCATGAGCTACCCGCTATAAAAATATTTTTACCATCCTCGGCAAAAGCCTCGACAAGAGGCAGCAGATGCGCCTGTTCCGATATCTTGGCAACACGGTCGAAACGAGTATCACCTACCACGGATACATTCTTCACACCGATAGAAGCCAACAGCGCCTTAGACTCCTCGTTCTGCACAAACAGATGAGTGAAACAGCGAAGCGCTCTACGATAATATGCGCCCCACCAGCGGAAGAACACCTGCTCTTTACGGAAAATAGAGGATACGCTGTATGTGGGTATGGCACGCTTTTTCAATGCAAAAAGGAAGTTAAGCCAAAACTCGTATTTAACAAAAAACACCATCTTGGGCTTCACAATATTAAGAAAACGCCTTACATTGCAAGGGGTATCAAAAGGGAGATAGCACACAACATCGGCCTGTTGATAGTTGCGAGCCGAGCGATAACCCGATGGAGAGAAGAATGTGAGAACAACACGATACTCGGGATGTTCGGCACGAAACTTTTCTATCATAGGACGCCCTTGCTCAAACTCACCGAGTGACGATGCATGAAACCAAATATAGTCGGTGCCATCCTTAATTTTCTCTTTCAGCGTGGAGAAAATCTCCTTATGCCCTTCGAGCATATACTTCGCCTTTTTATGCCCAAAGAGTGCCACAAGTCTTATTATGGCAATATATATGTATATTCCTAATGTATACATAGGCCTATCTTCTTATCCCAACACTGTTATAGCTCTGTGCAAGCGCGCCAGAGTCTCCTCCTTACCAATGAGCCCCGAGATATCGAACATCTGCGGCCCCTTTCCCTCGCCCACCAGAGCCAAGCGGAAGGCATTCATAATCTCGCCCATACCATAACCTTTTGCCTCTATCCACTCGTGAACGGCTTTATCCTGATTCTCTATTGAAAAATCGTCAAGCCCTTCGAGCAAAGTGGCAAGCTCGCCCATTTTAACGGCCGAATCCTCTTTCCAACGTTTTTTCACGGTTTTCTCGTCATATTCTGCGGGAGCTATAAAATAGAAATTGCAAGCATCCCATAGCTCATGCACAAAGTTTACACGCCCCTTCATCAATGAGACTATCTTTGTGAGCAGCTCCATGCTCGCCTCAACACCATGAGACTGCACTACCGGCATAAAGATAGCTGCAATCTCGGCATCATCCTTTTGCAGGATATACTCGTGATTGAACCATATCATCTTCTTATAGTCGAAACGCGCACCGGCCTTACTACATTTGGCAAGGTCGAACTTGGATATCAATTCGTCCATTGACATCATCTCGACATCATCACCGGGATTCCAACCCAACAGAGCCAAGAAATTTATTACCGCCTCGGGCAGATAGTCGCTCTCGCGGAAACCCGATGAAACCGCACCACTCTTGGGGTCGTGCCATTCGAGCGGGAACACAGGGAAGCCCAATCGGTCTCCATCGCGTTTACTCAACTTACCGTTACCCTCGGGCTTCAGCAACAACGACAAGTGGGCAAACTGCGGCATTGTCTCCTCCCAACCATAAGCACGATAAAGCAACACGTGCAATGGGGCTGAAGGCAACCACTCCTCGCCACGAATCACATGGGAGATATTCATCAAATGGTCGTCAACAATGTTTGCAAGGTGGTATGTAGGCAGTTCATCGGCCGATTTATAAAGCACCTTGTCGTCGAGTATCGACGAATCAATTGTTACCACGCCACGAATAAGGTCGTTCACAACAACCTTCTCTCCGGGCTCCACCTTAAAGCGAACCACATACTGTTTGCCACTGTCAATCAAGGCCTTAACCTCATCGGCCGGCATAGCAAGCGAATTGCGCATGGAGAGGCGGGTGGATGCATCGTACTGGAAATTATCTATCTCGTTACGCTTAGCCTCAAGTTCCTCGGGTGTATCAAAAGCAATATAAGCCTTGCCTTTGTCAAGCAGGACCTGAACATACTTTTTGTATATTTCGCGACGCTCCGATTGACGATAAGGACCGCAATCGCCGCCAAATGTAACACCTTCGTCAAACTTTATACCCAGCCAACGGAAGGATTCAAGGATATACTCCTCGGCACCGGGCACAAAACGATTTGAATCGGTATCTTCAATGCGGAAAATAAGTTCGCCGCCATGTTGTTTCGCAAAAAGATAATTATACAAAGCCGTTCTCACACCACCGATGTGAAGGGGCCCTGTGGGGCTGGGAGCAAAGCGCACCCTTACTTTTCTTTCATTCATATTTTTAACTTTTACTGCAACACCATTTATCTTGCATCGCCCTATCAAAAGAGACGCTACATAAATGCATAGTATTGCATATTATAACTCCACAAAAATACTACAACTTGCTCGCTTAACAAAATAAATTTATTTATTTTTCAGGGCAAGTGCCACCGCTACAAGAAGAATAGGCTTTTAATCTTTGTTATTTGTTATTTTTTAGTACTTTTGTGCAAAGCAGGCCTGTCTGCAAACCGGCAAGCACACACGCCGGGCATATAACAACATAATTTACGATGTATGAAAGAGAGCTTGAAAAGAATGCTTAAAAAGCGTATGAGAATATTATTCCAAGTTGCTGCCTCGCTGCTATGCATGGGGCTGGTAATCTATTTTATGCCACGCAACAATGTATTCAACTACAACTACAGCGAATCGGCCCCATGGAATTACAGCCAAATTATAGCACCATTTGATTTCCCCATCTACAAGAGCGAGGCACAGCTGGCACACGAGAGAGACAGCATAACCGAGCACTTTGAGCCATACCTGACAAAAGATTCCGCAGTGGCTGTAAAATCGTTGCGCCAACTAAAAAACCGCTTTTACAGCAATGCGAGTGAGGAGGTTCCACGCGAGGCATACATTAAATACTACAATGCTCTTATCGGGTTATACAACCAAGGCATAATCTCACACAGCGACAAGAATATTCTGGACAAAAGCAAGGCCGATAAGGCAAATATCATAAACGAGCATATAGCCACTACCGCAGATAAAGGAAATTTCATAACACCCGACAAGGCATACAAAAGAATACTGGCGGCAGATACCATACCGGCCGAGCTGATTGCGGCATACAGGCTCGAAGATTTCATCAAGCCCAACATTGCATACGACTCCACCAGAACCAATCAGTTGTTGCAAGAGGAATTGGCAATATTACCCATAAGCGAAGGCATAGTGCAAAACGGGCAGAAGATTGTGAGCCGCGGAGATATCGTAGATGCAAAGACCTATCAAATACTTAAATCGTATCAATACGAGATAGACAAAAGACAGGACAACAACTACAAGACAACTACCATGTTTCTGGGGCAGATTCTGTTTGTAATCATTGCTTTCTCGTTGCTCCTTTCGTATGTATATATATACAACCCCGACATAAAGAACAACAACAATAAGTTCATACTTGTGGTATTATCTGCCACAATATTCCCCATAATAGTGGGAGCCATGATGGAAGCCCGCTTCGGTAATGTATTCCTATTGCCATTCGCATTGGTGCCCATGATGCTATGCCTCTTCACCAACCCCCGAACAGCATTCATCATTCACACAATAGACATTTTGATATGTTCAATAATGCTGAACTCGCCATATGAGTTCGTGCTGTTGCAGATTCTGGCAGGCTATGCAACCATTTTGAGCCTCAAAGAGCTATCGGCGCGTTCACAAATGTTCCGCACCTCCTTCATAGTGCTTGTAACATACAGCGCCACATTCCTTGCATATGAACTTATAGTAGAGAACGACATTACGAAGATGAATCTTGTAATGTATATCTACTTTGCAATAAGTTCGGCACTCATACTCTTTGCCTACCCCCTTATGTTTGTCATAGAGAAACTGCTGGGATTCGTATCGAACATCACCCTTATTGAGCTATCTAACCTCAACAACCCGCTATTGCAAAAGCTATCGCAAGAAGCTCCCGGCACATTCCAACACTCGATGCAGGTGGCAAATCTTGCCGCTGAAGCTGCTCGCGCCATAGGAGCCAACAGCTTAGAAGTGCGTACCGGAGCCCTGTACCACGATATAGGAAAAAGCAACAACCCTATAATCTTCACCGAAAACCAGAGCGGCGGCAAAAGCCCGCACGACGAGCTTGAGCCGCAGGAGAGCGCACAGATAATCATCAGGCACGTAACAGAGGGCGCAGCCATCGCCGAGCGCAACGGCCTGCCCAAGAAGATAAAAGACTTCATAACAACACACCACGGACTGTCGAAAACCGGCTATTTCTACATCACATACAAGAACGAACACCCCGGCGAGAAAATCAACGAAGCCCTCTTTACCTATCCCGGACCTAAGCCCTCCACACGAGAGCAAGGAATACTCATGCTTGCCGACTGTGTAGAGGCTGCATCCCACAGCATAAAAGAATACACGGCCGCAAATATCGAGAAAAAGGTGGACGATGTTATAAACCCCAAACTTACCGATGGCGAACTTGAAATGTGCCCGCTTACATTCCAAGATATTTATACCATAAAGGAGATATTCAAAGAGCGTCTGAAAGCAATCTACCACACACGTATCAGCTACCCTGAGGAAAAGAAGTAACAAGCACCTTAAATAAACACGCACGCGCGCGTGCGAGAACCCAAGCACAAAGATGCAGAAAGAGAATATTGCACCACCATGCACCGAGAAGATTGCGCAATGCAGCAGCAACAAAATAAACAACTGCCTGATGCAACTGCTTGCCGAGCGCATAGAAGAAAAGAGCGAAAGATTTACACAGCTATGCAACAACTGTGGGAAAAGATGGAACGACGCGCTTTTCAAACTACTCGCGCGCAGTTTCGGGTTCGGCATACAAAGCAACGCATTTGAGGAATGGGCATCACTACTCAACATGCAAGCACTTGCCAAGCATGGCGACAACATAGAACAGATAGAGGCTATATTCTTTGGGCAGGCAGGGTTGCTTAACAAAGAAAGTATCCCGCAGTACTATCAAGCCGATGCCCACGCAAGCGATTACTACAACACCCTGCTACGCGAATACAGATTTCTTAAAAGCAAATTCGGGCTGCAAGAAATGGACCACAGGAAATGGAACGGAAGCGCCAGCCCACACATACGCATAGCGCGCATGGCAACCCTTCTGCAACGTGGCAGTGTGAGCATAAACCGCATAGCCGAGCTAAACACAATTACCGAACTGCGCAATCTGTTCCAGGCACAGCCAAGCTACTATTGGCAACACCATACACAATTTGGCAGCACAACCACCATTGGCACCGGGGATATCAAAAACAGGCAACTCGACGTGCTTATCATAAACACGGTTATACCCATGCTATATTGCTACGGGAAGCATCGTTGCGATACCGACCTCTGCAATAAAGCCGAAGATTATCTTCGCGAAATAAACTGCGAGCAAAACAGCATCATACGCCGATGGGCCGAGCGAGGCTTATGCGCCACCTGCGCAGCCGAGTCGCAAGCACTTATACAACTGAACAACGCCTACTGCACAAAGCACCGATGCCATGAGTGCCCGCTTGCAAACATAGACTGATAATCAATACCATACAAAAAAAATATCCGACTTTTTCAAGTCGGATATTTTTTTGTATATAGCGCATTGCTTATTTCTTGCCTCTATTAATGATTCTGTAAGCAATAGGAGCAGCAATAAACAATGATGAAAGTGTTCCGAAGATCACACCAAGAATCATTGCAAACGAGAAGCTGCGAATGCTATCACCACCCAAGATGAAGATTGCAAGCAATACCACCAATGTACTGAACGATGTATTGATAGTACGAGCAAGTGTTGTGTTCAATGAGTCATTGAACAGAGCATATTTATCGCGTTTGGGATAGAGGTATGCAAACTCACGTACACGGTCGAAGATAACCACCTTGTCGTTTATTGAATAACCAATAGCGGTGAGGATGGCACCTATAAACACCTGGTCAACCTCCAACGACATGGGAATCCAACCATAGCAGAGCGAGTAGCAACCGATGATTAGGAACACGTCGCATACCAAGGCTACAATAGAGCCCACGCTATATGCAACATTGCGGAAACGCACAAGAATGTAGAGGAAGATTGCCACGAGAGCCAAAGCCACCGAAACTATAGCACCATCCTTAATATCCTCGGCAATGCTGGGACCCACCTTCTGCGAACTGATGATAGAGCCACCTGCACGGTTATCGTAATCTACAAAAGTTTCAAGAGTAAGACCCTTGCTCAGCAAGCCCTTCTCCATAAATGCATCATAGAGGAACTTCTCTATCTCGGCATCTACAGTTGCCGAAGGATCGGTAATGCGATAGTTGGTTGTAATGCGAATGGTCTTCTTATCTGTACCAAGCGCAATTGCCTGCACGTTATCCTCTGTTATCTTCTCGCGGAGTATCTCGCGAACAGTCTCGGGCTCAACCTGCTGCTCAAACTGAACAACAAAGTTACGACCACCTGTAAAGTCGATACTCTGGCTCAAACCGCGGATTGCAAAAGAGGCAACCATTACCACAATAGCCACAGCAAGCCCGATAGCAAAACCTTTAGATTTCTTCAAGAAATCAAATTTGGTACCAATCATCAAGTTCTTTGAGAAACCGGTGGCGAAAGTAAGATTGAGCCATTTATCCTTATTCATGAAGTGCTCGTAAACAACACGTGTGAGGAACACGGCTGTAAAGAATGAACAGAGCAAGCCAATGATAAGTGTTGTTGCAAAGCCACGGATAGGACCTGTACCGAAATAGAACAGAATGATACCTGTGATGATTGATGTAAAGTTAGAGTCGAAGATTGCAGAGAATGCGTTCTTGTAGCCATCGGCAAGGGCCGCGCGAGTATTCTTTCCGGCAGCAAGTTCCTCTTTTGTGCGCTCATAGATAAGCACGTTGGCATCCACCGCCATACCCAATGTGAGCACGATACCGGCAACACCCGACATTGTGAGGGCAGCCTGGAACGACGCCAGCACACCGAGTGTGAAGAACAAGTTCATCAACAGCGCAGCGTTTGCAACCATACCGGGAATAATTCCATAGATTGCACACATATAAACCATAAGCAAGATGAACGCTACTATGAACGACATCATACCCTGGTTGATAGACTCCTGACCAAGTGAAGGACCTACTATATCCTCTTGAACAATACGCGCGGGCGCGGGCATCTTACCCGAACGGAGTACGTTTGCCAAGTCCTTGGTTGTCTCAATGGTGAAGTTACCGGTAATCTCCGAGCGACCACCTGTAATCTCGTTGCTCACCATAGGTGCGCTGTAAACATAACCATCAAGAACAATTGCAATAGCCTTGTTGATGTTAGCCTTTGTGAGCTGCGCCCAACGGCGTGCGCCATCGGCATTCATTGACATGGTTACACAGGGACGGCCATATTGGTCGAAGGTGTCGGCTGCATCTACAATAACATCGCCCTCAATGGGAGCACGACCATTGCGCTGAACACATTTTATTGCATAGAGTGCATATATTTGGTTGGTTGTCTCACGATCAACAGCCTCAACACCCCAATAGAGACGAAGTTCGCGGGGCAAAGTGCTCATAAACTCGGGTGTAGCGATAAGCTTGTTTATGGCAGCTGTGTCGTTATAGTGTGCATAACCGATAACACTACCCATGCCATCGTTCTGCACAATCTGCAAGCGCGACAACAAGGGGTGCTCTTTCTTCATAGCCTCGATATCAACCTCGGGCTCGGTTGCAGCCTCAGCTGTAATGGCCGCTTCGATATCGGCCTCAGCTGTTTCGGCAACCTCCTTGGCAGGTGCGGCAGTCTCGGCAACCTCCTCTGTAGCAACCTCCTCTGTAGCGGGATCTACAACTGCGAGTTTTGCATCGGCTGCAATTAGCGAAGGTACAATCTCCGAAGCATTGTATGTATCCCAGAACTCCAAGTTGGCTGAACCCTGCAACAACTTACGCACACGCTCGGGCTCCTTAACACCGGGTAGCTCAATCATGATACGGCCCATTGAGCCTTCGAGTGCCTGAATGTTGGGCTGAACAACGCCGAAGCGGTCGATACGGGTACGCAACACGTTAAATGAGTTGTCTATGGCAGCCTGAACCTCCTGACGCAACACGCTAACCACCTCACTGTCGGTAGAACGGGTATTTACCTTGTCCTTCAACTGCTGTGTAGCAAAAATTGCAGCGAGGCTACCCTCGGGCGCCAATTTCTTATACTCATCCACAAAAAGTGTGATGTAGTCGCTCTGGCTTGTGATAGAAGCCACGCGAGCAGCCTCAACAGCCTGATTAAACGCTGCATCGCTCTTATGGTCGGCAAGCGCCTTGATGATGTCGGGAACCGACACCTCCATAATTACGTACATACCACCTTTAAGGTCCAATCCAAGACCAATCTCCATTTCGCGGCTCTGCTTCAAGGTGTAAACACCAAGCCACACTTTTTCGTTCTGCATTGAATCGAGGTAGTGTTGCTCACCTTTGGGATCGTTGGCAGCCTGTTTCATGTGATAACTGGTTACAAACGAGAATGAAAGGTAGAACAAACATACCAATGTCAGCAGTAGCGCGAAAACTTTTACAAATCCTTTGTTCTGCATTTTGATTAAATTTTATTTATGATTTATTCGTTCCGTTCATTAAATGCGCGCAAATATAGCGTTTTTTTCTTAATTATTTATATAATTAGCAGTTTTTCTTTGACACAAGGGCTGTAATTGGCAAAATGAAAGGCATTTGCGCACGTGCGCAAATGCCAGTCCGTGATTCATAACCATAATTATCTGTTCGACGCATCGAACAGACGTTTCTTCTCCTCGTCTGTGAGCGAGGCATAGCCTCCGGCCTTTATTTTCTCAAGAATTCTGTCTATCTCGGCATCATTCTCTTTTTTGCGCGCGTTGTACTCATAATCGGCTGTACGTTCGTTCCTCTGATATGTAAATTTCGCCTTGCCACGCGAAACACGACGCCTGAAAAAAGTAGCGAAGAAATCGATGATTTTGTTTATTGCAACGGTCATATCCTTGCCCTTGTTAAGCATGAAAGCGAAGAGCCATCCGGCAAAAGCGCCTCCAAGATGGGCAAAGTTGCCACCCGCATTCTCCGAGGCCAGCAAAAGCAAGGAAAGCACCACTGTTATAACAGCAATGGTAACAAGCCTCATAGAGCCCAGCAATGCCATATTCACCACATAATTGGGGCTGCGCACTGCCGATGCCACAACTATTGCCAGCACCGATGCCGATGCACCTATCAGGAACGAGCTATCGACTATCTCCTCGAAGTGAGGGAACAGATTGTATGCCAACATAAAAAAGAGCCCGCCCACAATGCCTCCAAAGAGATATACCCCTACAAAGTGGCGCAACGAGAAGAACGAGAGGAAGATACGGCCAAAACAATACAACGCCAACATGTTCCACAGAATATGCATGATGCGCTCATGCAAAAACATATATGAAAAGAGTGTCCACGGGCGGCATATAAACGTGCCGAACGAGGCTGGCAATTCAAACCATCGAACGAAAGTATCAACCTCGTTATTAAAGCCGAAAAGCGTGGCAAAAACCCCGATGAAAGCGACAATTATATACACCGCGATATTTATGAATATAAAGCGGCCGACAATATTTTCATCGCAAAATCTCTTATATAAATTCTTAAACATAAGGCCCACCTATTTTACCATTTTTACGCCAATACAAAATAACAATAAAGCCAAAAAGCATACCACCCAGGTGGGCAAAATGCGCCACGTTATCGCCGGCATTATTACTCAATCCCAGCAACAATTCCAACACACAGAATATTGCTACGAAATATTTGGCTTTTATAGGGAACGGTATCGGGATTATAAACATACGCTCATTGGGGAACATCATTGCAAAAGCCAGCAAAATACCATATACGGCACCCGAGGCTCCTACCGTGTTCCACATATTTAGATATTGCGACATGGGTACAAGTGCATCAAGCGGCAACCTCACATACTCATAGGGCGAGAGGTATACCAAATAATAGCCATATTGCACAAGTTCCTGAATAACCGCAGCACCCAGGCCGGCAACAAAATAGTAAATCAGGAACCGTTTGGAGCCCCACACACGTTCAAGCAAGCCGCCAAACATATATAGAGCAAACATGTTGAAAAACACATGTGTAAATCCAGCATGCATAAACATGTAAGTAACAAACTGATAGGGATGAAAATCTTCTGCTAAAAACAGATGCAACCCCAAATATCCGTTGAGGTCGATTCCATGCTTTTCGGCAACAATAAGCGCGAGAAACATCAGCACATTTATCGCTATCAGGTTTTTTGTAACAACCGGTAATTGATTCATCATATTTATATTTGAAAACAGCGCGAAGATAATACAAACAAGCGACAGAAACAAACGCAATGAGGCAAGCACGACATTCCCTGCCGAAATAAAGCCCCGGCACACTCTTTTTTTCGCTTTTTTAACCTTCGTTATAGTTTATGTTGCAGCAAAATATTCCATATGCACACATTTTACACAAGCGCAAAGCCAAAAAGTCGCATATATTTTGTATCTTCGCGCAGGATTTATAAGAACTCTTTGCTACGCAAAGACCTACCCTATTCCAACGAACCAAAAACTAAAAAAATGAATATTGAAAACATCTTGAACGAAAGCGTAATTGCCGCCATAAAAGAACTATATGGACAGGAAATTGCAGCCGAAAAGGTACAATTACAGAAAACCCGCAAAGAATTTGAGGGAGATTACACCCTTGTTGTATTCCCCTTTTTGCAGATGTCAAAAAAACGCCCCGAGGAGACAGCGCAGGAGATTGGCGAGAAGATTGCCGCCATGCAGCCCCTGGTTTCGGGATTCAATGTCATTAAGGGATTCTTGAACCTGAGCATAGCAACCTCGTATTGGATTGAACTTTTGCAGAAAATTGACAGCACCGAAGGCTGGGGAACCACAAAGAGCGACGAAAAATCGCCACTCGTTATGGTGGAATACTCATCGCCCAACACCAACAAGCCCTTGCACTTGGGGCACATCCGCAATAACCTGCTTGGTTATGCCCTCTCAAACATCATTGCCGCAAACGGCAACAAGGTTGTAAAAACCAACATAGTAAACGACCGTGGCATCCACATCTGCAAATCGATGCTTGCATGGCAAAAGTGGGGCAACGGCGAGACACCTGCAAGCAGTGGTAAAAAAGGCGACCACCTCATTGGCGACTACTATGTAGCCTTTGACAAGCACTACAAGGCCGAGCTGCAAGAGCTTATGGCAAAGGGTATGAGCAAGGAGGAGGCCGAGGCTGCATCACCCCTCATGGCCGAAGCGCGCGAAATGCTCGTAAAATGGGAGGCAGGCGACGAGGAAGTACGCTCATTGTGGAGTACCATGAATGGTTGGGTGTATGAAGGATTTGACGAAACATACAAACGCCTGGGAGTGGATTTCGACAAAATATACTACGAGTCTGACACCTATCTCGAAGGAAAAGAGACCGTGCTCGGCGGGCTTGAGAAAGGCATATTCTATCGTCGCGACGACAACTCGGTGTGGGCCGACCTCACAGCCGACGGACTTGACGAAAAACTATTGCTGCGCAGCGATGGCACATCGGTGTATATGACACAGGATATCGGTACCGCACAGTTACGATTCCGCGACTACCCCATTGACAAAATGGTATATGTGGTGGGCAACGAGCAAAACTACCATTTCCAGGTACTATCGCTCCTGCTCGACAAATTGGGATTTGCATGGGGCAAAGGACTAGTGCATTTCTCTTACGGCATGGTGGAGCTCCCCGAGGGCAAGATGAAAAGCCGCGAGGGAACCGTCGTTGATGCCGACGACCTCATGGACGAAATGATTAGAACAGCACGCGAGACATCTGAGGAACTTGGCGGCAAGCTCAACGAGCTTACCGAAGAGGAAGCCGCGGAGATATATCGTATCATCGGCTTGGGAGCACTCAAATATTTCATGCTCAAGGTCGATGCCCGCAAAAACATGCTCTTTAACCCCAAAGAATCCATTGACTTCAACGGCAATACAGGCCCCTTCATTCAATACACATACGCACGCACACGCTCTATTGAGCGCAAGGCGGCCGAGGCCGGTGTGGAGTGCAACGGCACTGCCAACCCCGCAAGCATCAGCGAGAAGGAGTGTTCTATAATACGCCTGCTCAACGATTTCCCCGCAGTGGTACGCCAGGCAGGCAGCGACTACTCGCCATCGGGTATTGCGAACTATGCATATGAACTTGCAAAAGAGTATAACCAATTCTACCACGATTTCAGTATCCTGCGCGAGGAAGATGCTGCAACCAAAGCATTCCGCATACTGCTCACACGCAACGTGGGCAAGGTAATAAAAACCGCTATGAACCTATTAGGTATTGAGGTACCCGAGAGAATGTAATGGCAAAGAAACGATACTATGTAGTGTGGAACGGGCTTGAACCGGGGGTATACGACTCATGGGACAAGTGTCAGGCGCAGATAAAGGGAGTGAAACAAGCCCTTTATAAATCCTTCGCCACCCAAGCCGAGGCCGACCGTGCATACAGCTCGTCGCCACAACTATACATAGGTGGCAATGCCCCAAAACCAAAGACGGAGCATAGCGAACTGCCCGCCAATGTGCAGCGCAACGCTCTTGCTGTAGATGCCGCATGCAGCGGCAATCCCGGACAGATGGAATACCGCGGTGTATATCTTGCCACAGGAGAAGAAATATTCCATTTCGGGCCCGTATATGGAACGAATAACATCGGGGAGTTCCTGGCAATAGTACATGCCCTTGCACTGCTCAAGCAGAAAGAGAGTAATATACCCATATATAGCGACAGCCGCAATGCCATACTATGGGTAAAACAGGGTTGCTGCAAAACCAAACTACCACGCACAGCAGAAACCGAAGAACTCTTCGGGCTCATTGAAAGAGCCGAAAAATGGTTGAAAAACAACAACTACCCCAACCCAATAACAAAGTGGGAAACAGGCAGTTGGGGTGAAATTCCTGCCGATTTCGGCAGAAAATAGAGAGCAGCATTGTTATACAATAACAATTCAAATAAGCAAAAGAATATTATGCCTACCATCATCTATCCATCGCCAATATTTGGCCCCGTACACAGCCGCAGATTAGGAATATCATTGGGTATAAACCTTTTACCTGCCGATGGTAAGGTATGCACCTTCGACTGCCTTTATTGCGAATGCGGGCTTAATGCAGCGCACCGCACCCACACCGCGTTACCAACACGCGAGGAGGTTGCCAACGCACTTGAAACCAAGTTGAAGGAGATGCAGAGGGCAGGCAGCACACCCGACGTTCTGACATTTGCCGGCAATGGCGAACCTACCATACACCCCCATTTTGCAGAGATAATAGCCGACACCATTGCCCTGCGCAATCGTTATTGCCCCAAGGCCAGAGTGAGTGTACTCACAAATGCCACACTCATTACACGCGACAATGTCTTTGAAGCTCTTAAACTTGTTGATAACAACATACTTAAGCTCGACACAGTAAACCCTGAGTATATAAAAAGAATAGACCAACCAACGGGGAAATACAACCTTGAAGCCATAATTGAAAGAATGAAAGCATTTAACGGCAAAGCCGTTATACAAACCATGTTCATGAAAGGCCATGCAAACGGAATTGATGTAAACAATACCGGCAACGAGTATGTAGAGCCATGGATTAAGGTCGTAAAAGAGATAGCCCCACGCGAGGTTATGATATACACCATAGACAGAGAGACACCCACTGCGGGGCTGGAAAAAGCCACACACGAGGAACTCGATAGAATTGTGGAGCTATTAAAGAAAGAGGGCATAAAGGCAAGTGCCTCGTATTAGGGCACTGCACGCATCAGCCCATCGCCTGCATCACACCCGTGTATGATATTGTTATAAAACCATAACGTATGAGCTTGCCCAGAGCCATAACAACGGCAACCTTCCACCACGATACACGCATTACGCCAAGCAACACCAGCAGAGTCTCGCCCAGGATGGGCACAAAAGATATCAGCGCAGCCCAATAGCCATATTTTTGAATTATCTTATCGGCGCGTTGCATACGGCGGGGAGTCATTTTGAACATCTTTACCACCCTATCCTTATTGGCAAGCATACCCACAAAATAGCACGTTACACCACCGAGTGTATTGCCCAATGTGGCAACAAGTGTCAAAGCCACAGCATTGAGTCCGAGACTAAGAAAAAGCACCAAAAGCACTTCGCTTGTAATAGGAACCACCGACCCCGACAAAAAGGCCAACACACCCATTCCCCAATAACCATATTCCGAGAAGAAAGCAACTATACTATCCATAGACACAACGAAGCTGTTAAAAGCCACAATATATTAAGAGTTATAAAATATATATTCGACAATCGCGTAACACGCATTGAAAACACATAGGCCGCCATCACCGCAGTACAAGGCAAGCGCCATGCAAGCAACAAAGAATAGTCTTGCGGAAAAATAAAATTGAGAATATACAGATAAATATACACCACAAGCAGAAACAGCATACGACGACGCAACAATGGCTTTGCAGGAAACGATGAAACAAAAAACGCCATTGCCGCAACACCCCACACCAACAACTCCGTACCCAGCGTAACCCATTCCTGCATTGAATAGCACATATCAGCCGGAGCCAAAATATTAAGCAACCCCACTTCCAAAGGCATTAGGAGACCCGACAGAGAAGGAAAGACAAATATCAGCCCCAAAAGTAACCAATAGGGGGTAACCACCCCAAGCAACGCCGCAAAAAAGTTCCTTGCCACAAAAATTTTGGCTACCAACAGATAGACAAAGAAAAGAGGGAGAATATACAGGAACTGCAATAAAAACAGCGATGAAAAGGACAAAATTGCAAAAGCTGCATATATCGATTTCTCTTGCCCGCACTCCTGGCTGCACGACAACAACTGCGCTACCGAAAGCATGAAAAGAAGAAGAGCCATAGCCACCAAACAATCGGGTTGCAGAAAAAGCTGCACCGACACAAGCCACAAGAACACATGAGGCAGATATGCCACACGCCGTTCAAACAGATAAAGGTGGTTAAGCACCAATGCCGTACACACAAAAGAGAGCATTGAGAGAAGGCGTGCAAAGGCATCGCCAATAAAGTCGAGCCCCAAAACAGACAACATGGTGGAGGCGGTACCTATACACAACAGATAACCCAAAACCCACAAAAGCAACGACACAAAGAGCATTGTTGCCGCGGGATAACCCGTGGCAACAAATCGCCCCTGTAATGTCTTACTATAAGTCAAAACCTATATCTCCTCTGAAATATTTTTTCTCAAAATCAATAGCCTTTGCAGCACGGAAAGATTTCTCCAACGCCTCGGCACGATTGTTCCCATAAGAGCAGGCAGCTATTACACGACCACCGGCTGTAACCACCTTGCCATCCTTAACAGCCGTTCCGGCATGGAAAAGGATGCTCTCCTTCACATTCTCAAAGCCGCTCATCTCAAAGCCCTTGTCATACGCCTCGGGATAACCACCCGAAACAAGCATCACGCATACCGCCGTTCTATCGTCAAACTCCACAACAGCCTCGTTCAAAGTGCCATTTGCAACCATTTGGAACAAATCCACGATATCCGTTTTAAGACGCAACATAACCGACTCGGTTTCGGGGTCGCCCATGCGCACATTATATTCAATTACCATAGGCTCACCATCAACATTGATGAGACCGAAGAAGATGAAACCCTTATAGAGCAGTTTGTCGGCAACAAGCCCCTCAACTGTGGGGCGTATTATTCTATCCTCGACCTTTTTCATCCACTCTGGTGTTGCAAAAGGAACGGGAGAGATAGAACCCATGCCACCTGTGTTAAGACCGGTATTACCCTCGCCAATGCGCTTGTAATCCTTAGCTTCGGGCAAAATGACATAATTCTTGCCATCGGTGAGCACAAATACCGAGCACTCTATTCCATCGAGGAACTCCTCTATCACTACTGTTGCCGAGGAAGAACCGAACATTCCATCAAACATCTCGTCGAGACTCTTTTTTGCCTCATCGAGCGACGAAAGAATAAGCACACCCTTACCTGCACACAAGCCATCGGCTTTAAGCACATAAGGAGCCTTCAAGCCTTCAAGGAAACGGTATGCATCCTCCTTTTCGGCTGCGGTAAATGCACGATAGGCAGCTGTGGGAATGGAGTGGCGCTGCATAAAGTCCTTTGCAAACGACTTGCTACCCTCAAGCTCGGCAGCAGCACGGGTGGGACCTATCACTGCAATATGTTTAAGCCTCTCATCACCGGCAAAAAAGTCATACACTCCCTTTACAAGCGGGTCCTCGGGCCCCACTACAACCATATCTACGCCGTTCTGTAACACAAATTCGGCTATGGCATCAAAATCGCAAACAGATATATTTACATTCTCGCCCACTTGCGATGTCCCGGCATTACCGGGTGCAATAAATAGTTTCTCCAATTTGGGACTTTGAGCAATTTTCCAGGCAAGGGCGTGTTCACGACCACCGCTACCCAATAGCAATATTCTCATATTATAATCTTTGAAAGGTTATTACTTTTTCTCATTTCCTCTATTACGTGGAGCCGCGCCACGCCCTCCTTTACCTCCTTTGTACGAAGAGGGACGCCCACTGTTGCCACCCTTACGTGCCCCATAACCGCTGCGTGCGGGAGCAGCACCACGTGGTGCGCGCTTCTCATCGCGGGGAGCAGTGTCATCGCTCTTTTTTCGTCTGATTTTTTGCGCTGTACGGGTGTTGAAATAGGATTCCAACTCCCTGCGACGACGTGCCGACTCATCGCTCTCCAATGAAGAGTATTCATCGTTTCTACGCTCTGAACGTGATGGGCGCAACTCGCCATCAAGGCCCGTCAGACGCGACTTGCGTCTCAAAGGAGCAAAATCCTTTTTAAGGCTGTTGCCCTCTTCACGGAACCCCTTGAACTTACCCTGGAAAAGTTCAAACTTACGGAACTCGCAATCGAGATCACCATTATACAAAGGAATACGCGCCGAGGCTTTGAGGCCTATTTTATCGAAACAGTCGTAACTGCTGCTTATTACCCACGCCTCGTTACCCTGGAATGCATGTTTCAAACGCGAACCGAGATTCTCATATATCTGTAACAATTTATCGGATACAAGACGCTCGCCATAAGGAGGATTCACCACCATGATGGCACGTTTTTCGGGCTGAACAAAATCTTTTATGTCGCGACACTCCACTTCGATTATATCGCCCATCATGGCCGATTTTATATTCTTGCGCGCGCAAGCGACCATGCGACCATCTACATCATAGCCATAAATTTTATGTTCAAACTCGCGTTCAAGCGAATCGTCCTCATATATCGAACGAAAAAGGTCGCTGTCAAAATCCCTCCATTTTTCAAAGGCATATCCCTGACGATAGACACCGGGAGCAATATTACGGGCTATGAGGGCTGCTTCAATGGGCAATGTACCCGAGCCGCACATAGGGTCTATGAAATCACACTCGCCGTTCCAGCCGGTGAGCATAATGAGACCGGCTGCAAGCACTTCGTTAATGGGGGCTGCACCGGTTTCCACACGGTAGCCACGGCGGTGCAAGCTCTCTCCTGAACTATCGAAAGCAAGCGTGCAATCCTCTTGTGCTATATGTATGTGGAATATCAAATCGGGGTTGTTCAGGCGCACCGAGGGACGACGACCGCACTTCTCATTGAAATAGTCGGCAATGGCATCCTTTACTCTATATGCAACAAATTTTGAATGGCGGAATACATCGCTGTAAACAACGGAATCCACCGAGAATGTGGAATTTGCATCAAGGTATTTCTCCCAATCAATGCTCTTTATAACACTATACACCTGATCGGCATCGGACGCCTTAAAATGAAGAATAGGTTTGAGAATACGGACAGCTGTTCTTAAATGAAAATTGGCTTTATACATAAGCGCCTTATCACCGGTGAACGACACCATGCGTCGCCCTATCTGCACATTATTGGCACCAAGCGCCACCAACTCCTTGGCCAAGACCTCCTCAAGACCTTGAAAGGTCTTTGCAATTAATTCAAATTCCTCCATATAGTATTCAAATGAAAAACAGGAAAACACTCCTTAAATCAACAAAAAAGAGGAAAACCGCTATCTGCCATATGCGACAGCACCATTCCCCCGCACCGCTATGCGTTATTTTGCATATCTATGCAAAGATACCACAAACGAGCGAGATAAACAAAAGCTTGGTTTGAGATTTCGCAGCCGACACGCGAAATAGTTAAATTTCCGTAACCAACACATGGTTTACCGCAATTAAAAAAATAAAAGCATGGCAAACAGGCGGAACGGCTTGATTTTTGGAGTTAAAAAGAGTATTTTTGCAATAAAATCAATTTAACATTTATTACTCAACATAAACTACTATACATGAGCACTTTTTATAAAAAAGCAGGCATAATATCCATTTCAATCATAGCTATTGCCGCAGCTATAACACTCTTGGGCAATAGCGCACGCGACAAGTTCAACGTGCCATATTCACAAATCCCCTACTGTGCAGTATCGCCGTTGATTCCTACAGAATTGACATTTGCCGGGGAGAAGATAACGCTGACACAGCAAGATCGTCGCGAACGCATGGACCGCGAAATTCTTGCATTCACATACTCCCACATAAACACTCTTTTGCAGATTAAGCGTGCCAACCGCCTATTCCCCATTGTGGAGCCCCTGTTAAAGGAGTGTGGCATACCCGATGACTTCAAATACCTTATGATTATAGAGAGCAATGGCGACATTTATGCACGTTCAACAGTGGGAGCCGGTGGCTTGTGGCAGTTCATGGAAAAAACAGCACGCCAATACGGTTTGGAGGTAAACAACTATATAGACGAAAGATACCACATAGAGAAAGCCACACGCGCCGCTTGCGACTACTTAAAGGAATCTTACGAGGAGTTTGGCGACTGGCTCACCGTGGCAGCGAGCTACAACGCAGGACGCGCCGGCATAAGCAAGCGTATAGACAAGCAACAAGAGAGCAAGGCTATAAACTTACAGCTTGTACCCGAAACATCGCGCTATATATTCCGCCTGCTTGCAGCAAAAGCCATATTCAACGACCCCATAAAATTCGGGTTCATCATACAGCACCGCGACCTCTATCCTCCACTGCCCATTGCAAAGAGTATTATGGTAAAATCCGCAACCATCAATTGGGCATCGATAGCCAAGAAACATGGGCTCACCTACATGCAACTACGTGAGGCAAACCCATGGATACGGGATACAGAATACCCCAATAAGACGTGCAAAGAATATACAGTTCTGATACCCGATGCAAAACGCCTGCACTACAATCCCGAAGAGACACGGGCACACAGAAAAGAGTGGGTTATCAAATAAAAATCAAAAGGAGCTGCATGCAGCTCCTTTTGATTTTTATTTATGCAACGTATTTATTACAAATACTCCTCACCGAGTTTCATACGCACATCGTTAAGGAATTTGCGTATATTCTGTTCGCTACCCTTACGACACACCATAAGCACATTGCCATTATCTACAACCAACAAATCGTCCACATCCTGCAAGACAAGCAACTTACCCTGCGGAACAGAAACCACATTATTCTTGCTATTGTATTTCAAGCAGCGCGAATGCATGATAACATTTCCATCGCTATCCGCAGGCAAAGTTCCGTACAGAGTATTCCATGTACCGATATCGGCCCAACCAAACTCACCCACAAGCAGGCACACATTATCGGCACGCTCCATAACGCTCATATCCATTGATGCATTGGGGAAAGAGGTATAGATTTCGTAACCACGCTTGCGACGTTCGGCACGCACAGGAATCTCGCGAAACACGCGCTCAAGCTCGCCCATCATATCGGGTAGGAATGTGCGCATGGTATCTATAATGGTATTTACGTTCCAAATATAGATTCCTGAGTTCCAATAAAACTCGCCACTCTCCATAAACACCCGCGCAAATTCAAGTTCGGGTTTTTCGGTGAATGTACGCACGTTGTAAAGGCTGTTTTCGCCATCTACGAGCGAATCGGCCTGGATATATCCGTAACGTGTTTCGGGACAGGTGGGTTTTATACCCACTACCACCAATTTATTATTATCCGAAACAAAATCAAGCCCTTTGCTTATGGTATCGACGAACAGTCCTTCGTTAAGCACCAATTGGTCGGCCTGTGCCACTACAATATTTGCATTGGGGTTGAGCAGACGTATGTGGCAAGCCACATAAGCTATACTCGGCGCCGTACCACGATGAGCAGGCTCATGAAGCACCTGCTCATCGGGCAACTCGGGTAGCTGTTCACGCACCAACTCGGTGTAATCCACGTGAGTTGATACTATTATATTCTCTTTGGGAACAACACGACTATACCTGTCGAATGTTTGCTGCAACAAGGTGCGACCACACCCCAGCAGGTCGTGGAACTGTTTGGGAGTATCTCTGCGGCTCAAAGGCCATAGGCGCGAGCCTATG
>CALGJF010000028.1 GCA_937914945.1 uncultured Bacteroidales bacterium | reverse complement strand
GGCCATAGGTCGCGTGAAGCACAGACCGAGTTTGTGCCACGCGGGTGGCCAACAGTAAAACGAGCCAATGACCATAATTCTGCTTGTTCTATTTATCAAATTCCACCTTCCAAATATTTTTCATGTTTTTTAGAATGGATTTCTGTCGGTTGAGAGTGCGTTTCGATGGCCTTTTTGAACTATAACGGCGGGGGTTGGGCAGGCTGGCGGCTATAAGTGCGCACTGCTCGCGGGTAAGTTTTGCCGGTGTGGTCTTGAAATGGTGTTTGGCAACTGCCGCAGCACCATATATGCCATTACCCATCTCTATGCAATTGAGATATACCTCCATTATGCGCTCCTTGCCCCAAATGAGTTCTATGAGCACGGTGAAGTATGCCTCCAATCCCTTGCGCAACCACGAACGGCCGTTCCACAGAAATACATTTTTTGCAGTCTGCTGGCTTATGGTGCTTGCTCCTCGCAGTTTCTTCCCTTTGCGGGCTGCTTCGCGTGCCAATCTTATCTGTTCAAAATCGAATCCGCAATGGGTGGTAAAGAGATTGTCTTCCGATGCTACCACGGCAAGTGCAAGGTTGGGGGTGATATCTTCCAGCGGTGTCCACTCGTAGTGTATGGGTGCATCTTCGCTCCAATGGCGCGACAGCATGAGTGGCGTGTATGGCGGGTTTACGAACTTATATAATATAACTATTGCTATGCTTGCAACTATTAATACAAGCATAGCAATACCTATTATTTTGAGTATCCGTTTCACCTGTTTTGGCTCTTTGCTGTGTGCGACAGATAGCGGCTCACATCGATATATACGCTGCGCGAGGGAAATTTATCGGTGGGCACGATAGTTATAATGTTGCATAGCGATTGTGTATCGAGGCTGCGCGATACAACGGTTTCAACATCCAATTTGCCATAGAGGATGTGGTCCTGGTCGTCGGGGCAGATTACGCGGAACGGGGTATCGGTGTTTTTCCCATCGCCAATAGTGGTAATCATATCGAGTATGCCAAGGTACTTCTTTAAGTACGAATTTGTCTCCTCCTCGGGCTTTATGAGCTCGTCAGATGCACGCCATGCGTAGAAGAGGGCATTGAGGCTGACAGGGTTATATTCAAGGATTTTTTTTGCAGTCTCGTACTGCTCCATCAATTTGCCTTGTGCCGCGTGGTTTTTAAGTGTAACCTCGTTGTCGTCGGTGCCACCGTTGTAGCTTGGGAGGAACGATTGCCCGTAATATACCAGTGCATAATCATCGACACGAATATAGGGGTCGTCGTTCAAATAGATATTCAGAATATCGTTGTAATATGCCTTTTCGTTGTCAATGATATCCTTTATTGTCTTATAATCGAGCTTTGATTGTGCGTTTGCAAATAGTGCGGCAACAACAAGCATTGCCAATGTTACAATCTTTTTCATCTTATTTGTTTATTTTAATTATTACTCCATTGTTGGCCGGAACGGTTACGGCAACCTTCTCTGCCGAGTTTAGCATGATGCTCAACTCCTCGCCTGTGAGCAAGTCGGTGGCTTTTACCTTTTTATTGCTGCTCGACAGTCCAAAGTATGCGTATGCCTCCTCGGGTATTGTAACCTCGCAGTGGCGTGCGGTATCGCTGAAATTGGTTACAACCAGCAACAGTTCTTTCTTGCTGCCTCTGAGGAATGAATATATGTGGTTGCTGTTGTATGTTTCGCTCCACGGGTTGGCATATTGCAGGTCGTAGAACTCGCCCTCTTGCAGTGCCTCGCTGCTGTTGCACAGCTTCAATAGCTTGGCATGAAAGGCTTGCAACTCCTTTTCCTGCGGTGTGAGCAGGGTGGTGTCGTAGTTGCCGTCGCCCTTCCAGCGGCGCAGTGTATCTACGCTCCAATAGTCGAAAATTGTTGTGCGGCCATCCACTCCGCTGTATCCCTCTTTGTCCATGCCACGCTCGCCAAGTTCCTGGCCGGCATAGAGCATGAACGGTTGCTTGCCTATGGCTACCGAAACAATGAGCGCTGCAAGGGCGCGTTCGGCCTTGGTTGCAAAGAAATCCGATGCTATGCGCTGCTCGTCGTGGTTCTCAAGGAAGGTGAGCATGTTACGGCGAATGTCGGCTGTCTGTTGCAAGGTGTATGTGATGCTGCTTGCCGATGTCTGCCCGCTCATTACCGCTTTAAGTGTGTCGTAGAGGCCCACTTTGTCGTAGAGATAGTCAAAACAACCATCTTTAATAAAGGTGCGGTAAATGTGGGGCTGGTATATCTCGCCTATGAAAATCATTTCGGGATACTCGGCTTTAATCTTGGGGAGTGCCCATTGCCAGAACTCCACGGGGGTCATCTCAATCATGTCGCAACGGAATCCATCGACACCTTGCTTTGCCCAATACTGCAAAATCTTAAGCATCTTCACCCATGTGTTGGGCACGGGAGAGAATTGGCGGTAGCCGCCGCGGTAGTCGATGCCGTAGTTGAGCTTTACGGTGTCGTACCAATCGTTGCGCGATGGGCTGCCGAAACAGTCGTTACCTGTTGCACGCAAGGGTGTCTCGTTGTATGGCTCGGGGGCGCAATCCTGTGCGTCGATGTTGCAGCCGTATGACTGTTCACCCAGGTAGTAAAAGTTGTTGTGCCCCATAAAGAATGCTCCCTTGTCGTCGTGCTCGCCAAAGTCGTATGTACCGGCAGGGCGGTTGTCGCTCTTGTAATGGCGTGCTACGTGGTTGGGGATAAAGTCCATAATAACCTTCATACCGGCTTTGTGGGTGCGGGCAACAAGGTCGCGGAACTCATCGCGGCGTTTCTCCACGTTTACAGCAAGGTCGGGGTCGCAATCGTAGTAGTCTTTGATGGCGTAAGGCGAGCCGGCCTCGCCCTTAACGGTGGCAGGGTGGGTGCTCTCGATGCCATACTTGCTGTAATCGGTGCGGGTGGTGTGTTCTATGATACCGGTGTACCACACATGGGTAACTCCAAGGTCGCGTATGGCACGCAGAGCCTTTGTGGTGATATCGTTGAATTTACCGCAACCATTCTGTTCTATTGTGCCACCGGCAACGCAGTTTGCATTGCTGTTGCCAAAAAGGCGGGGCAGTAGTTGATATATAATTATGCGTGACATAGTTCTATGTTTTCGGCACCCGCAGCAGGTGCAATTTTCTTTATCATTCCTTGTAACACGGCACCGGGGCCACACTCTGTGAAGGATGTAGCACCGTCGGCAATCATCTGTTGTACCGATGCGGTCCAGCGCACGGGCGATGTGAGCTGTGCAATCAGGTTTTGCTTAATCTCCTCGGGGCAAGTGTGGGGCTTGGCATCCACATTCTGATATACAGGGCACTTGGGGGTGCTGAATGTGGTTGCTGTTATTGCCGCAGCAAGCTCCTCTTTTGCAGGTTGCATGAGGGGAGAGTGGAAAGCACCGCTCACTGCAAGGGGCAATGCACGCTTGGCTCCTGCAGCCTTCATAGCCTCGCAGGCCTTGGCTATACCCTCGGCATTGCCCGAAATAACCACCTGCCCGGGGCAGTTGTAGTTTGCTGCAACCACGGTGCAGCCGCCGGCACTTACCTCGGCGCAGATGTTTTCCACCTGTTCGTCGGTGAGGGCAAGTATGGCAGCCATTGTCGATTGTTGCATTTCGCAAGCCTTTTGCATGGCAAGTGCGCGTTTATAAACCAATTTAAGACCATCTTCAAAGGTGAGCGCGCCGGCAGCAGTGAGCGCCGAGAACTCGCCTAACGAATGGCCTGCCACCATTTCGGGTGCAAACTCTTCGCCCATGGCAAGAGCCGAAACAACCGAGTGTATGAATACAGCCGGCTGTGTAACCTTGGTCTGTTTCAGTTCCTCGTCGCTTCCTTCAAACATTATATCGGTTATTCTGAATCCTAAAATTTCGTTTGCTTTCTCGAAAAGTTCCTTTGCTATGGGATTGCTCTCGTATAGCTCCTTTCCCATGCCTGTCGATTGTGCTCCCTGTCCGGGAAATACAAATGCTTTCATATATAAATGTTTTTCTTACTGATTTTGTTCTCGTATATTTTGCAAAGATAGTGATTATATATATATAATAGGTGGCTTTTTAATGTTTTTTAGTGTTTCGAGCATTTTTGCACTTATTCATAGATTATTTCAATAGCTGTAATAAAAAAAATGAATCGAAGAAACGTGAATAAAACAAAAAGTGTGTTATTTTTGCAGAATTGTTTGTGATATTGAGCAAATACCAATATTGCTCGATTGGGGTAACGCCTGAAATTTACATAAATGATAAACTGATTAGGAATAATTAAATAATTAACTAACTAAAATATTTGATTTATGTTTAAAAATTTTCAGGGATTCAATATTCTGGAAAAGATTCAGAAAGATAAATCCCACAAAAGAGAGAGAAAGTTGCCGCTGACAACGCTTAAACTTATTCTCATTACTGCTGTAACAATGGTTGTGGCACTGTTGCCAACAGAGACTTTTCATGAGTTAGGTCTCCAAGGGCTCACCGTGATTCACCAGCGTATCATTGCTTTGTTTGTGTTTGCGGCCCTCATGTGGCTCACCGAAACAATGCCTTCGTGGGTAACCTCCATGATTGTAGTTACAGCAATGTTGTTCACTGTATCGACAAGTGCATTCAGTTTCCTCCGCCCCGAGGATACATCGGGCCTTGTTCCATTCAAGAGCATCTTCGCTTGTTTCTCCAACCCCACCATCATGCTGTTTATCGGTGGTTTTGTACTTGCGATTGGTCTTACAAAGGTTAAACTCGATGTGGCTCTTGCCCGCGTGTTGCTTAAGCCTTTCGGTACAAAATCGGAGATTGTGCTATTGGGATTCATGTTCGTTACTGCCATATTTTCGGCATTTGTGAGCAACACTGCCACTGCTGCCATGATGTTGGCGTTCCTTACCCCCGTGTTGCGTTCGCTGCCTGCCGATGGCAAGGGCCGTATTGCGCTTGCACTTGCAATCCCCGTAGGTGCCAATCTTGGTGGTATGATGACTCCCATAGGTACCCCTCCCAACATGATTGCCCTTGATTATCTTGCATCGCAGGGTATGGGTATCAGCTTTGTGGATTGGACTCTAAAGATGGCTCCCTTTGTTATCGTGCTGCTTGTTCTTGCATGGATATTGCTCCGTTTCCTCTTCCCCTTCAAACAGAAGAATATTAAAATAGAGATTGAGGGCGAGATTAATTGGAACTACCAGACATGGTCGGTTGTAATAGCCTTTATTCTCACAATCTTCATGTGGATGTTCGGTACCGATATGTGGGGTATCGACACCAATGTGGTGGCTATGATTCCTATTGCCATTTTCTGTGCAACAGGTATTCTTACACGTCGCGACCTTGAGGAAATCAACTGGAGCGTGCTGTGGATGGTTGCCGGTGGTTTTGCCCTTGGTGTGGCACTAAACTATGGTGGCGATGCCTCTTTGAGCAGTCTCATTGTTAGGTCCGTTCCATTCAGTAGATTCTCGCCTGTAATGGTTATGATTCTTGCCGGTGTCATTTGCTTTGGTTTCTCTAACTTTATCTCACACTCGGCTGCAACATCGTTGCTGGTTCCCGTGCTTGGTGTGGTAGCAAGCGGTCTTGGCAGCGCACTCGATGGCGTTGGCGGTCCTCAGGCTATGTTGGTTGGTATCGCCATTGCATCATCGGTATCAATGATTCTTCCCATCAGTACTCCTCCCAATGCCATTGCTCACTCAACAGGTTTCATTGAGCAGAAGGATATGATGACTGTTGGTATAATCATAGGTCTTTTGGGACTTGTGCTTGGATATGGAATGCTTATCTTCATTGGTTTCTAAAAGGTACAGAATTTATTCCTAAATAACACTTCCGGCTCGCTGATGGTTAATTTTTGAATAATATAACCATTATGTGAGCCGGATTTCTTATCTTCGCATCTGCCAAATGATTGTTCGATGGAATTACGACAACTGAAATATTTTGTAAAGAGTGCCGAATATCTCAATTTCTCCGAGGCTGCCAAACATCTGTTTATAACGCAGAGTACTCTGTCGCAACAGATAAAGCAACTAGAATGTGAACTTGGGTTTACACTTTTTCTGCGTAACAGCAGACATATCTCACTAACCGAGGCAGGCGAGGAGTTTCTACCATTTGCCAGGCGCACCATACAGGATGCCGAGGATGGAGTGCAGCGCCTCTACGACCTGCAACATGTGAAAACCGGTACATTGCGTGTGGGAGTAACATACAGCCTTAACACCGTGCTTACCGAGGGGCTTATGTGTTTCATGCATTTGTACCCCGGAATCAAATTGGAGATATATTACAAAACCATGGCTGAACTGCAGGAATTGTTGCGTGCCCGCAAACTCGATTTTGTGCTATCGTACAAACCGCTTATGGAGTCGCCCGATATCGAGGCTATGCCGTTGTTCGATAACACCTTGGCAGTGGTGGTAGATAACGCGCACCCGCTTGCAAAGCGTTCTTGCGTTGAACTGCACGAACTGCAAAAATACAACTTGGTGCTGCCATCGGTGGGGTTGCAGGCGCGTAGCATGCTCGATAAACTTATGGAAGGCAAGGACTTTGAACTATCGTCGCGGCTTGAACTGAACGAAACAAATATATTGTTGCAGGTGGTGGCTACGGGCAATTATGCAACAATATTATCCACATCGGCGGTTTTCGGTAATACACGCTTCAAGGCAGTTCATATTAACGAACCGAACAATGTTATGCAAGCATCATTGTTAAGTCTGCGTGGGGCATATCAAAAGGCATCGGCAAGGGAATTTATAAAAATATTGCTCGATACCGAGGCAGTGAAGCGTCGCTTGATGAACTGTTTCTAATAAATCGTTATACTAAAATATTGATTATGGTAGAAAAATATAGTGCTATAAAGAGAGTACCGAGTTTCGATGTGGATTCTTCATCAACGATGAAGGCAACGACATTTCTTAATTATGCACAAGAGGCTGCAAATATTCATGCCGATTACTTAGGTGTGGGCTACGACTCAATGCAGATTACCCGCAAAGCATGGGTGCTTGCCCGCATGCATGTAATATTTCATCGTCTGCCCAAGTGGAGGGAAAATATAAATATGCAGTCGTGGCATAAGGGTGCAGTGGGTTTCCAATATCTGCGCGATTTTGAGATGTTCGATAAGGAGGGTAACGAGAAACTCGTTTCGGCAACCACATCGTGGCTTGTCATTGATATAGATACACGCAGGCTTGCAAAGTACTCGGAACTTGCCGAGGATGAGGGTAAGTGTATTGCCGATAATGCAATAGCCGAGCCTGCTCCCAAAATCACTATGCCACGCGGTGTGGAGCCCGTTCACGTTACCAGCCATGCAGTAGATTACTCCGACCTCGATATGATTGGTCATGTAAATAATGTGAAATATACCGAGTGGGCTATGAATGCGGTGGAGCTCGATGTTACCACATCGCACCCCTTAAAGGAACTGATAATTAACTTTAACAACGAGGTCAAGGCCGGCGATACCGTGGAGATATATCGCCACTGCGAAACGGCCGAGGATGGCTCGCTTATCTATTACATAGAGGGCAAGGTTGCCGACAAATCTTCGTTCGTTGAGAAATTGGTATTCTGATTATAAATACAGCCATATAAACAAACTGCCGAGGAATTCCTCGGCAGTTTGTTTATTCTATATCTTCAATCTCGGGAAGCTCCACCACCTTGGCAGGCAGCATTTTTCCTTTTATGCGTAGTTTTACCATCTCCTCGACTGCATTACTATGTACTGTAACGCTCTTGCGCACATAGCCGGGCGACCTGTTTGTGCCATTATATGTAATGAAGATGGTGTCCTTTTCACCGGGCGCAACCGGTGATGTGGGGAATCGTTTGTCGGTGCAACCGCAGCTTGTGATTACACGATGTATGTATAGCGGTGCATTGCCTGTATTCTTGTATATGAAGGCGCACTCCACCACAGCGGAATCGGCCGGGAAAGTGCCCATGTCTATCATGGTGGTCTCAAATTCTATTCTTGCCTTTGCGTTGTTTTGTTGTGCTGTGGCTGTTGTGTAAAATGCTATGGCTAATATTAATAAAAGAATGTTTTTCATGGTGTTTTCTAAATTGCACGATGCAAAGTTATTCTATTTTTTCTGTTTGCTTCTGTTTTATACTTTTTTTAACCTCTTTTTACCTGTTTAACACCCTTTACACTCTCAATCTTGTCGGTGAGCTTGCGCAGTTTTGCATTGTCGTCTATCAGCAGAGACAGAGTGCCCGAGAAGAGTGTGTCGTGCGATTCAATGTTTATTCCGCGCAGAATAACACCCTTCTCTTGCGATATTATTGAGGTTATATTGTTTACAATGCCTATGTCGTCGTGCCCCACAATGCGCAGTGTTACGGGGTATAGCGCATTGTTCTTGTCTATTTCGCTCCATCGTGCCTCGATTATGCGATATGGGTAGCGTTCGTGCAACTGCTTGGCGTTGGTGCAGTCCTTGCGGTGGATGGATATTCCGTCGTGTATGGTTACGAAACCGAAAATCTCATCGCCAAATATGGGATTGCAACATTTTGCGAGTTTGTAATCAACACCTTTGAGGTTACGTTCTATTACAAGAACATCGCCATTGGTGGCTGCATCCATATCGCCCGAGAATACATAACCTCCTGCGCTGTGGCCTGTTTCGTAGCCCTCGTTCTGCGGGGTGGTGAGCTCCTGATATTTCTTGAAAACATCGCTCACATCTATTCCGCCTTCGGCTATGCATTGGTAGAAATCGGTGAGGCGCTTGTATCCCATCTTGCGTATGAGGTGGTCCATCATTGCCTCGTCATACTCAATCTTGTGATTTTTGAATTTGCGTATGAGCATCTCGCGGGCTATGTCGGCCTGTCGGGCTGTGATCTCCTTTAATGCTTGGCGTATTTTGGCTCTCGCACGCCCGGTCTTTGCAATCGAGAGCCATGCTTGTCTGGGTGTTTGGCTGTTGGAGGTTATAATTTCCACCTGATCGCCGTTGTTAAGCGTGTGGCGCATGGGTACATTGCGCCCGTTTACAAGTGCTCCGGTACACTTGCAGCCAAGCCCGGTGTGTATGCTGAATGCAAAATCCAGGATGGTGGCTCCCTTGGGCAAGCGATAGAGGTCGCCTTTGGGTGTGAAGATGAAAATCTCGTCTTTGTATAGCTCCATCTTGAATTTGTTGTCGCTCACATCCTCCTCGTTTATATTTTCGAGTGTGTCGCGGATGGATGCAAGCAGGTTGTCGAGCCCTTTTTCGCTTTTTATTCCTTTATATCGCCAGTGGGCTGCAAGGCCGTGCTCGGCAATGGCATCCATGCGCTCGGTGCGTATCTGCACTTCAACCCAACGACCCTCGGGGCCCATTACCGTTGTGTGCAACGACTCGTAGCCATTGCTCTTGGGTACGGATAGCCAGTCGCGCAGGCGGTGTGGGTTAGGGGTATACATGTCGGCTATTATCGAATATACCTGCCAGCACTCGCTCTTTTCGTTCTGCGGTTCGCTGTCTATTATAATGCGTATGGCAAAGAGGTCGTATATCTGCTCAAAGGGGCGTTGCTGGCGTTTCATCTTCTGCCAGATGGAGTTGATGGATTTTGTGCGCCCTTTTATGCGGTATTTAAGATGGGGTAGTGCGCGCAGCTTGCTGTCTATGGGTTTTATGAAACCGGCAATGTAATCCTCGCGCGAGGCGGCAGTCTCTTCGAGCTTGCGGTTTAGTTCTGCATATATCTCGCTCTCGGTGTAACGCAGGGCAAGATCCTCCATCTCCGATTTTAGTTTGTAAAAACCAAGCTTGTGGGCAAGCGGAATATATAATTTGGAGGCTTCGCCTGCCACCTGTTTGCGTGCTTCGTTATCGGTAGATGTACGCAGGCGGCGCAGCAGTACCAAACGGCTGGCTATCATTATGAGAATGACGCGCATGTCGTTTGTGAACGAGAGGAGCAGATTACGAAAGTTTTCTGTTTCTATTGTGGGGCTCTTTGTATATAGAGCGTTTATTTGTGTGAGGTTTGTGAGGATTTTTCTTACCCCCTCGCCATAGTGTTCATTAATCTGCTCTATGGTGGTTACACCGAGCTGCACACAGCGGTTGAGCATGATGCTGATGATTATCTCGCGGTGATGCCCAATCTCCTGCCCCACAAGTGCGGCAGTGTGCATATCCACAACAACAGGGTGAAACCCAAAACCATCGCGCACCATTTTGCCCTCGGCAATGGCTCTCTCTATCTGATTCTTGATGAAACGATAGTCGGTGGAGAGAAGTTTCCCTTCAATGCTTTTTCTCAATACTGCATTCAACTCAAATATCTCTCTCTTCTCCTCCACAGTAAATATACCTGTCCTCTCCATAAAATCTCTCTTTTTTATAGTTGAAACGTTATGCTCTGTGTTTGTGCGTTTCTTGTGCGAAGATAGCTTTTTCAAATTAAAAATAAGCATTTTTCTTATAATAATAGGATTTTGTTGAAAAATTTGTATCTTCGCAATTGTGTGGATGCCACCGCAAGACAAGAATGTGATACAACTTAAAAATTTATAACTATGATAAGTAAAGCAGACCAAGCGCTTTTGAGCAAGAAAGGAATTTCGGCACAGCAGGTTGCCGAGCAGTTGCAAACATTCAAAACCGGTTTCCCGTTCCTCCCAATCGAGGCTGCGGCAACCATAGGGCAGGGTGTGGTATCTCCCACGCAAGAGGAGATAGAAACAGCTCTTGCTGCATGGGACAGCTATTGCGCATCGGGCAAGAGCATCCTTAAATTTGTTCCCGCATCGGGTGCTGCCAGCCGCATGTTCAAGGATCTTTTCGCCTTCCTCAGTGCAGAGTATAATGTACCTACAACCGATTTCGAAAAGAATTTCTTTGCCAATATCAAGAAATTTGCCTTCTACAACGACTTGGATGCTACATGTGTAAAGAATAATGGCACAAGTATAGAGGCTCTTATTGAGAATGGCAAATACAAGGAGATTGTTTTTAATCTGCTCGATTTTACAGGAATGAACTATGGCTCTTTGCCCAAAGGCTTGCTGAAATTCCATACATACGAGGCTGCGGCACGCACCGCTGCCGAGGAGCATTTTGTAGAGGGTGCGCTCTATGCGGCAACCGATGGAAAGGTTAAACTGCACTTTACCGTTTCGCCCAATCACAAAGCACTTTTCCAAGAACTCGTTGCAGAGCGCAAGGAATATTACGAGCAGTTGTTTGGTGTTACATACGACATCTGTTTCTCGGAGCAGAAACAGAGCACCGATACCATTGCAGCCGATGCCGATAACCAACCCTTCCGCGAGAACGGCTCTTTGGTGTTCCGCCCCGGTGGTCATGGCGCGCTCATCGAAAACCTCAATGATATTGATGCCGATGTCATATTTATAAAGAATATCGATAACGTGGTGCCCGACCGCTTGAAACCCGATACCGTAACATACAAGAAACTGCTTGCGGGTATCTTGGTGCAGAAACAGCAACAGGCATTTGAATATCTGCGTCTTATCGACAGCGGTAAATATACCCATGAGCAGGTGATGGAGATAGTGCGATTCCTGCAACAAGACCTCATGTGTCGCCACATGGAGATTAAGGATATGGAGGATTGCGACCTTGTTCTCTATCTGCGCAAGAAGTTGAACCGCCCAATGCGCGTGTGCGGTATGGTAAAGAATGTGGGCGAGCCCGGTGGTGGTCCGTTCCTTGCATACAACCAAGACGGAACGGTGTCGTTGCAGATTCTTGAAAGTTCGCAAATCGACATGAACAACCCCGAATCAAAGGCAATGTTTGAGAACGGGACACACTTTAATCCGGTGGATCTTGTATGTGCCGTTAAAAACTATAAGGGCGAAAAGTTCAACCTTCCTGCCTACGTAGACAAGAATACCGGTTTCATTTCGCATAAATCAAAGAATGGCCGTGAATTGAAGGCCATGGAGCTCCCCGGCTTGTGGAATGGTGCTATGAGCGATTGGAATACAATCTTCGTGGAGGTTCCTTTGGTTACCTTTAATCCGGTTAAGACCGTGAACGACCTGTTGCGCGATGTGCATCAGTAATAACCCCGATATATGAATAACACAAAAGCACAGCAACACGTGTTGCTGTGCTTTTGTGTTGAAAAAGGAATATATAGATGAAGAATAAGAAACTATACTTCTCTTTATTCGCATTACTTTTGCAAAAGAAAACCAAAAAGGTTTTTATTAAGGTTTTTCATATTCTTATGTGGTAGGGGCTGCTTACAAAGCAGCCCCGTTTTTTGCTCGCAAGCGAAATCATTCCATTCAGTAAAGCTATGAATTCTTAATATTGCTTTTTTAAGCAGTCTTTACATATAGAAAGCAATGTTTTTCTTTTTCATGGGCGGATTCGTTAAATGGTACAAAATGTGCTTATATTTGTTTCAAAATCTAATAAGATATGATAACTACTACCGACTACGACAATAAGCATGTATTTTTAACCGATACACCCCAGACCAAGATTAACATGGGAACGCCCGTGCGTTGCAATCATCTTATAATCATGTATGCAACAGCCGGGAGTATGAAAATGGAGATTAATTATTCTATACACAATGTTACGCCCAACTCGCTTGTGCTCATGTCGCCGCTTGACATTGTTACCATTAAAGAGGAGAGCGACGATTATAAGGATTGGAAACTCGTTATCCCCACCTCGCTCTTCGACAAGCGTTTTTTTGCACTCGATATAGATTTTTATGAGAAGATAAAAGTACACCCCGTAACAAATTTTGCCGATAACGAGCTTGAAATTGTTCACAAATTGTTTGAGACATTGAGGCTCATACGCGATACATTCGATTATGAGAACTTCGAGCAATCGGCCATTAACAGTGTGGCAATACTTTTCCAGCTGTATCGCCATTATTTGAAAAAGAATTTCAATACTACCCGCAAGGTTTACGAGTCCCGCAAAAACACATTGTTCAAAAAGTTCGTAAAGGAACTCGTGAATTCCTACAACAAGTCGCGCGAGGTTCTCTATTATGCCAACGAGCTTGGCGTGAGTGCGGGTTATCTGAACGAGGTGTGCAACGAGATTTCAAACTACTCGGCAAAGGATATTATAGACCAGGCGGTGTCGTCGCGCCTGAAAAGCGAGCTTGCATATACCGATAAATCCATTCAGGAACTTGCCGATGAGTATAATTTCCCAAGTCAATCCTATTTCAGCCGTTATTACAAGCGCATGACCGGTGTATCGCCCACCGATTTCCGCAAGAACAGGCTGGAGAAAAAATAATGAGAGTTCGATACAAAAATTCTCCTCGCTACGCTCTTTGAGATATTTTGAGTTTATATCACATTCACATCAAATAGTGTATGTATCACATAATAATAGCGAGCCACTGAGTTATTCAGTGGCTCGCTATATCTATAGTGACGTGCTGCATTATTTATACCACGATGCGTACATGATGTAATCGTTGGCTATACGCTCGACTATATCTTTTTGTTGTTCGCGGCTCACCTCCTTAATTTTCTTTGCAGGTACACCGGCATATATCCAGCCGCCTTCCACTCTCATACCCGATGTTACCAATGCGTTGGCAGCTACAATGGCACCGCTCTCAACAACGGCATTGTCGAGCACTGTGGCTCCCATACCAATGAGGCAGTTGTCCTCTATGGTGGCACCATGAATGGTGGCATTGTGCCCAATGGATACATTGTTGCCTATTACGCTCTTTGAGCGTTGGTAAAGGGTATGTACCACTGCGCCGTCCTGTATATTTACATTATTACCTATGGTTATGGTGTTTACATCGCCGCGTAGCACTGTTCCAAACCATATGGAGCAGTTGTCTCCCATTGTTACATCGCCAATGATTGCAGCCGTTTCGGCAAGATAGCAGTTTTCTCCAATCTTGGGAGTGAAACCTCGGACCTCTTTTATTATAGCCATAATTCTATTGTTTTTATTCCTTGTAGTTGTAGATGTTGCTGTATATAACCGCTTTTGCTTGGTTAAAATTATCACTGTCGGCATTGCACCCGTGGAACATCAGTCGCATGGGGAGCAGCCCGTCTCCATCGCGGTAGGGTGGTTGCATATATTGCAGTGGGCAAATGTCAAAGCCCGCGCGGTGGTAAAAATTTATGCGGCGCGTGGTCATTTCGTCAGTGGGCTCTTCTACCTCTAACACGATTCTTTGCGCGCGTTTTTTTAACTCCTCCAAGATAGCACTGCCATATCCGCCACCTCGCATGGCTGGCAGGGTGGCAAGGTGCTCTACATAATAATAACTGCCAAGTTCCCAATAACTTATAAAACCAATGGTTTTATCCCCATCCTTTGCAAGCATCAGGTGAAAGGCCTTCTTGCTTGCCACATTGTTGCGTTGCTCGTGCAACTCGCGGTACTCCTCGCGGGGGAACGTGGCTGTGAGCAGCTCTTCGGTAAAAAGGTATTCGCTGCTTGCCGGGTCGGTAATTCTTGTGAGTGTTATCATATACGGTACGAAGATACAAAAAAGCCGATGGAGATAAAAATCCCATCGGCTTTTTTGAGTTATATTTATGCTTATTTCATCATGTCGATGCTGCGCTTAACAAAATTGTTGAGAGCCTCGCCTGTGAGCATATTGTTTTGCAACAGGGTGATATCTATGAGCTGGCGCACGGTGTTGTTGCCGGTTGCGTAGGCTGCGAGGATAGCCTCTTTTTCGCTCTTTGCCGCTGTGATGTTTTTCTCTATCTCGGCAAGTTCGTCTTTCTCGTTCTGTGGCACCTCCTCCTCTTTCTTCTCCTTGCGTGCATCGTATAGCTCTTTGCGACGGCTTTCCCATGCAGTTGTCTTTTCGTCTATGGGGCTAAGTTTGTCGGCACAGCTTGTCTCGGCGTCGGCAAGAACACGTTTAATGAGCGGGTGCTCCTCGTTTATGAGGATGTTATACATATCGGGCATATCGCCGTAGAACGACATACCTGCCTGTATCGATGCCATCTCCTTCATGCGGCGCATATACTCGGCTTGGGTTATCATCACAGGTGTACCGTTCTCGCCCATTGCCTGAGCCATCACATAGAACTCTTTTTTGTCCATCGATGGCAGCTGGCTTTGGAATACTCCGGTGAGCACCTCACGCTCTTTTTCGCCCAGTGTCGAAACCTTTTGCTCCTCTTTTACAATAAGGTTCTCTATGATGTCGCTATCCACTCGTGTAAAGCGGCACTTTTCAAATTTGCGCTCCAAGAGGCTTATGAGGGCAACGTCGAGCTGTCCATCCATGCTCAATACGTTGTAACCCTTGTTTTTCGCATTCTCTATGAAACTGTACTCCTTATCCTTGTCGTTTGAGTATAGATATATGAGGTTGCCCTCTTTGTCGGTTTGCTCGGCACCGATAAGGTTCTTGTACTCCTCGTATGTATACTTCTTGCCGTCGGTGTCCTGCAACAGTGCAAATTTGTTTGCTTTGTCGTAGAAATCCTCCTCGGTGAGCATACCGTAATGGATGAAAATCTTCAAGTCGTTCCACTTATCCTCAAACTGTGCGCGGTCTGTCTTGAAGATTGATTGCAAACGATCCGATACCTTCTTTGATATGTATGTCGATATCTTCTTTACGTTTGAATCGCTCTGCAAGTATGAACGCGATACGTTCAATGGAATATCGGGTGAATCAATCACACCGTGCATGAGGGTGAGGAAGTCCGGTACAATGCCCTCAACCTCGTCGGTTACATATACTTGGTTGCAGAACAACTGTATCTTGTTCTTTTGAAGGTCAAGGTTGCTCTTAACTTTTGGGAAGTAGAGGATACCGGTGAGGTGGAATGGGAAATCCACGTTCAGGTGAATCCAAAAGAGGGGCTCGTCGCTCATGGGGTAGAGCTTACGATAGAACTCTTTGTAATCCTCGTCTTTCAACTCGGCAGGCTTGCGTGTCCACAGCGGGGTGGTGTCGTTTATTATATTATCCTCGCTTGTCTCAATCTGCTTGCCATCTTTCCACTCCTTCTTCTTGCCAAAGGCAATCTCAACGGGGAGGAAACGGCAATATTTGTTCAGTATGTTGCTTATGCGGCTCTCCTCCAAGAACTCCTTGCTCTCCTCGTCAATATACATAATGATATCTGTTCCGCGGGTGGCCTTCTCGCACTCCTCAAGGGTGTATTCGGGGCTGCCATCGCAGCTCCACTTAACAGCCTGCGCACCCTCTTTGTACGATTTTGTAACAATCTCCACCTTCTTCGATACCATGAAGGCCGAGTAGAATCCGAGACCGAAGTGGCCGATGATGGAGTTTGCTGTGTCCTTGTATTTCTCCAAGAAATCGGTTGCACCCGATAGCGCAATCTGGTTAATGTACTTCTCAATCTCCTCGGCAGTGAGTCCTATGCCGTTGTCGCTCACTGTGATGGCATCGCTGCTCAGTGTAACGGTTACCTTCATGTTGCCAAGTTCGCCTTTGTACTCGCCCTTCTCGTAGAGGGTTTTAAGCTTTTGTGTGGCATCTATGGCGTTTGATACAATCTCGCGCAAGAAAATCTCGTGGTCGCTGTAAAGAAACTTTTTGATTACGGGGAAAATGTTTTCTGTTGTTACCCCAATGTTACCTTTTTGCATATCTTTTATCTGCTTTAGTTAATCCTTTTTATTCTTTTTTTTACGTATGCGGGAACCTCGATGATAATTCCATGCACGACGTATTCATAATACTATAAACAAATAGAGTGCCAAAGGAGTTGTCATGTCAAAATGGCAGAGGCTCCCGGGCATTATGTCAGTCCGGGAGCCTCTGATGTATTACTTGTGGCTTATGCCTGTGGTTGTTCGATGTTGAATTTTAATTTCTCTTCCTCTACCGTAACCACAATGTTGTCGCCCTCTTTCAGAGAACCGCACAGCAACAATTCGGAAATTTCATCCTCCACGTATGTTTGCAGGGCACGTTTAAGCGGGCGGGCACCATATTGTATGTCGTACCCCTTGCTTGCAAGGTATTGCTTTGCTTCGGGAGTTACATTTATGCTGTACCCAAGCTCCTGAACGCGTTTCACAATCTGCGTGAGTTCCAAATCCACAATATTTACAATGGCATCGAGCCCAAGTTGGTCGAAGTTTATGATTTCGTCGATGCGGTTGATGAATTCGGGTGCAAAACGCTTGTTCAAAGCCTTCTGTATAACACTGCGCGAATACTCCTTGTCGCCTACACGCTGGTCCTTTGTAAAGCCCACGCCAGTGCCAAAGTCTTTAAGTTCTCGTGTTCCTACGTTTGATGTCATTATAAGCACCGTGTTGCGGAAGTCTACCGTGCGGCCATAGCTGTCGGTGAGGCGACCTTCGTCCATCACTTGCAGCAATAGGTTGAACACATCGGTATGTGCCTTCTCAATCTCGTCGAGCAATACGATGGAGTAGGGGCGGCGACGCACTCGCTCGGTGAGCTGGCCCCCCTCTTCATAACCTACATATCCCGGAGGAGCGCCTACCAAGCGCGAAACCGTGAATTTTTCCATGTACTCGCTCATATCCACGCGTATGAGTGCATCGGCCGAGCCGAACATGAATTTTGCAAGTTCCTTTGCAAGCAGTGTCTTTCCCACTCCTGTGGGGCCCAGGAACATAAATGTGCCAATGGGCTTGTTGGGGTTCTGCAATCCTACACGGCTGCGTTGTATTGCCTTGGTGAGTTTTTCTATCGCATTGTCTTGGGCAACAACCTTGCTGCGTAGTTCGTCCTTCATGCCACGCAGGCGTGTCCACTCGTCTTGCTGCATGCGTTGCATGGGCACTCCCGAAATAAGCGATACCACATTTGCAACCTCCTCCTCGGTTACTGTCTGGCGATTGTTGCTGCTGTTCTTCTCCCACTCGGCTTTCATGGCGGCAAGTTCCGTTTGGAGCTGTTTCTCTTGGTCGCGGAAGTTTGCGGCACACTCAAAATCCTGCCTTTTTACAGCATTGTTTTTTTCGCGGCTCACGTTGTCCAATTTTGCCTCCTGCTCCTCAATCTCCTTTGGAACGCTTATGTTGCTTATATGCATACGTGCCCCAACCTCGTCCATGGCATCTATGGCCTTGTCGGGGAAACAACGGTCGGTGATGTATCTGTCGGTGAGCTTTACGCAAGCCTGCAATGCCTCGTCGGTGTATGTTACATTATGATGGTTCTCGTAACGCTCCTTGATGTTTTTGAGGATAGTATATGTATCCTCGGCAGTTGTGGGCTCTACCAATACCTTCTGGAAACGGCGCTCCAATGCTCCATCTTTCTCTATGCTTTTGCGATACTCATCGATGGTGGTGGCTCCAATGCACTGAATCTCGCCACGCGCGAGTGCCGGTTTGAGTATGTTTGCCGCATCCATGGTACCGGGTGCCGAGCCTGCTCCCACTATGGTGTGTATCTCGTCTATGAAAAGAATTATATTGGGATTCTTTTCGAGCTCATTCATTATGGATTGCAGGCGCTCCTCAAACTGTCCGCGGTACTTTGTGCCGGCAACCACAGCTGTCATATCGAGTGCCACAAGGCGCTTGTCGAATAGCGTGCGCGATGTCTTGCGCTCTATTATACGTTGTGCAAGCCCCTCTACAATGGCCGATTTACCCACACCGGGCTCGCCTATGAGTATGGGGTTGTTCTTCTTGCGGCGGCTCAATATCTGCGATATGCGCTCTATCTCTTTCTCGCGCCCCACTACGGGGTCGAGCTTTCCTTCGGCGGCAGCGCGTGTTATATCTGTACCAAAGTTGTCAAGTACAGGGGTGTCGTTCTTGCGTCTTTCGGTACGTGTGCCGGTGCTGCTTGCAGGCTGTTTGCTCCCCATGTTGAATGAACCTTCGGGCGCGCTGTCCTCCTCATCCTCGGGGTCGGTGAATCCAAATCCGTTAGTGATGTCGGGTTTCATGCTCTTTATGGTTTCCAATACGCGCGAATGGGTTACATCGTAGTTCTCCAAGATGTTTGCCGCAATATTATCCTTCTCTTTCAATATGCCGAGCAGAATATGTTCCACGTCGGTAACCTCTTTCAGATTACGTGCTTCCAAAGTACTCAAACGCAGAATCTTTGCGGTTTTTAGCCCAAGTTCAATCTTGCTTATATCCTGTGCGGCCTCGGTCTGCTCCTCGGTACACTCCTTTTCTATTCTCTCTTTAATGTTCGCTATATCTACATTGAACTTGTTCAAAATATCTATTGCCGCATTTTTCCCTTTGCGTATGATGCCAAGCAACAGATGTTCGGGCTTAATGCATTTGCAGTGCAAGCGATGTGCCTCCTCTTTGCTCAACGATAGTATTTCTGACATTCTTTGTGAAAAATCGTTCATATCTTCTTCTCCTCAATCAAAAAAAACAAATAGATAATAGTTCTTTCTTGCTGTTTCCCTTTTCAGCAATGTGGTCTCTCTTTTTCCGATGCGAAGATATAACCAAATTCCTGTGCGGGAACAAAATTTTTACATAAGATTTCTTACAAAAACCGTGCCAAAGTCTTAAATATCCGTAACAAAATCAAATTAATTTCTCCTGTTTTGGTTAATATTAACACCCTATATATGATATAAGATACAATTATCAATAATATTCGCGCTTTTTAGTCCGAATCCCGTTTTTTTTGCTTAATTTCGCAAGTTAAAACGTCTAATCAAAAAATATAGTATAAAATGTTTCGTACAAATACTTGTGGCGAACTTCGTTTGTCCGATGTAAATAAAACAGTTACTTTGAGCGGTTGGGTACAACGTGCCCGCAAAATGGGTGGTATGACATTTGTGGATTTGCGCGATCGCTATGGTATTACACAGTTGGTTTTCAGTGAGGATAGCAATGCCGAGCTTTGCGAGAAGGCGTCGCACTTGGGTCGCGAATATGTTATTCAGGCAACAGGTGTGGTGAGTGAGCGCCAGAGCAAGAATGCCAATATCCCCACCGGTGATATTGAGATTATCGTAAGCGAGTTGAATATATTGAACGAGGCTGCAACGCCTCCTTTCACAATAGAGAACAATACCGATGGTGGCGACGATATACGCATGAAATATCGTTACCTCGACCTTCGTCGCGAGGCTGTGCGCAAGAATCTTGAGATACGCCATCAGATGACCATGGAGGTGCGCCGCTACCTCGACTCGATGAACTTTATTGAGGTGGAAACACCCATGCTCATTGGCTCCACACCCGAGGGCGCCCGCGACTTTGTGGTACCTTCGCGCATGAATCCCGGGCAGTTCTATGCACTGCCCCAGAGTCCCCAGCTCTTTAAGCAGCTGTTGATGGTATCGGGTTTCGACCGCTATTTCCAGATTGTGAAATGTTTCCGTGATGAGGACCTCCGTGCCGACCGCCAGCCCGAGTTTACACAGATAGACTGCGAGATGAGTTTTGTGGAGCAGGAGGATGTAATCACACTCTTTGAGGGTATGGCAAAACACCTGTTCAAAACCATCCGTGGCGTAGAACTCACAGAAGCATTCCCCCGTATCACTTGGCACGATGCCATGAAATACTATGGTAGCGACAAACCCGATACACGCTTTGAAATGAAGTTTGTGGAGCTTATGGATATTATGAAGGGCCACGGCTTTGGCGTCTTTGACAGCGCAGAGTACATTGGCGGTATCTGTGCAAAGGGTGCGGCTACATACACCCGCAAGCAGCTCGATGCTCTCACCGACTTTGTACGCCGCCCGCAGATTGGTGCAAAGGGTATGGTTTATGCCCGTGTAGAGGCCGATGGCACAGTAAAATCGAGCGTCGATAAGTTCTATTCGCAAGAGGTATTGCAGCAGATGAAGGCTGCTTTTGCAGCCGAGCCAGGCGACCTCATACTCATACTCAGTGGCGACGATGCCATGAAAACCCGCAAGCAACTCTGCGAACTTCGTTTGGAGGTTGCCCAGCAGCTTGGCTTGCGCGACAAGAATAAATTTTCTTGCCTGTGGGTGGTAGATTTCCCCTTGTTCGAGTACAGCGAGGAGGAGGGCCGTTACATGGCAATGCACCATCCATTTACATCGCCCAAGCCCGAGGATATCCCCTTGCTCGACACCGACATGGGCGCAGTGCGTGCCAATGCATACGATATGGTAATAAACGGTGTTGAAGTAGGTGGCGGTTCAATTCGTATATATGACAGCGAATTGCAGAACAAGATGTTTGCCCTGCTTGGCTTCACACCCGAGCGTGCGCAGCAACAATTTGGCTGGTTGCTCGATGCCTTTAAGTATGGTGCACCTCCTCATGGTGGCTTGGCCTATGGCCTCGATCGTTGGGTGAGCCTCTTTGCCGGTTTGGATTCTATACGCGACTGCATTGCCTTCCCCAAGAACAATTCGGGCCGCGACACAATGATTGATGCCCCCTCGGTGCTCGATCCTGCACAGCTCGACGAACTTAACATTGCACTTGATTTGAAGGAGGGTAAGTAATGGCTGTGAAGAAGAAGAGCGAGGCGCGCATTGCCAAGGAACGTAAGCGCAAGGCCGACAAGAAACGCAAACAGTTGTTGAAGCAGATTGCTGTTATTGTACTTATTGTGGCACTTGCTGCAATGTTGATATTTGCTTTTGCCGCCACTCCAAAGGCGGCGTAAATAACAGCGTTCGATATACACACAAAAATCCGTTGCAGTTGCCTGCAACGGATTTTTCTTTATAAAACTCTCCCGCTTTTCAAAGAGGGAGTACCCGCAGGGGGAGGGAGTTTTATATGTTCTTGTAGTTGTTGCTATAAATGTGCTTTTACTTGCTCTAAACTCATCGGTGCTGATTGTCGGTTGTTTTCTCAATCTTATTGATGTTTTTTCGTAAAACAAAGAACTCTGCGCATATGGTCGCTTTCCTAAAAGCTTTAATGCGCACCAATGA
>CALGJF010000027.1 GCA_937914945.1 uncultured Bacteroidales bacterium | reverse complement strand
TACCTAACCCCCGCCGACTATACCGGAGTTATAAGCAACACCACCGGTATCGACGAGATAATGAGCGAGCAGGGCTCCCTGGCCGTATATACCCTCGCCGGTGTGAAAGTGATGGAGACAACCGATGCCAACGATGTAAAATCACTGCCCGCAGGCCTTTACATTATCAATGGCAAGAAAGTGGTTGTTGAGTAAACAAAAGTGTGAGGCTGTGTTCTCATTTTGACACAGCCTCACACAAAATTCAATGCACCATCCATGGGCAGACAACGCGACAAAGTTCATTGACAAGAGATAAATAACACAATACAAAAAACTAAAATTAAAAACGTATGAAGAAGATCTACACAAAAGCCCTTATGGCAACCGCAATGCTGCTGATGGCAGCAACAAGTTTTGCACAATCCTCGCTCACCATCGAGCCCTTCTCAATATGCCCCGGCGAAGAGGTTGAAGTTGAAGTGCTCATGGAGAACCCCGGCGTTGAAATAAGCCAGATAGAATTTGAGCTCACCCTCCCCACCGGCATCGAGATAGTATATGACGAGGAGAACGAGTGCGACTTGGTAGATTTAGGCAGCCGCACCACCTACAAAAAACACTCAGTTGCTACCAACAAGCTTGGTGATAACACCACCAAGATAATATGTACCTCGCAAGAGAACAAAACATTCAAGAACGAGAGTGGCGATGTACTTATCATTGTTGTAAGAGCCACCGATGCCTTCACTGCCGCCAATGCCGAGTTCAGCATCACAAACACAGCTCTTGGCCTTCCCGATGGCAAGACCTACCTAACCCCCGCCGACTATACCGGAGTTATAAGCAACACCACCGGTATCGACGGCATCGAGGCCGAGGAGGGCACAACCGTGATTTACGACCTCTGCGGCTGCAAGGTAGCCGAGCCTGTTAAGGGAGGTATTTACATTATCAATGGCAAAAAGGTTGTTGTAAATAAGTAACCCTGAACGTGAAAAAGTTAATAAAATAAGAATTTGATTTTTTCATTCCGCCTCGGGCAGTTTGCTGCCCGGGGCTTTTTTGTGCTCTTATGTTTTTATCCGCAATGATGAAGCTGGTGCATAAAAGCATGTTCTGTTGGTAATTACTTTTGCTTGTGAGAACTGCGCACCATGGCACTTTTGTGTCATACTGAACGAATGTGAAGTATCTGGAATTGGTTGCTGTTGAGA
>CALGJF010000026.1 GCA_937914945.1 uncultured Bacteroidales bacterium | reverse complement strand
TATTTCCAAAAGAGCAATGCGATTTAATTGTGATTTTGACAGTGCCGGTTGTTTTCTTAGAGTTACTTTTGCTGGTGAGAACTGCGCACCGTGGTACTTTTGTGTCATGCCAAACGCATGGGAGGCATCCCTGTTGGCTTTTGGTAATTACTTTTGCCCCTGTTTGTGCAACGACAAGCAACGGTAACTTCAAATATTGGGCAGCCTGAGGGGGCACAGTGAGCAGCCGGCAACGGACATCAGCCTTAAAATGCCGGCATACACATAAACAAAAAAACTCGGGGTGCGCACGCGCAACCCGAGTTAATATGTAATAAAAATATTTTTCTATTATTCGGCAGACTCTGCTACAACAGTGTAGGGAACCTTAACGGTAACCTCCTTGTGCAAGCGGAGAGTAGCTGTGTACTCGCCAAGTTCCTTTGCAGACTCAACAGAGATAACCTTGCGATCAATCTCATGACCAAGTTTAGCAAGCTCCTCGGCAATCTGAGCAGCGCTTACAGAACCGAATGTTGTACCGTTCTCGCTAACCTTCACAGCTATTGTAAGAGCAACACCCTCCAATTTCTGTGCAACAGCCTCAGCATCTGCCTTAATCTGAGCGAGCTTGTGAGCGCGCTGACGAAGATTCTCGGCAAGAACTTTCTTTGCAGACTCGGTAGCGATAACTGCCTTACCTGTAGGAATCAAATAATTACGGCCATAACCGTCTTTTACCTTAACGATATCGTCTTTGTAACCAAGGTTGATTACGTCTTCTTTCAATATTAGCTCCATAATTATTCCTCCTTTATTATTTCATCATATCAGTTACAAAAGGCAGCAAAGCCAAGTGGCGTGCGCGCTTAACAGCCTGAGCAATGCGACGCTGGAACTTCAAAGAAGTACCGGTGATGCGACGGGGAAGCAACTTACCCTGCTCGTTCAAGAATTTCTTCAAGAATTCGGGATCCTTGTAATCGATATACTTGATACCATTCTTTTTGAAACGGCAATACTTTTTCTTCTTGACATCAACTGTGGGAGGTGTCAAATATCTGATTTCTGAAGGTGTCTGTGCCATAATTAATCCTCCTTATTACCTTTAAGATTTCTTCTTTTGGCAGCATACTCAGCAGCATACTTGTCCAATTTTACTACCAATGAGCGAATAACGCGCTCGTCACGACGATACTGCAACTCGAGTTTTGATATAACTTTGGGCTCGGCGTTGAACTCAAACATTACATAAAAACCTGTTGATTTCTTCTCGATGGGGTATGCAAGTTTCTTCAAGCCCCAATTCTCTTCATTGACAATCTCCGCACCTTCAGCAGTGAGAATGCCTTTGAACTTCTCTACCGCTTCCTTCATCTGAGCATCAGACAAAACGGGAGTTAAAATGAAAACGGTTTCGTATTGATTCATTTTAGTTAATAAATAAATTAATAAATTGATTAAACATGCGTTTATCCAAAACGCGGGTGCAAAGATAGAGATAATTTTTCAATTACCAAAGTTTTACGGCAACCTTTTTCAAAACCGCCGCAACAAAACCACCTATGCGCGAAAAAGCAGCACCTCGCAATCAGAAACGGCCGCCACGACCACCGCCAAAGCCACCCGAGGGAGGGCCAAAGGGGCGACCACCGCCATTATACTCACGTGCGCCACGGCCTCGCTCTCCATGCTCCCCATGCTCGCCACCCATCTGGTTGAACTTATATACAAGGTGGAACATACAGTAGCTGTATATGGAATTATTCTCGCTATCGCTGCGCGACGTTGCCGAAATGGCACGCGACACATTGCTCTGCTCGTGCAATATATCATACATGCGGAAAGAGAGCGTCAAAGCATTCTTCTCCAAAAAACTCATTGACACCTGCGCGTTCCACAAAAGCTCGTTGGTATTGAACTGCGGGTCGCTGTATCCGCGACGGCTGCTCATTGAAAGATTTGTAGAGAATTGCAGATTCTGCCATGGCAGGCGCACCGTAGTGCTGGGGCCATAAGAGAAGTTCCAGGTATCCATGTTATTTTCGGGGCGCATACTATATTTACTATGCGAATAGAGCACGCGACCATCGAGCGAAATATCAAAATAGTCGGAACGATACGAAGCATTCAGCCTCTCGCCCAAATCCACCGTTTCGGCAGTATTGCGCACGCTATTCTTGCTACCACTCATACTTATATAACCAACATCATGCTTGTAACCGAGTGTCGTATTGGCACTATATGTATATTTTTTGTTTTGCGGCAACGCCGAATTATAACCGAATCCGCCGCTGATATCCCAATTACCATTTATGTTATCGGGCTGGCTTGTTGTAACACCCGTCGCCTCGTCGTATGTCATTTTGCGCTCAATACTGTTAATCCTATAATTAAAACGCAGATTGGCATTTATGGTACGCTGCTTGTCGGGATTATTTGTAACAAAGTCGGCATTCATGCTGTTGTTGAACGACGGTTTAAGCCCCGGGTTACCCTTTGTAATATTCAAAGGATTAGAGTCGTCGGTAATATGCAACAGGTCGGTCATCGAAGGCTGCGTTGTTGTTCCGCGATACCTCAATGTGAGGTTAGTGGTCTTTGACCAACGATAGCGGAAACGCACGTTGGGCGATATATTATGCACCGTGCGTTTTACCACAGTGTCAACCCCCAGATATTTGTAATCCATTTCCGACTGTAACGGCTGCCACGATATTCCCGCGCTCAAATTGGCCTTGGACGTAATGTAACGCACCATTATCTGGGCATCGTGGCGCATATTGCGGTAGGCAGAGTATCGGCTCTGGTCACTATCGTAATATTGTTGATAATCATCGGGGAGAACAGGCTTGTGATAATGATGATTCATATACATATCGTAGCTGTCGAGATTATCAAAAACATATGTCGAACGGTCGCTGTTCTGATAGCTGTAATTGAAACTGTAATTGAATTGCAGGAACAGATTCTTCATAATCGGTTCGGTATAACTGCCACGCAAAGAGTAGCTCCAATTTTCATTGGGATTGGCCGAATAGCGTTTTCTGTTGGAAGCATCGCCCGCAACCGATGAACGATAATATTTTACATTATTTATTGAATAAGAATCGCTTTCGCTCTTGCTATATGACACATTGCCACGGAAAGTAATATTGCGGCCGGGTTTTTCGAGCCTGCGGTTAAACATCAGGCCCGCACTTGCCGAACGACTGTCGGAGAGCGAGAGACTCCTGCTCTCGTTGCTGTTTATCGCTATACTCTCAAATTCGGGCAACACCTCGCCAAATTGCATTTTGGGATACGCCGCATAATCAAAGGGATCCTCGTCAAATGTAGCCGATAGACTGTTTGAATAGCTATCATTCTTTGAGTATGAAAAAGCCGGGGTAAATATCACTCGCGTCATAGTGTCGGGCTTCCACTCCAAACGAAAATTGGCATTCACGCCCACGTTGTGCCCAAAGCGCGTGCTGTTGCTGTTGCCATATTGATTCTTGGCATTGCCCGACATAAAACGCTCGCTCGATGTATAGCTCCTCGAATCGCTGTTGCTGTGATTGAAACGAACATTTCCGCCAAACTCCACGGTATCGTTGCCGGTTACAAAGTTAAAACCACCCTGTTTGGCATTCACAAGACCGCCACCACGGCCGCCGCCGCTCATACCTCGGTCATTGGTATTGTTACCCGACAGAATAAGTGTATATCGTTGCCTATCGGTAAAATAATTCGCAAGGCCCTTTGCCGAGAAGCGGTCTTTCGTTCCATAGCCTAAATCGGCATTGGCAAAGATACCCTCCTCCACATCTTTTCTCATTTGCAGGTCAAGCACCGTCTCCTCCTCGCCATCATCAATACCCGTTATGCGCGCAAAATCACTCTTTTTATCATAGAATTTAACCTTATCCACCACATCTACAGGGATATTTTTCAATGCCATATCCTTATCCGTGCCAAAGAAGTCCTTACCCTTCATAAGAATACGCGACACGGTTTTTCCATTAATTTTTATTGTACCATCATCGCTCACCTCAACACCGGGATACTTTTTTATTAACTCCTCAAGCATTGAGCCTGCAGGCACGCGAAAAGCCGCCGTATTATAAACAGTAGTATCCTCCTGCACGGTTACAGGGGGCACTTCGGCCGTAATCTCCGCCGCTTTAAGCATAACCATATCGGAACGAAGCGCCAGCCTGCCGACATCCGTATTCTTTCCCTCTGCTATCGTAACCTTTTTATCCATGGGAAGATAACCCACATACGTTGCACGCAAAATATACGCACCCACGGGAGCTACAACCGAGAAACGCCCATGCCCATCGCTGGCGACACCGGCTTTATACACAGTATCGGGAAGTGCCAGCAACTGCACTGCAGCCGTTTGCAACAGTTCGCCTGTTTCCGAATCGGCTACCACGCCACTCAAAGTCCCCTTCTTCACCTGCTGTTGAGCCACAGCTGTTACAGACAATATCGCAAATATCAGAATATACAAATATTTCATAATGTTAATAAAAAAGTTACATACTCTCATTTGACAGAAAAGAGAGTCAATGGTTTAATCCGGCTGCAATATTTATTGCACGTTTGTTTCATTATACAAATTTAGAAAAAAAAATCCAAGCGATTCAAAACAAAAAGAGCACACAAAACAGCAAGGCAAGCACCGTTTTTCACACACTTGCACTATCTTTGCAGCAACAGAGACGCAAGCATGGACAAACCATTTGAATTACTATCGCAAATCACCGCGCAACCGGCCGACAAACGCATGGGCTCAACCATAGCCCTGGCACTGCAAGCCACATTCGGCAACAGAGCAAGCGACAGCGACTACACCGCTGCCGGCATCATATGCACGCTCTTCCTATCGGCCATTCTCGAAGGGTTCCCAACAATAAAACTGCACACTTATGTGAGAAATTACCGCGAAGAGAGTTCGCTGTTCACCTTCGATTGCAAAAGCTACGATACCATTATAGCCAACATCAGCAATTACAACCTATTGTTAATAGATAAAAATATAAAATACACAGAGAAAAAAGTGAGCAAACAAGAGATATTGGAATCGCTCGATTTCTTTACAAATCAATAGATTTAACAATATTTTGCACCATTGTCAAGTTTTATTACAAATTAAAATCATACCTTTGTATAATTTAGGTTTAATTTTGCCGTTATAATAAAACAAGCACAACAATGAAAAAGAGTCTCTATTCAATTCTATCACTTGTAACAATTATCGCACTTGCATGCTCATGCAGCAGCGAAGAGAGCGTATATAACCCATTCATAGAGCAAGAGAAAAGCCCCTTCTATCCGCAGGAAATAATTGTCGAGAAACAGAACAACAAGATTGACATTTCCGAAAAATGGTCTTTTGAGTACACCGCCGAAAACAAAATAAAGACCTACACCCACGAAACCACAACCAGGCTGGAAACCAAGAATGGCACAGAAACAACCATAAAAAGAGAAAACGGCGAGCTATCGTACTACCCCAATGGGGACATACATAACGAAATAACCTTGGAAACCGAGTTTGACGGCCCGCTCAACAGTGCATACAAAAAAGATATAATAAACGAAGATGCAACATGCGAAGATGGGCGCATCACCGACATCAAACGCCAGATAAAAAGCTACAACGACAGAGGCGAGATGACAACCAGCGTTACAAACAGCGCGTTCACCTACACAGGTGACCATTGCACCTCAAGCACATACACCGACGCCTACAACGCCGACGGCCCCATAACACACACATACACATTCAATTGGGACTCTTATCACAAGCTCACAGGAGTTGAAGTGAATGAAAAAGAGGAGAACACAAGAGCAAACAAAATTTTCAAATACAAGTATGGCAAAATAGGCAAAGACCGTGGGTTTCACACAAATGCCTTTATCTACAACCACCTGCCCGAGATTTATGCGGCAATGGGATACTTTGGCGAGGATTGCCCCTATACAATATACCACGAGGAGCAGAATTTCCGATTGTTCATAGAGGGCACATGGGAAAAAGACAACTCGGCCGACAGCAAAATATTTACAATATTGGAAAACAACGCAAACGAGTTCAAATACGATATATCATCGGACATATACAACACCAATTACTATATTAAATTCATAAAGTAGAACCGCAAATGTGCAATTACAGAAATTACACCGACCAGGAGTGCATCAAGGCGCTGACCTGCAAACCGGCACCGGCACCGGAGTTTGTGAAATATTTCTTTTACGAGAAAAGCAAAAGCATGCTTCAGCACATATCCAAATCATTGTATGGAAATGACAAATACAGAGATTTGGTAGGCGAATACTACATCTACCTCGAAAACAACAATTGGTATGTTTTACGCCAATTCAAGCATAAGAACAACGCTTCGCTCATCAGCTATCTGTCGCATTGCGCTTTCAACCATTTTGTAGAGGCAAAAGAGAACAGAAAGCACGAGCAACTGCTTGCCGACAGCATCGAGGAGTTATACGAGGAGATTGACCATGAGAAGGAGCGGGTATTCCATGCGATAAGCATTGCATATACATTATTAAAAGAGTCGCACAAAAAGACAATTGAGTTGTTGGTGCTTAAAGGGATGAAATCATTGGATGCAGCCGATTTCCTGTGGAAATACACAAAACACAAGGATGAGGACTGGAGAACCCTCCCAAGAAAAAGCGTGCAAGATATAATTGCAACAAAAAAGCAAAGTGCCTGCGCCGCACTTTCGGCCGCAACATATAAGATTCTCGACGAGTTGGACAAAGAGGATATTCAATTTACAAACTAATCCACTACGCCCCAATATCTATAATAAAAGCCTCCAATTGGAGGCTTTTATTATAGATATTGGTCAATACCGTTTTTAACCTTTATTACACCACCCGAGGCGTTGCCCTCCCTCAATGCCCGGTTACGTTTCCAAACATTATCATCGGACTTACTCGATGTTTCGGGGTGATATATATGATACTCTATACAACTGAATTTTATGGTACGTTTCTTCACGCCAAGCGCTCTTATGCGGGCCGACAAATCGATGTCCTCGTTTCCATATCCCACCATATCGCCATCATAGCCATTGATAGCATATATATCATCGCGCCAAAACGACATATTGCAACCACGGTCGAGCTTATTAAGCATATACTTATAGAAAAATTTTGTAAGCCACGGGATACGTATGGCATTGAATTTACGTATCACACCATTGGTAAAAGGCGAAAACTTATAATTCTTGTTTGCTAAAATCTTTTTTGTGAACGGCTCTGTGAGCTTTGCACGCGAACCGCTTATATAATATCCCCGCTCGGCATGGCGTATATGATCCTCTATAAAATGCGGTTCCATTATTATATCTTGTGCAATCTGTATAATATAGTCTGATGTGCATTTAGCAAAGGCCTTGTTACATATTGTGGCAACACGGAACCCCTCATCCTCCTGCCACACATGAATAAGCTTGTATGGCAGTTGCGGGCGCATTCTATCTATCAATTGGCGAGTATCGTCGCGCGAACCATCATCGCCCACCACAACCTCCTCGGGGAGAACGGTCTGGTTTGCTATACTCAACAGACACAGCTCCAATGCCTCGGGCCAATTATATGTTGCAAGCACCACGCTTGTAGTTATCTTTTTCACGGCAGTTTACTTGAAATCATTTATAATCCTTATAACCTCATCGGCATCGGCCATGCTCATCGCCGGACCTATAGGCAGACTCAACTCGCATGCATGTATTTTTTCTGTTACAGGCAAGGAGATATCATTCCATTCCTTGTAGCACTCCTGCTTATGGGGAGGTATGGGGTAATGTATTATGGTTTGCACACCATTCTCTTGCAGGTAGCTCTGCAACTCGTCGCGCCTGTCGCAAAGCACGGGGAACAGATGAAACACATTCTGCTCCATAGGCAAGGTTTGCGGCAAAGCAATATGCTTGTTGTTTATACCTTTTATATAACGGGCAGCTATCGCCTTGCGCACATCGTTGGCCTCAACAAGATGACGCAGCTTCACATTGAGCACCGCCGCCTGAATCTCGTCGAGACGGCTGTTGCGCCCTGTATATTCAAACACATATTTCTTGCTCGAACCATAGTTGGCAAGCGTTCTCACCACACGAGCAAGCTCATCGTCGTCGGTTGTTACCGCACCACCGTCGCCCAATGCTCCAAGATTCTTTCCCGGATAGAAACTATGCCCCGCAGCATCGCCCAAAGAGCCGGTGATTCGGCCATCGGGAGCTTGGCAACCATGCGCCTGCGCATTATCCTCTATGAGTTTAAGATTATACCGTTTGCATATATCGGCAATCTTCTCACTCCATGCCAACCTGCCATAAAGGTGAACAATAGCTATGGCGCGGGTACGCGGAGTAATGGCCTCTTCTATCAGGCTGTCATCTATCTGCAATGTATCGAGGCGCGGCTCAACCAGCACGGGAACCAGCCCATTCTCGGTTATGGCAAGAATAGTGGCTATATATGTGTTGGCCGGCACAATAACCTCGTCGCCGGGTTTCATAACACCCATTTCTATATAGGCTCTGAAAATCCATATAAGAGCATCAAGGCCGTTTGCACAGCCTATGGTATGCTTAGTGCCAATGAATTGCGAATAATTCTTCTCAAATTCATCATTCTCGGCACCTTGCAAATACCAACCACTTTTCACAACGCGGGCAACAGCCTCGTTTATCTCCGCCTCGTACAGAGCGGTTACATCCTTTAGAGAAAGAAAAGGTATCATATTCTGTTATTTTTATTATTCATCACAATGGCCGTTCTCTTCGAGCCACTTTGCATATCCTATATTCTCCCATGGCATGTTTCTTTCAAAATTATATTGCCATGGATAGTGCCGTTTTCTTGTTTCGGTATTAAAGATAGGAGCCTTTCTTATATCGCACAGCCTCTTGGCAGGGCTGCCACCTATAAACGAATAATCCTCAAATGTGCCACCCGCGGTGGAGTGCGCTGCCACCATGCAGTTACGGCCTATGACACAGCCCGGCAACAGCACGCACGATGTTGTAATCTGCGAATAGTCGCCTATGGTTACACCCGCAATGGTGTTTGACGGAGGGGTAGGGTCGTTTGTCAAAACCGTAAACGGTGATATGAAAACAAAACTCCCAATCTTCGCACCCTGCCCTATATTCACATAGCTATGCATCCTCACATAATCGCCAATCTCGCAAAAGCCCTGAATATCCACATACGAGCCTATGGAGCAGTTTCTGCCGGCAATGGTATTCTCGCGCACCGTTGCACGATGACCGGTTTGCAGATTATCTCCAAAAACACTGCCTGCATAGAATATTGTATGACTCCTGATGAGCGAGCCCTCGCCAATCTTCAACGTGGGATTCTCGTAGGCTTCGTTGTGATAATAATCGTTCAAGGGCTCACCCAGAATACAGTTGTTACAGATTATTGTATTGGCACCAATCTCCACATTGTCGTAGATAACAGTGTCATCTCCAATCTTCACATTCTCGCCTATCTTTACATTCTTGCCTATATGTATGTTTCTACCGGTAAATTTCATTGTATATCAGATTGTTCCGTTATCAACATTTATATTCTGCCCGGTAATTGAGGCCGCCTTTTCCGACAAGAGAAAAGCCACGGTTTCGGCTACCGATTCCACACTCGTTGCCGCCTTAAGGGATGTACGTTTGTATATGCGGTCTTTTTGCTCATCGGTCAATGTGGCACTCATAGCAGTCTCCATAAATCCGGGAACAACCACATTGCTGCGAATACCCAAAGCACCCCACTCGCGGGCCGTATTTTTGGAGAAGGCCTCTAGCGCACCCTTTGAAGAGGCATACATGGCAAGCCCTTTATAGCCGGTGTGTGCGCTTATGGAAGAAATATGCACTATACTGCCCTTGTTCTTGTGCAACAGCATATGCCTGATGGCATATTTTGTAAGCATCATGGGAGTAAACACATTTACGGCAAACATCTCCTCAAGACGTTCTACATTGAGGTTTGTTATTATATCGTCGTAGGCCATGGCTGCATTGTTCACAAAGCCGTCGAGCTGCACTTTATTTGTTATAAACTCTTTGAAAACGGTTTCGCGCACATTTCCCGACGATGCAAGGTCTATGCTTTTGAAGAAAAGCCTGCCTGCATAGGCTGCTTCGAGTCCCTTGAATTCATCGGTATATGAGCGCGCCACACCATAAACAGTGTGCCCCTGTGCAAGAAGCACTTCACATATTTTCAAACCTACGCCGCGCGAGCAGCCTGTAACCAATATATTCATAATCGTTTTATTTTTCCTGTTCGTGTAAGAGTAAATTCTTCTACAAATTTTATTTTACGAGGAATCTTAAAATCCTGCAACTTGTCGCGCAGCGACTTGCGTATATCCACATCGGTTATTTCCGAGCCCTCTTCGCGCAACACCTCGGCAACCACTATATTGCCAAGCACCGAATTGGGCTTGCCATAGACAAGCGACTGACGCACCCCGTCGATAGCGTCGATAGCCTCCTCCACCTCCGAAGGATTCACCTTATAGCCACCTACATTTATGAGCTCGTTTTTGCGGCTCTTGAACCTGAAACATCCCTCGACCTCATCAACCCATTCTATGAGGTCGCCCGAGTGATAATACTCCCCATCGAGCTTAAAACTTTCGGACCTTCCCAGCAAAGAGCAATGTATGAGCAGTTCCTCATCTACCACGCGGAATTTATCGCGCAAGGCCGCAGGCAACTGAAAGCAGTCGCCCTTTGCAGCAAACAACGAGCCGGCCTCGGTCGATGCATACACATTGTTTATTTTGGCATTGGGGAATATCAAGCGAATACTATCGTACAACTGCGAGCCCGACTTTTCGCCACCCAATGTAACACGTTTCACCATGGGGCATGGCTGTTCAAAGGGCAGCAACAGCCTGTAAAATGTGGGCGTAGCCGATATATGCGTTATGTCATACGTCGCAACAGCCTTATAAACATCGTTGCGTTGCATATTAAACACATTCACCAAAGTATTCTTGTTTTCAAACGCCTGAAAAAACACCTGCAAGCCCGCCATGTGGGTAGGATTATATGCATACGCCCATATATCACCGCTATGCTTCTCGCTTATTCTCACGGCACGAGTGAGGGTAGAAATAGAGTGGATAACCTTTTTGGGCTGCCCCGTGGTACCCGATGTAAATATTGTTATCTCCGACGATGATTTCTTTACAGCTTCAACCACCGCATCGATATCGGCAAATGCAACATCGGGCAGTAGCTCCGGCATGTTTACCGCGCCATCGTCAAGGCCCTCTATTTCAGATAGGCTCAAATCGGAATCGAGCAACGTCAAAGGCCTGTTTGCAGCAATAGCCTTTACCAGATTCTCGAAATAGGCAAACAGGTCGTCGGTTTTATACAAAGGATAATACTCCCTATGCCGGTTAATGCAATCAACCAACATTTCATAGGAATACTCCCTGTTGCCATTATAAAGAAAAACAGCCATTATTTCTGTAGTTTCTCGTATATTTCACCAACTGTATTCACCAAGCCGTCTTCAAATATATCAATATCGAATTCCGCCTCTATATTAACAGTGAGTTCGGCCAAGTCAAACGAGGTCAGGCCAAGGTCATCGCGCAAGCGATCGTCGCTGCCAAGTGAAGCCACAGGAGCCAAATCCTTTGTTGCACGAATATTGTTTATAATCTCCAAAACCTTCTGTTCCATAGTTTATATCTGTTTTTGTTTTTTATACTCTAAAAATTCGTCATAATCACGTATGTAATCCTCGGCAGTGTAAACCTCCGACGCCAGCACCAAGCATATTGCACCCGAAGAGAAACCATCGAGAGTGCGCCACATTCCGGGCCCCACCTCTAAAGCCTCGCCAGGGCGGTTCAATGTATAGAGATGTTTTTCCGTGCCATCGTCGAGTGTGATGTTAAAACTCCCGCTCACAGCTATCACAAGCTGCTTCAACGCCTTGTGTGCATGAGCACCGCGGCTTTCACCGGCGGGAACATCGTACAGATAATATACCCTTTTTACATTAAACGGGGAACTCTTGCCATTCTCTACAATCGTTATATGCCCCTGCAAACAGGGAGCCTCGTTCAACGGCACCAGCTTATTGCCAAACGAGCCATCGGCAGCACTCTCACCGTCATTTGCAACCTTTTCGGCTGATAAAACAAAGACAACTGAATTTGTGGTAAAATTACCCATCTGCCACTGCAACCCTTTGGGTACATACAGGGCACGGTACGGACGGTTAAGATAAAAACTTTTGCTGTCGGTTCCATCATTTACCGTTATTTCAAAGCCACCCGAGAGAGCTATTATAAGTTCATCCTTGCCTCCCAAGTGTTTGTTTTGCCATTTTTCCCCGTCGCGCAGGTCATACAACCAAGCGCAACCAGCTATCTCAAATGGCAACGCCGCACCATTCTCAACAACCGAGAGATTCCCCCTTTCGTCCAATATTTTGGGGAAATTTATAAATCTTACCCGTTCCATAGAATACTCGGTATATGTTATTGTTAATAACAACCTCCTTCACTTGTTCAAGAAAAGAGATAAAATAAAGTGCGCCTGCACAATATTTCATATTGCAAATATAACTTATAAAAAGGATATAAACAATTACATAATGAAATATTTACAACACCATACTGTGCATCACACATCCTCGCGCGGTATAGCCATGCGATACACATTTGTCTCTTTTGGTTGGAAGCCCACTGCGCGGTAAAGCGCATTTGCCGCCACGCGGGCCGGTTTGGAGGTGAGCATGAGCACGCCATCGCCTTTTTCTGATGCAAAATCCACAACAAATTCCACAAGGCGGCGACCATAAGCTCTGCCACGCATTGCCGCATCCACCACCACATCCTCAATCCAATATTTGCACCCTGTGGGAGCAAGATAGCAGCCCAAGGTAATCATCCCCACAATGGCACCATCCACACGCAAAAGAAACAGATGCGTGGTAGGGGCATCAACAATAGCTTGCAACTCTTTTTGAGTAAAAACAACGGGCGAAGATGACAGTTGCGCAAGCAAACGATTTATGGGCTCCACATACTCTTCGCACGCTGTTGTGAGTTCAAATATCTCTTCTTTCATAGGATTTTACAATTTTACTTTACACTTAACCCCTTTCGACTCGTTCTGCACGCGGTCAAGCACGGTTACCACATAGGTAATCTTGCCCTTTTCTGTTGCGGGAATCTTATAATATGTTTTATCCGTTATAGCCACGATATTGGCAACCGAAGAGAGCGATTTCTTTTCCCCTTTCGCAAAGCGATAGACAACATATTTCGCAGGTGCATTCATGGCATCATCGCACTCGCGAGGGAGCCACACAAGCACCTTCCCGCCTGCATCATCAATAAGGCGCACCCCCTTCACTTTCTTGGGAGCATCGTCGTCAATAAACGGGCTTGCAGGCATCAGCGCGGGATAGCGGTGATAGTTCTGCGCAAGGATATCGCGGTAACCACCCACGTTGTTGGCGGCAGATGCCGCATCCCACAGACAAGAGCCCTTGACAGAGGGGTATGCGCGCTGCATATCCATCTTCTGCACAAGCTGGTGGCGCGCAGGGTTATTTGTATCCTTCGCCTTGATAGTGCGGTTCACATCCTGCCCAATATACAATGGGCGCGCAGCCGCATACTTGGCCCACCACTCCACAAGCGCCTCATAATCGGCAGCCTTGTGTCCAATCTCCCAATAAATTTGTGGAATACAATAATCCACCCACCCTTTGTCAATCCAATAGAGCACATCGGCATTAAGGTCGTCGTAGCTTTGCAAGCCCTTGGTGCGGCTGCCCCACTCCCAACTACCCTCGTTACGGTATATACCAAAGGGCGAAACGCCAAACTTAACCCACGGTTTTATGGAGCGCACCGTTTTGTGTATCTGCTCAATAAGGCTGTTCACATTGCTCCTACGCCACAGAGCCTTGTTCTCGTAGCCGCTTGCACGGAACCACTTATCATCGTTAAAAGGCTTGCCGTTTACGGGATAGGGGTAGAAGTAATCATCTATATGCAGGCCATCCACATCGTAGCGGGTAACAATATCGGTTATAACCTTGCAAATATGGTCGCGGTTGGCTTGCAACGAGGGGTTGAAATAGAGCTGCCCCTCATATTCTATGAAATTTGACGGTTGTACCCTGCTTTGATGATTATCGGCAACAACCTTGGTACCCTTGGTACGCGCACGATAGGGGTTTATCCATGCGTGTAGCTCCATATTACGTTTGTGCGCCTCTGCCACCATAAAGGACAGCGGGTCCCAGCCCGGGTTTTTACCCTGCTGCCCCAGCAGGTATCGGCTCCACGGCTCGTAAGGCGATGGATAGAGCGCATCGCCCTCCACACGCACCTGGAAAATTATAGCGTTCACATTTACCTTTTGCAGGTTATCGAGCATCGTGGTGAGGTAACTTTTCATTTCAGCCTCATTCATGCCCATGAACTGCCCGTTCACAGCCTGTATCCATGCACCGCGAAACTCGCGTTTGGGCGTAATATTCTCTTTTGTTTTAACGGAATGCTTGCCCGTGGAGCACGACAGCAGCAGCACGGCAAGCAACATTGTGGTAAAAAGTCTCATTTTTCGCAGCTGTTTTTTGGAAATACAGCGCGAAGATAACACTTTTCCCCCACCGCTACAAATCGGCTTCCACAATCTTTGCAAAATGCCCTCACGAAGTATTTGGCTGCTGCCGGGCGTGAGGGTTTGGCATGACAAAGGTGGTGGTGTTTTATGCAGAAGAACAAAACCTTGTTTTTGTCATTCTGACGACCATAGGGAGGAAGAATCTCGGGAATAATTTGAGATACTTCACATTCGTTCAGTATGACACAAAAGTACCACGGTGCGCAGTTCTCACAAGCAAAAGTAATTCTAAAAA
>CALGJF010000025.1 GCA_937914945.1 uncultured Bacteroidales bacterium | reverse complement strand
TGGTTACGCTGGTGAGGCCGGTGCAATAATAGAACGCCCTCTCGCCAATGCTTGTTACGCTATTGGGGATTACAATGCCGGTGAGGCCGCTGCAATAATAGAACGCATAATCACCAATACTTGTTACGCTATTGCCAATGGTTACGCTGGTGAGGCCGGTGCAACGATAGAACGCACCCTCGCCTATGCTGGTTACGCTATTGCCAATGGTAACACCGGTGAGGCCGGTGCAATTAACGAACGCATAATCGCCTATGCTGGTTACGCTATTGGGGATGGTTACACTGGTGAGGCCGGTGCAATCCTCGAACGCCCTCTCGCCAATGCTTGTTACGCTATTGGGGATAATAGTATTCTCGCAACCTATAATAAGTGTATTTGTTGCAGTTTCAATAATGGCATTGCAACCCTCGCGGCTATCATAAATACTATTATCACTATTAACAGTAATGTTTGCGAGGCCGCTGCAACGATAGAACACACCCTCGCCTATGCCGGTTACGCTATTGCCAATGGTTACGCTGGTGAGGCCGGTGCAATTAACGAACGCATAATTGCCTATGCCGGTTACGCTATTGGGGATTTCAATGCTGGTGAGGCCTGTGCAATAATTGAACGCATTATTGCCTATGCTGGTTACGCTATTGGGGATTACAATGCCGGTGAGGCCGGTGCAACCCTGGAACGCATTATCGCCTATGCTGGTTACGCTATTGGGGATTTCAATGCTGGTGAGGCCTGTGCAATCAGAGAACGCACGGTCGCCTATGCTGGTTACGCTATTGGGGATAATAGTATTCTTGCAACCTGCAATAAGTGTATTTGTTGCAGTTTCAATAATTGCATTGCAACCCTCGCGGCTATCATAAATACTATTACCACTATTAACGGTAATGCTTGTTAGGCCGCTGCAATACTCGAACGCACCCTCGCCAATGCCGGTTACGCTATTGGGGATTACAATGCTGGTGAGGCCACTGCAATCGAAGAACGCACTGTTTCCAATGCTGGTTACACTATTGCCAATTGTTACGCTGGTGAGCTCGCTGCAACTCTGGAACGCATTATCGCCTATGCTGGTTACGCTGTTAGGAATTGTAACGCTTGCAAGGCCGGTGCAACCGTAGAATGCATTACTTTCTATGCTTGTTACGCTATTAGGGATTTCAATGCTGGTGAGGCCGTGGCAACCAGCAAACGCAGCATCGCCAATGCTAGTTACGCTATTGCCAATGGTTACGCTGGTGAGACCGGTGCAATTATAGAACGCATAATCGCCTATGCTTGTAACGCTATTGGGGATTACAATGCTGGTAAGGTCCCTGCAATAATAGAACGCACTCTCGCCAATGCAGGTAACGCTATATGTGGTTCCGTTGTAAGTTACAGACGAGGGAATAATTACTGCGCCCGAATATGAGCTTCTGCTAACCTCCACCGTTTTTGCGGTGGCATCGGTGATGTTGTAATAAATACCATCGACCTCAAAGTCGTGGGCGCTTGCCACGGTGCTGCACAGCAACAACAAGGCGGTGAGCAGGGAATAAAGATAGAACTTTTTCATAATGACTTATAATTTAAAAATTTGAATACTCTTCATTATAAGCCTCGCTCGTGACAACCGCGCAATACCGATACAAAAAAGGCGCGAGACTTATTGCCTTACGTCCATCAACTTGTGGGCATCGCCAAACGCCTTAACCAAATGAACTATGAAGAAACAATATTCCCACGCCGTGGATATACTGCGCCCTCATTTGGGGTGTATATACACAGAATGAGCATTAGTCGCTTTGGTCCTTGGTTTAAATTTTGGCGAAATTTACAAGTTGGGACTTATGCAAAATGCTTTCTTGCGTTGGTTCATTTGTTGCAAACCAACCAACATAGGCAAAGATAGTGTAAAAGAGTGAATATTGCACAAATAAGTAGATAAAATTCCATTTTAACGTACAATATAGTAACTGCCGAATATATGGAAATTCAAATAACACCAAGCATGTTTAGATACGACACACCGCGCACAATTCATCCAGGCCTTGATAAATATGTACTATTTTGAATCTATGCTCACCAAAGGATACAATCTTCCATCCAATAAGAAATATATAAACCGAAGGGCCGTATAAATAACCCCAAAATTCTTTTGAACTTTGGGGTTATTTTACAAAAAGAGCCAGCCCCTGATTCTTCAACCACGTTGCGGTTTCTCCCTCAAAGAGAGGATGTGCAATATTGCCGCGGCATTTTCATTATTGAGTGTACGATAAAGGGCCGCGCTGTCGGCTTTTATAAAATCGAGCCAACGGGCAAGAAGCGAATGTAATAAATAATTCCTACATAAAGCCAGCAGATTATCGACCCTGCCCGATTTCCAATTGGCAGGCATGTTCAGTTCGTACACCACATTTGCAGGTTGCTCATTAAGCACGGCATAGGGGGATAGTATGCTCAACAATTCCGCTACCGACGCCGACAGCATCACTTCTATTTTGGCAATATCATCGGCCGTGGAGGCTACAAGTTCGGGAGCAGAAAGTTTATTGCCCAAATGAGCCGACATCCTGTGAAGTTCCTCAACTATTTTATCTTTTTCTATAACTATTTCCATAACTAACGTAAACGATTATTCCATACACACTCAATTGCAAGTTCCGCACCCGCAATCCTGCTATCCAGCGACATAGTCCCCGACAAGGCTATCACATAATATTTGTACGACTGCGAGGGAAAGAAGGGGAACACCATATCATTAAAATCTATGGTTCTCTCCTCGCCGGCGAGCAACTTAAAATGGACACCATCGTTGCTGCATAGCAGATAACATCCCATTCCACCATACTCATACGTCGCATTTTCGGTTGTTGCTTTTACCGATGCATGTAACATAAATTGCATTATTCTCTTTGGCAGCTTGGTACCCCATAATTGAGGACGTGTTATAAGCAAAACCGGAGCATACGATGCTGTATAATCCTTGTGCAATACCGAAATATAACTTTTATCATCTACCCATGTGTTACCCATGACATTGGGATAGGCATTGATGAAAAAAGAGAAACTCCGGTTTACCTTTGTCCATGAATTGTTTTCCAAGGAAAACACATAGGTATAATCAAACCTGGGATTTGACACCCATAACTCCTTCTCGCTCGCTATATAACCGACCACCACATTCTTTATATATTCCTTGAACGGCCGGCCACCGCTAAGTATAGAACCATTGTACGACAGATTTGCTATTTTTACAAATATGGAATCCAATGTGGTATCATTTATGTGCTTACCTTCGCAGTGTAATGCATCGGATATTGAGTTCAACCTGCCACCTTGTAACAGCATCAATCCCTTTTTGCTTACAAACACTACGCCCGAATCTATTCCGCAAAGCGAGGACGAGCTCATACACACTTCGCGAGAAATAGGGTGCGACGTGGCGTAAACCAAATTCCCGGAAGTATCGTTCGTCATTGCCCATATTCCATCTTTGCAAAACAGATACAACGGGTGCTGACCAAACTGCCCTTGTGAGAGAGCCACCGTGTTGCTACTAATGGCTACGATATCTTCACACGATGGCGAATATGTATTCTTTGCCGGGAAGCATAACGGATTGTCAACCGACGACACCTTTAACACATTGCCACGCACCTCGCATTCATTAACCTCATTCACAACGGGGAGAGCATCAAGCACCTCCCAAGATGAATCAAGCGCAATATCCCTGATGTCGAGCAGATTTTCCAATTCGTTTCCTTTGGTTAGCACAACTGTTAAAGTATCACCATCCACGGGATTAAGGGTTGATATCATAGAGATATAGCTGGCCCTGTCGCCCTCTCCCACCTGATATGCAAAAATCCTATCGCCGTAATACCATCGCTTATTGTCTCCCGAAAACACAATTTCATACCTGCCGGGGATATATGAAAAGAAGGCCTTGATTCTCTCTGCATTCATCACAGAACCGTTTAGGCCGTTACTCATTGTTCCCTCTATAGTAACAACCGTGCCATCGCCGTATGAATATACAAAGTTTGCAATATTAAGAACTTTATGTTGTTTAAGAAGGAAACTTTTGCGATATATCGTATCGGCCACTTGTATAACAAAGGTCATCTCGGTAGCACGGGCATCGGGATACATAATATATGGTGTCATACAATAGATACCGTCTTTAAGCCCCAAGGCGAATGTACCATTATACTCCTTCTTCACAATTGCGAGTCCGTTGGAGGTTTCTATTTTGGTTATCACCATGGCATAATCGGCAAAATGAGGTTCAACCATTGCAGGCAGATAATCGCAGCCATTATACGCTTTGAAAAGTATTTCATGAATACCGGCAAGATGCAAGCGACCATTAAAAACAAAACTATCTGCCGCACCGCGCGTAACAGATGAAGAATCCTCGTCGGGCAAACTTTGACACAACGCCAGGCTCGATGGGGAAACATCCTTAACACTATCGAGCAATACTCCTGCTATGCTGAATTCCGCAACCTTGTAAAACATTGTTGCTTCATTTACATCCAAAAGTATATCCTTATTGCTCTTGCGCACATATCGTTCAAAGCCTCTCTCGCTCGAGTAATAGAAATCTGTCCTGATACTCCACGCTTCATCCGTTTTGCTCACCTTGTGGCCGTATATTGAGCCGCTGGTAAAAACATCGATAGCTACTATTATATTTTCCCAGTCCGATAAATTAAGATTTGCGAAATGAAATGTGGGAATAAAGCCTTGAATCTTTACCTGAAATCTGCATGATAATGGCGAAGGATGATTAGCTGTATCAAATGTATTACTGGTGAAATTTTCTGAATCGCGCGCCAGCCCACCTACACTATTGTCATCATCTACATAGTAAATAGGCGAATAATATAGATAAGAGCCATCGAACAGACGCAAGGCAAAGCGAAAAAGTGCTCTATCGACATAGTACCCTTTTGAATGAAGGCCCGAAAGACACTCGTCAAAATACCCTTTTGAGACATTGCCCCAATAAAGGCCTTCGTTGGCAACATCTGCGGGTGGCATAGCCAGATAGATAGCATCGGTAATGACCGAATAGACAATGGACTTCAACGAGAATGTGATATCGGGCAGCTCGGGGCGCTCGCCAAGCCACTTATATCTATCTGTATCATAAATCAGATAATATATGGTTGAATATGCCACACAACAAACCATATTACCCAAGAACTCAATTCGTTCAACCCCTTTTAGTTGAGGGAAGAGAACAAGCGAATCCTCGTCGTCGCCGCTCTTTATGATATTGAAATCCTTATCGTAAAAGTGTACTGCCTGCTCGTCGGACGACTCTATTGCCAAATACTTCCCGGCAGCGGAGTGCCAATATATTTTTGTATATACCGATTCCAATTCCCTCTCCCTGAACACCGAGGGTATAGGCAAAAGACAACCGTCACGGTATCTTAAATTAACAAGTTCCATGCACTCACCTTCGTTGGCAAGTAGGTTGTCGCCGTTATGCGTGAGCCCTTTGAACGAAAAACTTTTTTGCATAATTTATCTGTTATAGTTTTTTCCAAATATTCCACAATTTCTGTGGTACACCCATTATTAAAAGGATTAAAATTGATACTAACGCAATCATTGGGAAAAGAGAGAAAGAGGAATACGTTTTCTTTTCCACCACCGTATTACTATCCCTGTATAATGTATCGCACCTAAAAACCGTATCCACTCGCACCCTGTCGCGATAAAGCGTTCGTATCTTCTCCAAAAAAACGGTATCGGCACGTCTCAGCAAGGATACACTGTCGTGCAGAAAGATGCTGTCGCGTACTATGCGCTCGGCATACATATCGTGCCGGCCCATTTGCCTTTCTCGTTGCCTGCTTGTGATACACGATATCACAAGCAGGAATAACAGACTACACAATATTATTCTTTTTATTGTTTTCATATAACTCAACATAATCCTTCAAATAACTGTTGCGCTCCACAATCTTCAAGCTGAAGATATAGTAAAGGAAATCGAGCACGCGAAACAGCGTACTATGCTCGCGAGTAAGCAGGCGTGCATTGCGCAATATATTAGTGCCGTAGAAATAGAATGCCACGTACATCATAAAAGAGACGCAATGCACGGCTGCACGCTCCTCGCCCTTCAAATGCCCAAGAAGATATATGGCAGCAACCATTACAAAATAGACCGACGCATCGCGAAAGAAACAAAAGGCCTTTTTGAAACTCCACTCGCTATGGTTACTTAAATCGGCAAGCATACCTACCACAAAATTGAGGGTGAACAGCAGTACCAAGCCATATATATCGTCTTTTATGGGAAAGAGCAAACCTGCCACATTTGCAAACAGCGACGTAAGCATCAATTTTAAGCTATCCATACAATCACTGCTCCATGTATTTGACAAGAGTAAATTCGCTACGCGAGGAGAATTTCAGGAATTGCCCCCTCATCACCCCTTCAAGCGTTACCTCACACTTGGGAGCATCGAAACCAAAGTCGTCATATTTTACATACTCCTCCACCCCGTCTATGCTCACAAAGAGGTTTACCGGATAGGGCCCTTTTTTATGTATTCTCACTCTCACATCACCACCTGCGCACTGCAATGGTTCTGTTTCCCAGCAACAGCCATTAAGAAAGAAATTCAAACTTTGTACCGCCATAACTTATTCTGTTTTACCTTTATTACACCATATTTGAGCAAGAGACATAAATGCATTTGCCGACTCGCGCCTTTCGAACATATTATACAACAGAGCTACACACTGATACACCACAGCCTGAACCAAAGGATTCGAAGGAGCACAGTTGAGTCCCTTTTCCTCGTCATAAAGCGCCTCATACACGAAACTCCTTACCACAGGCTCCTTTGACGCAGGAAGTGAATAGTAGCAGAGTACGGGTATTGCATCACTGTTTACCCCTTCAACACACACCGGTTTGCATACCCCTGCACGAGTATGGGGATTCTTCTGCGCCATTGCCATTGCCGAATCGGCCGGATACAAAAGCATGCATGGTCGCTCCCACCCTTCTAACTGGAACTGCAAGAGCGATACATAATCGCGCGGCAGAGCAACTTCGCCCGTACCATCACCATTGTCTTTTATATCCATTGCTGCGGGCTCATACACTGCCGGGTTGAGTGCGCCATAGCTTTTGTTGTGTTGAACAAAAAATATTGCATCGTGCAGTAACACTCTTATAGTATCGCCAAGCTTGCGTGTATCTTCGCTCAGCGCAGCGAGGGTTACATCCTCATCGGGTTCGTTTATAAGCAGACGCACCTTGTCTACAAGTGCCGATGCGGGTATCATAGCCAATTAGGGAACGACACTCCCTTTTGTGCGGCCATAGCCTTAACAGCCGCTTTGTTCTGCAATTCCGACAGATTACAACAATAAGGCTCGGCCATAAGCACGGCGCGCGCCTGTTGCAAATTTGTTACATCGGTAAAAGGCTCGCACTCATCGGTATTGGGGGCACTTGCGACAGTATCATGCTTGGTTTCATACTCATCCACCTTGCCACGTTTTATTTCGCCACTGCGAAAAGCATTGCTACTCTCTATTGCCTGTTGATACAGAGGATTATCGGTTGTGTATTGTGCCGGATAAACACCGGTGGAATTTACCATACCGCCTGTAAACTCAATTCTTATCAGCGCTTTGCCCACACGGAAGTAACTGTTTCTCTCAACCTGACCATGTATCTCGTATGTAATTCTTTTTCCCATCTTATTTTTTTTATTTGCGGCACACCGGTTGGTGTGCCGCATGGTTAATATTAAGCTGCTATAATCTCACCAGTGTATTCAACCCATGTTGAACCATTATAGGTTACTACAGAACCCGAACTGAACCACAATTTATTTTCACCATTGACATTATGCTTTACATCGGCTGTCAGCACAACAACATCGTTGGTGTTTGGCGACTCGGGGAGGGTTGCCGCGCTCACCACACGCGAGGTTCCGGGAATATCGCTCTCGGCTGCAGAGCCGTTTACCCAGATATGGCTGTAGCCCTTCAAGCAGAGGCAGTCGATGGTCATGACAACCTGGCGCTGTGCCTCCTCGCCATCTACATTCTCGGTCTTTGAATCCTCGTTTTTCATGTAATAACGTACAAGGCCGTTGGCATCTATAAGGCCACCGCAGTTGGAGTAGCCAAGAGCATCGAGTGTGGGGTCGTGTATAAGGTCGATATCGCCAAACACGGTGTGTATGCGGGTACACTCGATACCGAACGTGGTACTGTTCATTACGTTGATATTCTTGTGCAGCGTGAGGTCTATCTTCTGAATATCGTTCAATAACTGCTTACCCAGCAACCATATAGCCTTCTTTGTGCAATTAAACCCGGTAAATTTCACCATCGACAGATTAATGAGGTCGGCGAATGTGATTTTAGAAGCGAGGTCGTACTGACGTTTGAACTGCCAACGAATACCCTTGCTGAAATAGTCCCATTGGTAGCCCATGGCGGCATCCATTGCCTGCACCTTGAACTTACCGGGCTGGCCCACCCATGCTGTGCGACAGCTCTCCAAACGGAATTGGCGCAATATAGCCTCAGCAATCTGCGATTTGTTGAATTGTATGCGTTTTTTCTGCGCTGCGAAATAATCACTCACAATGCTGTTGCACAACTGTTTTTGCAAATACATGCGTTCGGGAACGGGCACTATGGTGCTGGGAGCTATAAATTTCTGCGTCTCATAGGCGGCCGAAGAGAGCAAGATAATCTCCGTGCCGGCAGGAATTGTAGGCACGGTGCAATAGTCGTCTGTGGCATTTACCTTGGGGCCGTTTACAGCCATTGCTATCGGCGCCTCGGTTGTGCTGTTCTTGCCCACGAAGAAGAGCATGAGGTCAACGCCGGGCATCTCAATTTGCCCTGTGGGGTCGTAGCCATTGACACCTTTGCATATTGCTGTAAAATACTCCTGGAAGATTTTTCTTTCCCCGGTAGTGGAGAACGGAATCTCGGCACGCGTTGCACCTATACCGATGTAGGCCTCATTGGTGTAAGCCTTTGAACGCTTATCGTCTATCAGGTAGTGGTCCACCTCGAATGAGGTAACGCGCACTTGACGACGTATACGGCGTTTAATGGTGTCAATAATACTCTCATCACTTGCAACGCCAATGATTCGTTCATCAACCTCGGCTTCGATTAGGTCGGGGTTAAGTTCCGAAAGATTTGAAACCGTAGTGGCATCGCCCAAGCCTTGTGTGGGCAATCCCGCAATACCATTTGATGGTTTTGTGGTACCCGGGGCTACCACTGTTGCCATGGCAAGTGTAAGACCGGCTTGCTCATCGGCAAAAAGAGCTAATGCAATGGCAACCACCGACAGAAGAACAAACAAAGGGTTCTCCTTCAAAAAACTAAATACTTTTTTCATTTTGTAAGTTATTGATTAATTATTAAATAAATGATTTTATGCATTAAGGGCATCTTCAATCAAAGAATTCACACGTTTTTTTGCAGGAGCCTGCGGAGCCACGCTGCTCATACCCTTCGGCATGCCGTCGCCCCACTCCTCTCTCATTCGTCTGATGTTGGTGTTACGTCCTTTTATATCACCGGCAGCGAAGGCGCTCTCCATATCCTGCTCGTAATTAAGTGCATTATCGAGCGCCGTGCATACAGCCATTGTGTAGTTACCCGATAGGATAGGCATCACCAATCCCTCCCACACACGGTTCATAAAATCGGCGGGATCGTAACCACGCTGATTGCAGAAATCCTCTATCACCGAACGGCTGGCTGTGAGGTTATCTTCGTATTGACGACGATCGGCAGCAGCACGCAACAACTCCTCGCGTCGCTCCTCATCGGCCTGCATCATCTCCTCGTACTCGGGTGTTCCTTCATTTATACGCCCCATGGAGCTGCCAAAGTAACGTGCAAATGCCGAATGGGCGTTACGTTTTCCATCGATGATATCGACCAACATCTGTGCAAGTCGGGGGTCGCGTTGCAATGCCTCCACGAGCTGGTCGTTCTGCTTTCGGTTGCGCGAAATGAAGGCCAAGAGAAGTTCCTGTGCAATTTGTTCGTCGATATTGAAATTATCTCCAAAAATTGCCTTTAATCCATTTTGCAAGGTTGCATAGGGAGCAACCTCTGTCTTGTTCTCCAACGGAGCTGTTGCAGTATTCTCGCCCAACTCCTGAGGAAGATTCTGTAAATCTTCATTAAAATTCTGATTCATAAATTTTATCGGTTTATATGGTTCAACTTTTTCATTGGCAAAGGAAATACCAAAATCCGCGTACAAGGTTGCGAAAATACCAATCAGATATTGCAATAATGCCAAAAACGGAAGAGTGTTCTTTATATAAAACAGTACACGCGTGTTAGCCTATATTTTCTAATAATCTACAAAGAAAGCCGCAACAACAGAAAGCATGCATCACAGGAGCTATGCGCCCTAAAACAAGCTGTATATCACCTATGCACGAAAAGAGATGCGTTGATAAATAATTTAGCAAAACAGCAACCTTTTAGCCTTTTTCGGCTATTAACTTTGTAACATCAACATTAATGAAATATGGAAAAAAGGTCATTACAATCAGTGCGCAAAATGCGCAAAAACGATGTCACAAAGACATTCTTTGAAACAATGAAAAAAGTGAGAAAAGAGAATCCGTTGGCAACACAAAACGATGTCATTGAGCTTGCCATTAAGAGCGAAGCACCGCGTTTCTATGTAACATTTGAAAACGCGCGCCGTTACATATCGCTTATGGCACGCAAGAAACAGATTCCCATTGTAAACAAAAACAAATTGGAGATGTATAAGGAGATTTTTCGCCGCTATCTCAAACGTATGCGCGATAGTAGCGAGCACTATCGTTTCGTTGTTCTTGAAAGCATCATAGAGGAACCGGCTCCATCTTTTTACCTTGACGAAGAGACATTCAAAGGCATTGTCTATAAAACGCTGCGTGAGCGCAGAGCAACAGCATAAAAGTTGCAGAAAAGCCACAAATATTTCTTCATTTGTCAATATCGCAACCCCAAATTTACAACATGCGCCTACCTTCGCAGCAAAAACAGAAAAATGAAAGAGATAAAATTAAGAGTTCGGCACAAAAACATCGAACAACGTATTCAACTATACACCTACTACACAGGTGAGGCACGCAAAGAGGTGGGCTTGCCCGAGCGTCTTGCAGCAAAAATCCAAGCATCGAGCGACGATGAAGCACAGCTGACCGACCACATTGAGACAGCCATAGCAGAGCTTGGCACTTTTATTTCGCAACACTTTACAAATTGCCACATCGAGAAGATAAACGAGGGAGATAGCAACGGAACAATATACAAGTTCACAACTATAGTACCGGAAAACTTTCCACGAACTGCACTTGGCCAAATAGAACAGAGCATGGAAAACTACACTGTAAAACGCACACTGCAACAATGGTTGCAGCAGCACCGTCCCGAAGAAAGCGGTATACCCGCAGGCGAAGCACAAACACTTGCATATCAGCTGCGCGAACTCCTTACTTTACGCACAAAACCCTGCATAGAAAGCGAACGGCCAAACAACATAATAGAGCTATAAATATGACAAACTTCATAATGATAAAGAAAAACGAGCTGCAACAGCAGGTCGACCTTAAGAACTTTTATATGGGAGAGGCAGCAAAACGCAAAGATACCGATGCCGACACCATGCAAAGCTGCACCGATGAACAAGAACTATTCGTTATGTTCCTTAAAAGAGCATTGAACGAACTTACGTCTGCTGTTGCGCTACGTTTTTCATATATCACATACAATATAGACAACGAGCATGTGGAATTGAGTTTTGAAACACCCGATGACAGCAGGGCCCGCCTGTTGCCAATGTTAAAACAAGCCATTACAGACTACCTTGTAAACGAAATTCTGATGCACTGGCTGCAGCTACGACAACCCATCATGGCACAGCCGTATATGGTACTGCGCCCAAGCCTGCACCAAAACGTGCAACAACTATTTGCAAAATTCTATAACAACAAGCCTACACGCCGACGTGCGACCGACTTAGCAGGAATATGACAGCAAACACATACAAAACCATAAAAGAAAACATCAAACGGCTGGGAGCAATCTCGGCCGTTTATAATCCCATCACAGGCGAAGGCTCTACGGCACTTCCAAGAGAGAGAATAATCATCGAAGGATTTCCCTTGCATGAAATAAATATCCCCACCACTATGCTCAAAGAGGAAAAAATAAACAAGCTGGTGGAACTTGGTGCAAACCGATATCTCGAAGAAAAGCTGGGACACGGTACCACAAACAAACACATAGTATCGCTATGGCTGGAATTCTGCCTCACCCGCATAAAGCACGACTTTGAATATTGGGCAAGAAGCATGACCACAATATCAGACAAAGGAAAAGGGCGCGACATACCATTCACCCTCAACCGCGCACAACGTGAATACCTTGCAGCAATAGAGAGACTACGTCTTGCCGGCAAGCCCATTGATATAATCCTGTGCAAAGCACGCCAATGGGGCGGCAGTACACTCACCCAGCTATACATGCTGTGGATACAACTTGTTCACAAGCGCAACTGGAACAGTGTAATCTGCGGCGACATAGAGAAACAATCCTCAATAGTTGCCGGCATGCTTGCAAAGGTAATAAATCGCTATCCGCGCTGGGCCACAAATGGCAGACAGATAACCACATCACCCTATCAGGGAGCACAAAAGACCAGAGTGATAAGCTGGAGCAACAGCCGCTATTCACTCGGCTCGGCACAAAAACCCGATTCACTGCGCAGCGAAGACATAAGCATGGCCCACCTCACCGAAGTGGGCCTATGGAAAGCCACGCAAGGACGCAAACCCGAAGATCTGGTGCAATCAATCTTCGGCTCAATAGCATCGGGCCCATACACAATGAAAGTATTGGAATCAACCGCCAAAGGCGTTGGCAACTTCTTCCACCGCACATGGATAGAAGCCACCGAGGGGCGCAATAATTTCACACCCGTATTTATTCCATGGTACAGCATAGACCTCTACAGCAAGCCCATGGAACAACAAGATTACCATGCCTTCATAGAAAGCATGAACGAGTACGAGGAACAACTATTCAGGCTCGGTGCCACCCTCGAAGCCATAGCTTGGTACCGCGATAAACGACGCGAAATGCCCGACGAGTGGCGACTCTTTTCCGAGTTCCCATCAACAGCAAGCGAAGCATTCCAGAGTACAGGACACCGCGTATTCCGCATATCATACGTAAACAACATACGCCGCACATGTGTTCCCCCACCCTTCAAAGGAGACATATCAAGCCGCGGTTACACTACCGACCGACAAGGGAAGCGCGTGGAGCAAACCGAGTTTCTACCGGCCGCGGCGGGCGAGAACACAGACGAAAACTCGCTATGGGTGTGGCTCATGCCCGACAAAGAGCAACAACTGCGCGACCGCTATATAGTATCGGTGGATGTGGGCGGTGTGAGCGACAAGGCCGACTACTCCTGCATAGTGGTAGCCGACCGCCTTGCCATGCTCGACGGCGGAGTACCCGAGATAGCCGCCTGCTGGCACGGCCACATAGAGCACGACAGGCTCGCATGGAAAGCCGTGGAGATAGCCCGCGCCTACGATAACGCCCTGTTAATAATTGAATCCAACACACTTGAAACAGAAGGCACCGAAGGCGATAATTTTGAATACATACTAAACGAGATAGCCGGTAAATACAGCAACCTGTTCTGCCGTACATCGCAACAAGAGATAAAGCAAGGCCGCCCCCGCCGCTGGGGATTCCACACCAACCCATCCACCAAGCCCATGGTAATAAATTTCCTTGTAAAAGCCCTGCGCGACGGACTATACATTGAACGCTGCCAGCAAACAACCTACGAGCTCGACCTCTATGAACTGAAAGAGAACGGCAAAGAGATGGGAGCCGTTGAGGGCAACCACGACGACCGCGTAATGGCCACCGCCATACTCATATGGGCCTGTTACAACCACCCGCTACCACAACGCATAATAAACGGAGCAAACGGCAAGCGACGCACCCGCATAGTGAGCGAAGCAAGCATATAAAACCATAGTAACCAATATAAAGAACCTCAGAAGTTTCAAAACTTCTGAGGTTCTTTACCAAGGTTCTCATTTATAAGATATTCAAAAGAATAATTTATAGAGGCTGTTATTCCATATTACACCAAATGCAATAGTTGCATGAAATGCCCTATAAAACCTTATTTATTTAACTTCAAACCCAACTGCTTGTATAATTCGTTTTTAAAGTTCTTGGCAGCTATGGCCTTATCGTTATCCAATTCCTTAATACGGGCATTAATATCTTTCTTGAAATACCACTTTGCAGCTATCCAGGCAACAACACAAACCAATGCTGCTATAAAGTCCATTGAGAATAGAGCCAGCACGGCAACAATCCAGCCCCATTTCACAAGATTCAGAATCTTGAATTTATCAGGCATCTCAGCCTGCGCCTGCTCTTCCGACGTTAATGCACCGGGCTTTTCTTGCGGAATACATGTAACATATTGAATATTTGCATCGCCCACACAGGCTGCTACATAACAATCAGCATCCTTATACTTGAATTCCAGGACATAACAAGGCAAAAGAACTTTCTGCCCATATTCTTGGAGATTATATTATAAATTATTTTTAATCATCAGCATCATTAAAGAACTATATTGTTACACCTCGTTGCGCCAGGAAGTTCACGAACATATTCTTCAGTTTTGACATATCGGAATCCATCACGCTGACAGTATAGAAATGAACACTCCTGAAACTTGCTTTTGCCGAGTTCACCAAATTGGTAAGACCTAATTCAGTTGAAATGAAACGCTCAATTTCACTCTCTGTTGGAGTTTGTGAATAACCCAACTCGGAGAGATACCCCATATCGGTCTTTGCACAAACGAAATTAAAATCTATTTTATTGGATTTTCTACCAACGGTATCAATGATATCCTTCAATACGGAGAATGTTCCATGCATTCTATACCTTTCGTGATTGGCATTTTGTTTATGCCAATCTACAAATTTGGCACTTGCTGGAAGCCCCAGAATATCAATCATGCTTGGATCGACAATAAAAACAATCGATTGGACATTTTTATAAAAATCCATCGCCGTTTTATAGCTTGATGAAGCTGCATCGAATTTTTCACCGGCAACATCATAGAAGAACAAATGATAAGGTACCGGGCGCAACTTGCTCGCAAGCATCAACTGAACGGCCTTATACTTAATTGCGACATCGGTTTGAATACCGGCACCCGCTTTAATACGTTTGATTTTATCTTCTATTCTTGTTTCATTATTGGCGTCTACCTGTGTAAAACGGCCCGGATACGAGTTCATCAAAGAGTATAATCCACTATACAGCAAATAGGATTTACCCGACGAACGGTGTCCAACCACGCCTATGTGTATCTCAGTTCCAAAACCTCTATTCGCATCCGCATTTATATAAGAGCCACACTTTTTACATTTACGGGTAACCTTTCCCCTCCCATTCAGCAACATTGTCGGTACACGTTCACCGGTAACCGGAGACTTATGGAAGAACACTCCATAAACACCAGGATGCAGCTTAACAGGATGTGGTTTACCACCGATAATATAGTCGGGCGTGGCGGTTGAGCCACATGTGGGACAAGGCCTTTTTATACTATATACCCTTGTAACAATGAATTCAAATCCATTAAGTAGCATATTGAGGGTAATCACAAGCACTGCAAACGCCAAAAATATCAACATAGGAGCAATGAAGACCACCAAAATGACATCCCAATAATTAACAAATACACCCAGGCCCCAATTGAACATATTCACACTCTGCATGAATTCGAAGCCCCAATCTACAAGTTCTTCACCGGTCTTTTTAATAGAATCTTGGTAATTCACTATTACAATACCCAATATAAAAGGTAAACAGCCAACCGGCTCCTTTGCAAACAGAGCAAGGCCACCAAATATAAGAGCCAGCCAACCTATTATAATGATTGCCCATAATATAATCTCCACGACACATAGAGCCAACCAAATGAAACCTCCCACCAATAGTATAATGATGATAGAAGCAACAAATGCAGCCAACGCAATCAGCAACATGGTGCCGACTTTGGTATAAGGTTCGTAGTTATACATCCACAACCTCTTCATTCCGTTGCTCTGAACATGCCCCGCAAAATTGTGGAACAAGAATTTCGAAGAGAGACGCCAACCAACAGCCGTTGTTATAATGCTACAAACAACGAGAATAATAAACAGCACCTGGCTGGGGGAATCGTTACTATTGCCATTCCTCGACAATACATCGTTTAAGTAATTGTCAATAAAGGCAATGTTTGTAAAGTTTTTTGGTTCGTAAACAACCTCCTCGGCCATTTTGGCTGCAGCCAATTCTGCATCTGAGAAATAGACTATTTCGCGCTTGATTATCGATTTCAAACGCTTGCTTTCTCTTTCAGTCTTTTCAACCCAGTTGCCATTGGCATCAAACTTATATTTATAAGTACTCTTGCTTGTTATTTTATTGGCATCATCACCATACACATATTTGGAGACTATTAAACCAGTCGTGTCGCAATCGTATTGAATTCTCTCGCCTGGACCGGCTTCACTAATATGTATAAGCTTATTGTTTTCATATAAATACTCAGTAAAATAACAACCGGAGTCTGTATAGTATGTACTCTCATTCGTAACATTACCAATCGAATCATACTCATAATCCTTTACATATCCCGTTTTGAATCCATTTGTTTCACCCGTAACATATCTCTCCCTTATCAAATCGCCGAATTTATTAAACTCGGGAGTGTATCCTATTATCTCATTCCAACGGATACTGTCTATCCTGCCATTATCTTCATAGCAAAAATATTGTGTAACGGTGTCCTTGCCTGTAATATTCTTATAAGACAACAGTTTGCCCCATTCATCAAAGTCCATTTGGTTTGTATGAAGGAGCTTATACCTATTGGAATATTCTCTTTCGACAATGGATTTTGCAGCGCCCTTTACCCCGTAACGATTAGGATTATAAGGAGAATATCTGGAAGCCCCATTATCGCACGAGGTAATTATAACAGCCAGAAGTACAAGTATTAACAAAATATATTGTCTCATCACTTAAATAGGTTATATATTTTTCTTATTATCTTTTTAATCAATTTGTCGGATTCTACAAGATGCTGAACCAAATCCTTATCCTTGCATGATTTTACAAATTGTTTTCTATCACCGCTCGCCCACTCGGCATTGTCGCATATAACCAATACATAATCCTCGCGATTCTCACGAATCAATCGAGTTTTGGTTTCCCAAGTAGCAAGTATTATCTCTTCTATCATTGCAGACGAGAGATTTACAGCCCCTTTAATATAATCCTTCAATTCATTGGTTGCGGGTTCTGTTTTCAGCCATGCCTCATATAGTTCTCGTATATAATCAGCTTTCTTGTTCATTTTATGGGCTGCATACAACACATTTACATCCACCTTGTCGGGAACCTGGCCATTGAACAAATTATTTAATATCGCAACCTGCCCGGCAATATTCCCATCAATCGTTATATTATAGGACAAAATAGCATCAATGGTATTCTTGACCTCTTCCGTAGGATTATCAAAACCCTTTCTGACATACTTGGCAAATGGTTCTGTTACCCCCATCGTGTTAAACACTTCTACAGAAATCCTATCTGTTAACGACAGCAAGCTCTTCATACCCGAGTCGGCATCGCGATCTATCAATCCGCTATAGAACGATGAAACTATCGGAGAGATAGCTCTAATAATGTCAGGGGCATTGTTACATTGTTCAAGTATCAGTGAAAAGCGCTCTTTATCGGTATTCAAGCAAACAGTTCTTACAAGCCCAATCATTTTGGGAATACGGTCGGTTCTATTCAAAATATAGGAGAAGAGCTCATTCTCGCACTTATCAATGGGAAACAACTGCTTAATCATATTTTCTTTATCAAGCCCACCTATATCTGATGACAAAATATTCTCTATCACCGTTTCCATATTGGGGTTGAGATTATTGTCATAATAAAATTGAATAAGCTTTACCCATATGATTGTATCCTTAGACTGCCTCAATGCATTATAGAAAGAATCGTCGGACAACACTTTTGCTCTATCCAAAAGAAGTATCACATTATCCACATTACCCTTGTTTACAATCTTGGACAAATAGGGATTCTCCCCAAAGATTACATTGGTAAGCCAAGCCTTTGTCTCGGCAGCTATGTTCAGGTGTTTTTTGTTCTTAGGCAAAATATACCCTACTACATTAATGGTAAAATTCACATCTGCACCTTTTTTAGATGTCAATCCATTATTTATGGCACTATTAATCTTATTCCACAATTCCGTTTCCTGAGCCGATGACAAATGCACATCGTTCAATCGCTCCAAGAAGCCCGGTGTAACATCCTGCAACCGGATATCCTTGTCAGACTCAACTGCAATGAATAAATTATATAAAAATTGATAATCCAGTTCCTTTGTATGGTCCAAGTTTATATAGTAACCAACCAATTTCAGCACCGTTGCAATATCGCCCTCGGCGCCCAACTCAATGATTTTATTGAAGATAAAATTATCATCGACATTCGTTGTAGCTCCACTTGACACGTTTACGCAAACATGACAATTCTCATAGAACTCTTTATTATTGAACTCATTGACGAAAATCATATTAAGATCATCGGGCACACCGTTTTCTCCCATATAGTTTGACAGGAAAGTCTTATCCCCAATCAAAGCCTGCGGCAGACAAGCCATCTTTTTTATTAATTCCTGCGTTTGTGCAGCAGTGGCTTTTATGATAATTTTCCTAAGGCCCTCTTCTTTATTGGTTACGGTATTGTAGTAAGACTGCAGAAAAGCCACAATACAATGCGCAAATTCAACATCTATACCACAATCGCAATTTAGCTCGCATTGCATGCTTTTAGGAGAAAGCAACTCCGGTTCCCCTGTCAACAAAGAGAAAAACTCACCATTATCGGGAGAGCATGTATAGTCATTGGGAAGGAATATTTTTTCGCGTTCGATTTCTGCAAATATTGAAGCAGGTGGCATCTCATCAAAAACAAGCAGATGAACAAAATAATTGGTACCTGCTCTCATTGCACGATCAATCTTGGCGAAATAGCCGTAATCAATACCTATGTATATAGTTCTACCAAAGACATATTTAACAGAACCATCATCCAATAAAACTTTTTGATAGATGTAAGTTGGAGGATAATCATAAACAATTCTTGGGTTTTGCTCTATCTGTTCAAATGTCAGCTTACGATTATCGTCAAGGCTGTACCCGAAGACACATTTTTTGGCGATATCGGAAGCAACATGCGAATCCATACCACTTGTATATGTACGAACGCCAAATCCGGCAGAATGCGTGATTATAGAACGCTCCGACGATGTGTAATAAATCTCTTTGTAATTCAAGGTTGTCATAAGAATATGATTTATTTTACAATTGGTAATGAATATTTGAATTGATACAGTATCCAAACAAGCGGATCCAGAACCCTGTATGGTCTCAAGTTGCTAATGTTACCACTTCTGTCGGGCATGCCACCCAATGCCGAAATGCCAAAGTATTTAACATTCTTGTAATGCTTTTCCATACTATTGATAAAATTATGCTCATTCCACGAAGCCAATCCGGCTCTTATACCATCGCTTACACAATCTATATCTGACAAGTTAACGCCACTGCCATCCATGAAGGAGCTGTTTCTCTCTATGGATATTCCCGACAATGATGTGTTTTGGAATAGCTCTTCATTTTTCAGAATAGCATCGATTTTACTGAACACCAATGCCATAGGTTTCTTGAATTGCTCGTCCCTCACACGCTTGTCTCCCTCAACAAAGTGTGTAATCAAGTTAGAAATGATTCTGTCATATTTCAATTCAATATCAGGCAGACCCATTTTTGCCTTTAATTTATCATGCACATAAGGGATTGAGAATGTGTCCAAAAGAAATATCACTGCATCCGAATGATTCAGGAATTTCACATTTGATGCAATATTCTTTGGATCGACAAAATTCTCACCTGCAGTATCATAGAAAACCAGATAGATTGGAGTTTTTTTCTGCTGTCCTAATTCGTATATCAAAGGTATTCTGTTCTTTGGGTCGTTAATATCTGTTTGAGGAGGACATATGTTCTTCTCGTACAATATTTCAAAAAAATCTCTTTTATATCTATTCTCGGTATTATCCTCGGGCTTATTAGCCACGTTTGAAGGCGTTGTGCCAATATCACCCAAACAATGACCATAATTAATCAATTCGTTTATGAGCGTGGTAATATAATTAGTCTTGCCACTGCTTCGTGCTCCAATAATCGATATTATATATCCCTTGTTTCTAACCATTGGCTTGGGAATGGGATTATGGCAATGCGGACAAATAACCTTGAAGGATGTTTCTCGGCAGTGTGGACATTCAGCACTCTCGGGCATACGGCCAAACAGGCTCGCAAAAGAAAATTTAGGTTTGAAGCTGGGGCACTCATTTTGAACATTTCCCCAAAACTTATGCAATTCGGGATCATCTCCCTTCTTGCATCCTACTTCATTGCAGCATCGGAACATCACGTCCTTTCTCTCAAAAGTACCAAAGCAATAAGGGCATACTATTTTACTCATATATTTTATTATTTTAATTGTCTTGTTTCCGGAATAATCACAATCTGTTTCGCAAGTTCTCTATCAGCAGCAATAAGCCTAAAATAGACAGGCTTATCCTTCCGTATTCTAGTATAGTGGAACTCCTTTTTCAGCACACGGCCCGGCTTTAATTCATCGGGCAATATTGTTAAATATGTTTTGTAATTTACCAAGTTTGTCGGGGGGAAGTTTTCAGCAATTAAAAGTTCCATTTTGCAAGGCAATATAGAATCACACTCTACTGAGAGACTATATTTATCTTTATTAAATAAGCCGAACAAACTTTCGCTATTCACCTCTTTGAAATTAACCTTTACCGATTTCAAAGTAATGAATTGCGTTATTTCCCCGCCAATAAGGACTTCATTTCCCACGCAGACTTTTGAAGCAACAACGATGGTAATTGATTTAGCATTCTTGGGAAGATCTACCTTGTAATTGGGCGTTGCCGGTGAGTCAATATCATATTTTTGAATATTTCCGCTATCAACCTGCACTTGGATTCTAACAGAGGAGATACCATCCCATTTCCACTTGACCATTACAAAATTTTCGTTCCTGTCGAAACCTACACCGGTTGGTTTTATAACAGAGACCAATTTAAGGGCTTTACCCGCCACGCCGATATTCCCTTGAACCGTAACGGGCAGGAAATATTTCACACCACTGAAATTCTTGCGTAACTGATACGAGTTACCGCTTACGTCTAATTGGCGATATTTAAGGTTGTCGATATTTACCTTATTGTTCTCCAATATATCAAAGCTCTTGTCCGACTCATAGATACACAATGTACCTTTACTTGGTTTCTCCCACGACAATTTAACGATATCATTCTCTTCCGTCATAACCAGCTTGACAGGTTTAGGGGGCGACATGGGCTTTACCACCTGCGTTACACCCGCCGAACTGAACCTTTTCTGATTACAATCCTCGTATATCGTAACAAATTTATAAGTATATGATTGTTCCGGTGTAAGGTTTACATCCATATACGACGTACCCGTCAGGTTTTTAATCAGCGTTCCGTCGCGATATATTTCCACACTCTTTGCCTTACTTGGGAAAGGAATGCTGAAACCTATTTGTGTCTCCTGAATATCCAATGCTATTGAGTTGGGATTTATATCGGCAACCGTCAACGCCGGCGCTGACGTTATTGCAGCATGAGGAGAGCAAACATCACCACATTTACTATATACTGCATAGTAATAGCTGATACCGGGCTCCGACTTGGCGTCATCCACGGCATTATTCAACGTCTCGCAAATAACCTCGCCGTCCTTGAGGCTGCTGGGCCTTCCGTTAGCTTTTCTAATAAGAACATATTGGATATACTGCGACTGCAACTTTGTCCATTCTACATGAATAATGCCGCCTATTACCTCGGCTTTTATATTTGTCGGCGCAGTCGGAGGTGTCAATTGCAATTTCTCTTTTGCAACAGCGCAGTCGGAACAGATTAAAAGAGCCTGCATATAGCAATCTATCTGTTCATTGGTATTGGAGGCATTGTTTGCTTTTGCAATTAAAGCATCGGCATTATTAACGGCACTTTCAATCTCCTTGCGCTGTGCATGGTTTAGCGGTAATACAGACAGGTACTGTTGTGCTGCATAATAATACTTCTTACTACAAAGTTCATTAATTTTGCCAAGTACACCTTGTATGGATTTTTTCTTTTCTGTAATTTCTTTTTCGAGTGTGCATATATCGGGACAATTAGGCCAAAAACGTGCAGCCAATAATAACTCTTTCTCTGCATCGTCAATACTATTTCCAGATATTGCTGCACGAGCCATAGTTATGTGAATTCTTGCATCTTTCATTTCAATCAACGAGAATCCACATTTTGTACAGCGATAATCATCATCTGCACTTTCTTTTCCACATTTAGGGCATTTAACTTTTACGGGCATTCCACATGATCTACAGGAATGAGTAGAATGTTCATTCAATGCACCGCAATATCTACATGTAATCATGCCTCCTACGGAGCCCTCATCGATATCTATTCCTGCTTTCTCCGCAGTTGTGTAAATAAGATATTCTGCCTTATCTTTTGTTATTCCATTTTGTGTACATGTATCTAATAATTGCTTATATTGAGATGGAGAAATATATTTCGAACCAAATTTCATCATCTCAATAGCTTCACGGACACTTGAAAACCCTTCGTTTTCTATTGCCTTATCGTAACTTCTACGACTTTTTTCATCTTTAAATATGGGGGTACACAATTTTATAAGTCCATCGGTAGCATTTACTATAGGATCTGTTTTATTGCTATTACCGGTAACCCATTTAAACTTGCTACTTACTGCATTAGATATCTGCTCCAATGGTGCACTTGGTGATACTCCAAGAAAGTCATAAATATGTTTCTTGCCAAGAATTCTAAGTTTCTCGGCAATTTGTTTCATCTTCTCTGATTCTAATTCTTGGATACCATCATCCTTATAGGTAAAAATTCTCTTTTGCTTTACTTTTGCACCTAACAATTTTAAGATTTCAGACTCACTTAATTTTGTCTCGTTAGCAAGTTGAGTCAGGTTTTGTTGTGCAATCATTCCATCTCTTACAAAGAAGTTGCCCTTTTCACGAATGTTTTTTTCGCGCTCAATTTGCTTTTGACGAGCAATCTCTGCATATGCTGCCGCATGTTGTTTTATGACATCCGGATTATCCGATATTTGAGCCTTTAAATTACTTAAGGCTTTCGTTTTAATAGGAACAATTGCTTTATATCTCGGATTGTTTATTTTCTTCCTATACCATATAATCTTATCATCAATGGCTTTGAGAACTATGTCAACATCCGTTTGACTAACATTAAGTTCCTCCTCAAGTTCTTCGTATAAATTCGTTATTTCGTTTGCCATAATTCAAATTCTAAGGTTACTTATTCCATTTAAGCCCACTAGCACCTCCGCTTTGGCTGATTTCTTGTGCAATGCTTCCAAACGAATCTACTAGATTGTCCAAATTGGTCATCAAAGCGTTCTCACTATTTGTTGATATTCTTTCTAGGAACTTTTTATCAGCACTACCAAACCCGATAGCCACAACTTCGTATCCTACTTCTCTGCAATAATCAGAGGATTTTATTGCTTGTTTTTGAGATGACCATACTCCATCTGTAAGAACTATTAATATATTCTTAAAGTCCTCTTTATATTTAAAAATATCAATAGCATCTCCTAATGGATTATTATCATTACCATAACCAACTCTTGATGCATTACAATCAAGTTCATTTATAGCTGATTCTATAGAAGAAATGTCATGAGTTAGATTACTGAACATTTTCGAGCGATCTGCAAATCCCATTATTCCAACACAATGAATGTTTAAATCTATCTTGCTGACAAATTCCATTGCTGCATTTCTTGCCATATTCATTGGCTTTCCAGACATTGAACCCGATAAATCTATTGCAATAATCACATTAAGTGGCATAGATTTTCCTTTGGGCTTATCATACAACCACTGCATATCCTCACAGATAGGAACCTTCTCTATCTGAAGTTCTTTATTGGTTTCTTGTTGTATGCCATTTACAACAATGAGCCCATTCTCATCATATGAATATTCTATGTTAATTATAGTCTCTCCATTTGAGAAGTGTTTAATACCATGGAATATATATTTACCAACCACAATACAGTCCCTAATATCTGTAGATTCCCCTTGTGTAAGATATACCTCCAAATCATTATCAATATTCTTTTTAGTGTGATGAAGAAAATTTTTGCGTTCTGTAGCAGGAATAGCTTTGTTCTTTGGAATAATAATAGAGTTAACGTATTTTTCTCCATCTTCACTGACGGCAACAGCTCCTAACGAATGACTCATTACATCAACAATCTTTTTTGAACCTAACAAGCGGAATTGCTGATTTGACGATGTTTGTCCTCCTAATTTGTAATTTACTTTCTTCTGCATTTCAACTCCAGCCTGGATTGCAGCTCCTAATGAAACTGCTTCGTCAACATTGACACCTCGTAGTGGCTCTTTCCCAGACATTTGACGGACCCAATTTTCAACCATTGGCATTCGCGTACTTCCTCCTACTAATAAAGCACCATCCAAATCGGCCCACGTTAATCCGGCTTCGCTTAACACATGTTCCGTCATCGTCTTTGTGCTTCTAAGTTGTGCTTCTGTAAGTTCTTCAAATTTTTCTCTTGTTATGGTATAACGTCCGCGCATTCCATTATATCTAACACTTATGACTGCACTTTCTTTGGATGAGAGTTGTTTTTTTAATTTCTCGCAATCATACGCAAGGTCATTATAAACTTCAACGGACTCTGTCGGATCTACTCCAAATTCAATTTGAAACTGTTCTACGATATGACTGATTAACATATCATCCCAATCTTTTCCGCCAAGTTCATGATCTCCACCTGTAGCTAAGACCTTTATGGCATCTGGACTAATTTCCAATATAGTCACATCAAATGTACCTCCTCCTAAATCATAGACTAATAATCGTTGATGATTTGACCTGCTTATTCCATAAGTTATAGCAGCTGCTGTTGGCTCATTAATAATACGAAGTACATTAAACCCAGCTTCAACACCAGCTGCGACTGTCTCGGAACGTTGTAAATCATTAAAATATGCAGGGACTGTAATAACTACGTTTTTAATCTCACCACCCAATGCTTCTTCTGCATCTTTTTTTAGTTTGCGAAGCATTATTGCTGACAAATCTTTTGCAGTGTATTCATGATCATATGCATAGAAACGATACACATCATCTCCCATAAATCTCTTAAAAAACATTGCAACATTTTCTTCGCCACTTTGTAATAGCTCTTTGGCTTCTGAACCAACTATAGGGTTGTTAAATTCATCAAAGTATATTACAGATGGTGTTAAAGATTCACCATTGTGGTTTCTAACTATCACGGGTTTACCGTACTCATCGATAGTTGCTACCGATGAGTACGTTGTCCCTAAATCTATTCCTATAAAACGTTCCATAGAACTTTTATTGTATTCTTAATCCACTAACTTTTTTCTTTTCCTCTTCCAATTCTTTTTGAGTTAGAGCATTTTGCAAATTCACCTCAAGATGCTTAGTTGCTCCACTTGGCTTGTGTTCGGCATCAATTGAAAGTAGACCATTCTCATCAATTTTGAAAATCACATCAATTGGAGCTCCTGCTGGAAGATTCTCTGGCAATGGACCAAGTTCTCCATCTACAAGAGGCTTGCAAAGTTCTTCTTCAACATATTCATCATTGCTTGCGTTTTCAAAAATTTCTATATTTACAGATGTTTGATTAGCGACTTGAGTACCTGCATTTAATTCATATTGACATGGAATCTCTGTGTTTTTATAAATTTGATTAACAATGTGCAACTGATCATCTTGACAATACAATCTAACAGCGATACTTTGACTAATTACATTGACAATAGTAAGAGGCTTCGCTTGAGTTCCACTGCCAAATTTAAAGATAGGATTGTTCTTTATCTCTTCTTTTTCTTCCTCAGAAATTTTAGTCTCACCTTCTGATTGATTAAAAGCAGCCATATTAATGCCATAAATAGCAGCTCCCTTTGCAACACTTTGGTCAGGATCACAGAATTCGATAGGTGTATTTGGGAATTCCTGTTTTAATCGTTCCATTACTTGCGGCATTCGAGTACTTCCTCCCACAAGTAATATTTTATCGTATGCAGTTACACCTTTCTTGGCAGCATCGGCCATTGTCTCACGAGTTTTTGTAATAGTACTTTCCAATTGGTCATGTGTCTTTTCATCGAAAAGTTCTCGTGTTATTTCAATCTTTTCACCGTTTAGTTTAATAATAGCCTTCTCTTTTTGTGTGAGCTGCTTTTTTGCCGTTTCAGCTTTTAATTCAAGATCACCCATAGCTTCACTATCATCATAGACACTATCAGATGATTCACCAGTTTGTGCGCAATAGGTATTAATGGTATATTCACGAATTGCATCGTCCCAATCCTTACCACCCATCATATGGTCTCCTCCTGTTGCAACAACCTGTATTTTACCATTTTCCACTTTAATAATGGTCACGTCAAAAGTACCTCCACCTAAATCATATACCATTATGGTTTGAGGATTCTCTACTTGCATACCGTAAGATATTGCAGCAGCTGTTGGCTCATTAAGAATTCCGAGAACATTCAGACCTGCAATTTCACCAGCCTTTTGTGTAGCATCGCGCTCATCAAGGCCAAAATATGCCGGACAAGTAATGACTACGTCTTTAACTTCTTCTCCTAATACCTCACTTGCATCTTTAGTTAATTTTTGGAGAATAAGAGAAGAAATCGCTTCTGGTGAATAATCTTTGCCAAATGCGTTGAACATATAATCTCTTTTACCCATTTGACGCTTAATCGTAGAGCAAACATTGTCTGGGTCACTATTAAGAGTTTCTTTTGCAGCACTTCCAACAGATACGGCACCACCATCTTCAAATGCAACAACAGATGGAGTTACTGGCGAGCTATCTTGATTATTAACAACTTCTGCTACGCCATACTCGTTTACATAGGCTATACAACTATAAGTTGTACCTAAATCGATTCCGAAAATTTTTCCCATAACAGTTCTAAAATTATTTGTTTAAAAAATTAATAACTTATTATTCTTGAGTTGCTGTCGTTTCCTCAGTTTCTGGTGCTGGAGGTGTGAATTCAGACAGGTTACAATTATCCTTATCTGATTTAATAGGTTCAATATACCCCTCTTTGAATTTGAAAATCTTTACCATCTCTGGTTTTAACATAACTCCATTCCATCTATATCCTTTACGGATTCGCTCAGCAATTATATTATCCAACCCTATATCACCTGTGAAGATGGTTTTTACAACTCGTTGAGTTTTGGGATTGAACTTTTCAGTATCATCGCAATATCTTTCTACTCCATTGTTATCAAGTAGATTCTCTAAGTCATCAGGAATCCCTTTAACGTACTTAACAAGCCTTTCTTTATCTATAGAATCAATTTTATCGACCAATCTTTCGTAGTCGTCTAATAGAGAAATTGTTTCATTTATAAATGGACCTACTAATTTTGCATACAAGTCTTTTTTGTAACTCGCTAATTCGTCATACATTTTGTCGAATAACTGCGCTTTATGCTTATCGTCAGATATCTTAGCATCAAACTTATCATGCAACAACTCATTTTGTTGGGTTAGATTTTCAATACGCTCAAGAAGCATATTGATTAATTCGTTGGATACAGCCGATTCCTCGGACTGCGGTTCTGCCCCCTCAATTGTCGCCGGTTCCTTTGTATCGGTAGCATTATCACACACCACCGATTCATCGGTAGCATCGACATCGGTAGCATTATCGCACTCCGCCGGTTCATCGGCTACAACTGTCTCAACGTGAGTTTCCTCGTGAACCTCCTCAACATTAGACTGAGATACTTCATTTACTTCAATATCAAAGTCTTCAAATTCTTTAGTGTTATCCATAGTGGTAATAATTAAAGTTTGTTGTTTTTTGCAATCTCAAATAGTTCTTCGGCACCACATTGCTCGTATATACTATAAACAAGCCTGAACCCATCTCCATAAATGGGATCGGGGCTCTCCATGAGGCTTTTTCTATAATAAGGAGCTTTTTGGGCACTCATGTTTTCGTATATCAGATATGAACCGATATTACACAAGCCTTCGCATTTCAATGGCGGGAGTTGTATTCCATTTTCAATTTGCCATATATGCAAAACCTCATGAGCCAGGGTTGCGGCAAACTCAATTTTAGGCAAGTATGACAACATATATATATGATGTTCGTGTTTGTCTTTACATCCAAACAACCGCCCTCCAATGGTATTACGAGACTGAGTTTGGGTGAGGCCTTTGTTTTGGAAATTAATGGGCTGTTTTCTAATTTCGGCCATTTTCTGCGGCGATACTATATCTATATCCACAGAATCGAGAAACTTGTCATTGAACAGCACCCCGATATCCATTAATTGGCGCAACACATACCTTTTAAGTTTATTTACCTGCTCGGCATTAGAGATTACGCTTGCCATGCAGGATTTGCACAAAGAGCGCCCATCGCCGGTACTATCACATACAGGCACAAAGGAGCCGCACGAAGCACAGAATGTAACCTCGTTATTGTCAATATGGCTACGGCAGACTTTATTTCCCCAGTAATCCTGATAATATTGACCATTTATTGCACTATTACAAACCAAGCACTTCATTACATCTGATAATCTTCATCCTGCTCTGCCTCCTCCTGTTGTTCAGCCTCTTGAATAGAACCTTCATATTCAGCATAGATCTCCTCGCGCTGAGACTTATAATTCTCATAGTTTGCGCCCTCCTGACGATCCAGCTCATTATAGCGTTCCATTTCGGCATCACAATTCTCGCCTCTTGCACTTTTTTCCTGGGCTTGGCTTTTCACATTCTCTTTTTCTTCAGCTATAGCATCCTGATGGCTACGATAGTCGTGTTCAGCCTTATCCAATTTGGCATCACGTTCATTTCTCAAATCATCTGCTTTTGACATAATCCAATAAATTTAAAGTTATTAATTTCTTTCACGGGTAAGATTCTCTTCATGCTCATTAATATATTCCAAGTCGGAGAAATACTTGATTTTTCCACTTAATATAGGGTATGCCAATTTACCTTGATAGAATACTAACTGTGCATCTACACCCTGTGTATTGGTTTTCGCTACTTCATGGGGAGCAATAAGGTCTATAACCTCTTGTACCACAGATTCCCCCTTACTCTTTGACCAACCAACCTGTATCGACTTAGAGAAGTTTATATTGCTGGTAAAAGTTTCATTATCGGTAAAGCTCTCGCTGCTCCCACCCGATGATGTATAATTGAATCCTTGGTATGAATATCCGGTATTGGTTCCACGGGTATTGCTTGTTCCGCGTGCAACAGAAGTGCCTTCACTTTCCGTTGTTGATTCGCCACCGCTTACTTGGTCTGTAACACTTATGGTTTTCTTATATACGGTTGTTTTACCCGCTTTCTTGGATACATTCTCTGCTGTATCATTATCATTTACACCAAAGTATTGCTGGACAGCACAGTTATTTACAATAGATGACCATTCTTTGTCGTAGTTCTTTTGAATTTGAGCTATATCTTGCCATATGGTCCATACTGTGATACCCATTCCTGCATATATAGAAAGCATTTGTGGGAGGTACTGAAGATTTCCCAATTGTGCAATTTCATCCAGCAAGAATAAAACACGATCTTTGGGCTTGTTAACGCTTCCGACTCTAACTGATGCACCTAACATTGCAGTAGTTACAATAAAACGAATGAAAGGCTTATAAACAGCACTATTCATTGTCAATCGTTTCAAATCCATTATAAGATACAATGTTTGCGGGTTTGTCTTTAGTTGCATCATATCCATATTGGATGTTTTCAGAGACTCGGCAACCCCTTGATTTGTAATAAAGTCTGTTGCCTGCAAAACAAAGCTGTATGTATTGGTGAACGCCGAAGCCTTTCCTTTCTTATTCAGAGCCAGCCACGACAACAACTCTCCCGGTATCATTTTAAGACTATTCGGTATTTTCGAATTCACTATAATCTCGTTTGACACCCATTCTGACAAGCTGATAGCCGAATCAAATGGCGGCAAGACGAGCAGATTTCGAACGGTAGATATATTTCTGTCGGGGCTGCCCATAGGATATCTGACACACACCGATACAATCAAGCGGAACAAAAAGGTTTCGGACTCATTATAAAAGAATGAGCCACTTGGGTCGTCTCTTACTATCAGGCTGGAGGCCAACGCCCTTGCATTATCAATAAAATCGGGGTCATCAACCTTCAAATAATCAAAAGGATTAATACGGGCTTTTATCGTATTTGCATGATTGACACCGGGGTAACAGCTCATAACATTCCACGGGTCGAAATAATATACCTTATTACCAAGCCTGCCGCGCTGCTGCGCCGTAACAATGTAATTCTCGCCCTTGGGATCAAGTACTATTGCCGACCCCTTGTGGCGCAACAGATTGGGAATAACAACACCTACACCCTTTCCACTGCCTGTTGAGGCAATCGTTAGGATGTGCCCGCTGTAATCACCCGTATATATAAACGAGCCATAGCCCATTTTACCTATTACGAAGCCCTTCTGGGAGAGCATACCGGCTTTGGCCAAATCGGGCAATTGTGCCCAACGTTGACGACCGTTAGGCATTTTTTCCTCGTCTGTCAGATATTCCACAGGAGGCGGCGCCACTTGCCTGAGGCTACCTTTTACAAAAAACTCCTGACAATTATCCTCTATATCCTCGGCATTGCCACGTGTCAGAACAGCCTTGCCCGCATATTGATTGATATGCTTGTTTTTCATCAATCGATGTACCGTTTCAAAATACTCATACACATCGTAATGAGTTATTTCCGATATCTTGCGCACCGATGTATATTCCAATTTGTGGTCGGTGTTGAAATACAACGGAGCATGCGAAGTATTTGGAGCTGGTGCGGGGAATACACGCCCCGGCTTATCCTCGAAAAAAATGGCATCCTGTGGCAATGCGGTTATCACAACCTCGTGCGCACCTTCGTTCAAGGTGAGTTTGTAATGAATATTATTCATATCATACTCCCAGCATTTATCTGTCTGCCTTAAATTATTTACTCTTGAAAATGTCAGCAGCGAATTAACAAAATAGGTATCACCTTGATACTTTTTTGAGATGGCATCAAGGCTATCGTAAGACATTGCATAGTGAATACTTGCAATCTCCTGCATAACAAATTTGTATTTTCGTATCAAATCGCCGGCATTCGCAGGAACGCCACTGCTTAGGTCGCTGGTTATATTATCCTTGGCTTGAGTCAGAGAGGGATGTTTTTGATTACAATATGCAAGTTGGTCATCTAAAGAGGTTCTGTCATTTACATCAATACTATTCGGCAGGCTCTTCATTATTCGATTTATCATTTGCAACATGGTCTCATTATCCTTGTGTGCCTGATATATGGTATCCCTAATCTTTATTATAGACTTCTGCTGTCGAGCATTATTTCCTGCTGAAAATAATTTTGCAAGTAAGCCAAAGAGAAATTTTGCAACAGAAACCACTCCTGAGAATATCCAGGACAACAACGCGATGAATAAATTTATAAAAGTTTCACCCATGGCATTTACAAATTACATACCATAATCTTCTTCCTCGTCGCACTCACACTCTGCATTTTCTCTTTCTTGTTCAGCCAATATAGCCCAATAATTACCATATCCGCCTACAACCTTGCTACCATCGATTCTGGTTCTACGTGCTTTATCCTCATCGTACTGCCCATACTTCTCTTTCCAATCATCAATAAGCATCTGCCTTTCATTTTCGAGATTCTTTTTCATCTCGCGAGCTTCGTCTCTTTCTTTGTCGGGCAAATAAGTATTATCTTGTGTTTTTCTACACTCCTCTATTCTTGATGTATAACTCTGACATTCGCTATAAAACGCAGTCTCATCGGCCTTAAATTCCGCTGTATCTCTATTGTCCCACTTAGCCATATTTGAATTGAAATCTAAAAATCATTTAACATTACGAAGTATTATACACAATACAACATGCATCTCCTGGCAGGAGATCTATCAAATAGATATCATCTTGTTCTACAATAATTTGCTACTAAACTTTGAAATAATAGATAGCTATTACGATGCTTTTTTAGTTTTTTTGAGAAAGAGTGAGAAAATATTTCTTGAAAATGTTTGCTGAAAGGATATTTTACATAATTTTGCAAAAATAGCACCATCTCCTGCCAGGAGATAGGCTATTCCAAGCGGCATATATTTGTTCTTGTGGTTATAAAACAGGAGCTCCCCGGGGAGCTCCTGCAGTTGTTATCACATTCATAACAATTTCAGTATTTTCTTATTTGCTTTATCTATAATCTGTGTTTCCAATGATGCAAGATAAATTTGCGTGGTACTCACCGAATCGTGCCCCATACCCTCACTTATTATGGTTATAGGTATTCCCTCATCCCGCGCGATACTTGCCCAAGAGTGGCGGGCTACATACATCGTTAGAGGCCGGTTCAACCCTAATTCCCTCCCTATGGCTTTCAAGTTATGATTTACAAGTGTCAATGCGTTATGATATTGTTTGCGAATATTGTCAGTTGGATTTTTAATTATTGATAACATATATGGGGATGTGCACGATGAATACCGTTCTACAATTTCCTGCATACAATTCTCCCAATGAACAGACAATAATTGCCCGGTTTTTTTTCGTCTGTATGTCAAAACATCATATTTAAGATTTTTCTTTTGAAGATAGGCCATATCAACAAACGACATGCCCCGCGTATAGAAACTGAATAGAAACATATCCCGAGCAAAGCATCTGTTTTTAGAGCAGCTTAAATCCATATCTTTCAGTTTGCGAAGAAATCTCAACGAGATAGCTCTTTTTACCGTCTTCTCCGATGATGTAAACACCTTCTTAAACAGATTTCTCTCATTGGCACATCCATCTTCCACCGCATTATTATATACCGCACGCAGCCGTTTCATATAGAAAGATATTGTATTCGGTGCCAGCCCTCTTGTTCTTAAATAATTTTCATACGAGATGAGCATTTCCGAATCTATATCATCGAAATAGAGATCGGCCCCATTTCTAAACCTTTTGAAACTATTAAGAGTAGCACGGTATGTTTCACTTGTACGGAATTGTCCATGCGTCCAAAATTGAGCTATCAAATGTTCCATGTACGAGAAGAACGTAATACCTGATGACTGTTTGTTGAATTCATTCACAAGTGCATCCACGGTAAATGGCACATTGGAAACAGAAAATTTGTTAATCACACGCATGAAACGCCTTTTGTCGCATTCTATGCGATTTTGCACATGATGTAAATAATCGGCACGAGAATCATCCGCGCCAATGACTACACACTCCAAATCGGAGTTCCATTCACTTTCAGTAATTTTGAAATTCGTTGCAATCTGTCTGACTTTACTCATACAAATAACTTGGTAGTAAAGCCTACCCTTTTTACCATTGACCGACGAGGGCCTGAACTTTAATTTTACAGATACCATAATACACTCAATTAAGCATTAGTTACAATAATAAGAGCCCTTTCTCTTTGCATGAGAAAAGGCTCTTTTATAACGCCCGATAGGTGCATAATAAATATAATACTATTGGAAATTATATATCATTTGCGCCACAAAAAACGGTCGGCATCAGTTTCAAACAGCGTAGTCATATTTTATAACCGATGCGATGAAACAATGCCGCACAACTTTTTTCATTTATATTCTATTTTTTCTTTAGAGCATCAGCTGCCCATCTCAAGTACAGAGCAGCCCTATCATCGGCCCTGGCTGCATATTGCAATTGTGTTTTATATTTATCTACCTCATTATCTGCATAGCCAGAACACCTCTTTGCCCGTTCCAAATCACCCCGCTTTGTATAATAAGCGGCATCACTCCGATATTGCTCTGCCCTCTTTAGGTAGTAAGCGGCCTCGCGACGATGACCATCGGCCTTCTTTCGGTAATACTCCGCTTCACGTTGATAGCTCTGAGCCTTCCTCATATCGTAATCACTCTGAGCCGCAGTGCTTAGAACGGAAACAAAGATAATTGTAATTATCAGGATAACTCTATTCATTATATGCTGTTTATTTTAGTTTACTTTGTGCTTCATCGCGCATCTTATTCAAGAGTGTCCAATCATCATTAATATAACGAAACTTCACAAGTACATTCATACAGGTATCTATAAAGCCATATATAGTAACCTCATCATCCGATGTCATGCCATAGCCGTCTTCGTCCATGTAATAACGCCCCTCGGGGTTCAGTTGCCAAGATACCAACGCAACACCATTCTTAAAACCATGTATAAAGCTCGGGAATCGGGCAGACAATGCATTTGCTCTCATTCTAATACTTTCGGGCAGTTGGGCAATGCTTTCCCAATCGATATCGTCTTTTGATACAAACATAAGCCTCATATTCTCGTCCATTATTTCAAAAGCCCGGCAATTATTTTTGTCAATAAGATAACGCTGTTTCCACCATCCGCATATAGATTGTTCAAGGGCACAAATACCACTGCCCAACTCGCTCACACTATAACCATTATTTGCAAAATCCGTTTCAGATAAATCCAAAAACAGTTTCTCATCGCAACTTCTCCTGGCAGCGGGAATGTCCTGTTTCTCGTTAATAATACTCATAAACAATATCTATTTTAATTAAACATCGGGATATCTAATCTATGCGCGATAGAGCTGACAATTACTCGCTCCCGCCCATTTTTATGGTTTTGCTCATCTTGGCCAACAGCCAAAGAGCTTGGACGCTGCATATACCTTTTGTGAGTCTTTTTGCCGACGGCGTATTGGTTTCACCCGAAATAAAATTCAACACCGGTTCCCCAACACATCTCTTTGTACGCTTATTTTTCAACTCCATGCTTGATTATGATTTATAATTTGCCTACAAAGAGTCGCGGAAAACGCCATTTCTATCAACAAGCATTATAAATCTCGGTAAACTGCACGATAGCCCGGTGTTTTATGTTATACACATTGGCGGCCGATGTGCCAAGCATGTCTGCCACCTCGTCGGCATCATATCCATCGACCAACATCCACTGCAGCACTTGAACATATCGTTTGTTTGGCATTTTATCAAATGTCGTATTCACATCCATGGCAATCTCTGTGCTAAGATTATCCACCATGTTACCTATCTGCACGTCGTTTATATCAAGGGAGGCCTTGCCAAAGAGAGCTTCGCGCTGTTTAAGGAAAAAGCGCCATGTAATACGTGTTACCCAAGAGTAAAAACTGCAACCGTTTATACCGGCAAAGGTATCAAGTTTGTGCCAATTATCTTTTGACAAGTATATAAAGAATTCGTTCACCAACTCGTCATAATCCACTTTACCATCCATCAACGAATACTTGATATCGTTGAGCATATAGTTACAAAGCCCATAAAAGAATGCCTCGGTAACATGGTTATCACCACTCTTCAATCCGGCGATATATTCCGCATCGCTTATTTTTTTCCAGATGTTGCTGCTAATATTTCTCATATCGGTTTATTTTGTTTTTTAACCTTTATGAGACGGACAGCAAAAAAGTAACCTAAAAAATTAATTTATTTTTCAAATAATTTATTTTTCAGATATTCGGCTGCTATACAAAGTGTTTTCAGCATGTGTAACACTATTGCATGCACATTCTCGCCATCGCACTTGTGGTCATAATTTATGGATATGCTATTATTGCCAAGTACAACAATTTTCACATACTTTATCTCCCGATTTGCTTCATTAATCGCAGTGGCAAGAAGTTCGTTTCCATAAGCCGCTGCATTATCTAAATGCGGAATACATATTCTAATCATATTCAAGGACTCATCGCCCGGAATATATACCATAGGGAAATCCCCATATCTGAAGTGCCACCAACCGACACCGGCAAAATATGACACATCGCTTGCAAACTGTTTTAACGAGGATACGACCTCATCCTGATACTTCATACTGAATCTGTTTGATTAAATTTTAATCATTAATGAGGAGTATATGAAAAAAGTAACCCACTTGTACTATTGCAAATGGGTTAGAACAGAGTGAGACGATATTTGATTTTGATAAAGCAAAAAGAGAATCATCATAGGTGTTTTAACAGCCATCCTCTAAATTTTGAGAGAGCATAAGACAGTATAAATAAAATAATAGAAATCAAAAAAACGATACCAAGGAATTCATCCACATCAAAATAATTGTCCCGGTTTAATTTTCGCCCAATGTGAACAATGAGAAACAAGAGAAGAAACACACTTACACTTGTCTATTTAAGGAGATTTGAATATCTCTTAATTCTCTTGTCTCTATAATAGCAAGTTTTACATCATTTTATATTCAGTAAGCCATACTCATCCACGCGTATGGTCCCAAGATCATACGAGTTAAGTTTGAAACCGATTTCCTCAATATACAGTTTCTCATAGGCATTTCTTTTATTACAAAACGGGCATATCGTTTCTTTCATATTATTTTATATTAATCCAGCATCACAAACGCAGCCCAGTGATATGGGTCAGGATGTTGTGTGCGGATATATGATTTTGCTTGTTCAAAAGCCTTATGCTTATCCCAACCGTTCTCGACCATAACCTCATAAAACTTAATCATGAACTCTGTTGCCACCTTATCGCTCACACTCCACAATGTCATAACCATTGTACCCGCTCCGGCCTTCTTGAAAGCACGTTGCAAGCCATACAACCCCTCGGCTGTTGCACTGCCCTGCCCTGTCTGGCAGGCCGACAGTACCACCATATCCGTAGCGCTTAAATCAAGACGAGCTATATTACTTGCCGTTAAAATACCATCAAGCACACCATCGGGCAAAATCTCGCCACGCCATGCCGCATTGCCACCCGACATAATCAGCCCCGATAGCGACATTGCATCGCTATACCCTTTCAAGAAATTGACATCATCGGCGGCAGAGGGAGTATAGTAGAATCCGTGAGTTGCCATGTGTAGTATGCTTGGAGATTTGGCATGCATATTAAGGAAGGATTCCTCTGTACCCTCCATTCCCGAATATGGAGTAACCTTAATATGAGAACGACGCAGGATGTCCGCTATTGCTTCAACCTCCACTTTCGAGCCCGGCAATTCATTGAAGATTGAATCGCCTCGCACGGTGTCCATCCCTCGCATCACCAATAAGTCGGGCAGTTCATATTGCTTTGCATTTTCTGCCATAAGTTCCGGTTTCAAATCGTATTGCAATCCGCCATACAACACGGCCGATGACCAATCAGGCTTACGTCCGTTTTGTCTCTTAACCAATTCGCGAGCCGACGATAATCGGGCAAAATTATAATGCTCGCCCAGCAGCGTTCCATCTTCGAGAGGTAACGACTCGGGAGAAACTCTAAAAAGCATTTGCGATGGGACATAATAGACCGTAGCCCCCTCTGCTATATATTCTTTTAAGGGATTCCACAATAGTTTGATTACAGATGGTGCATAATCGGAATCATAGAACATATCGGGGCGTGTAATACCCAAGCTGTCGATTTGAGATTCAGTAAACAACGGAACGAGCAATGGATATTTTAGATTCTTCTTAACTACATAGGCGGCATACCTTCTATCCCCATTTTCAAGCGTAAAATCGGTAAAATCTATCAGCACATCGCCACGCCGCATATACCCACGCACAGCATCGTAATTCACAGACATAAACCCGGCAATACAGCCCATTGATTTGCATCTGCGCATCAAATCTTTTTCAAGACTGTTCACACTATCCGATGTCATTAAAATACTATCGGCATACAGTGAATAGTTCTTCTCCCACTCCTTAATGCGAGCATTCAACATCGAAATTTTCAGATAGGTTTGCATATCCTTATCGTCGCCCTCAGCCTGTATTACATCCAATATGGAGCGCTCCGAATCAAGCAAAAAGGCCTTAGATAACAGCAGCGCATCGTAACAGGTTTTTGTGTATTCTGTTTGGTATAGTCCTGCCTTCAACGCATAAGGAGTCATCAATGTGAACAACGGCATGAGCGAGTTCCAGAAACCCTCGCGTTCAGTGGTATTCATGTATGGAAGGTTCCTCCTAACAACCCCTTTCAACTTTGTTATGGCCGATGTGTAGCTATCGCAACCATCCTTTATATGGCCGGCAAAGCCTTGGGCATTGGCTAAATAAACTTGAGCTTTGATATATTTGAGACTGCTCTCGCCATATATATCCTTTATGGCATCGGCATACAAATCATAGTAATATTCCGACTCCTCGTAATGGTTCAACACATGTTCCATTCCACCAATCATAGCATAGAGGCCTGCCCTGTCGCCATCCGAGGATGGATATTTTGCAGCCAATATTTCGTTGGCCTTTTTATAATCTCCAAGTGCCAATTCATATTCATGCAAATTGCTGTAACATGTGGCACGCGTCGAATACAACAAGCTCAATCTCCTTGGCTCGCTCACACTCGTCTCTGCGATAAACAAACTGTCCAAATACTTTTGGCAGTTTTCTCTATCACCTATGCAGCTGTAAATCTTAGCCGGCGATATATAAGAAAGGTAAAAATCCATATCGGCCGAGGCTACATTTTGCTTACCCTCCTTTATTACCATCTTGGCATATTGCAATGCCTCATCATATCGGTTTTGTCCTGCATATAAATCCCTGATGGCAGCATATGCAATATATTTGTTGGCACTTATTTCCGCGGGAGCCTGCTTCTCGGCAATATCTTTGCACTTAAAGAACCATTGCTCTGCTATATTGAAACGACCCTGTTTTTCTGCCTCTTTGCCTCTTTGCACATTATACTCAAAACGGACATCGTTGCTGACTGCAACAGCCATTACAGAATCTATGCAATTCATACAATCGGTTACCTTTTCGATATTGCCCGTTTCGCCATACAACCTATACAATTCGGCCAAGAGTGCAATAAATTCCGTTTTATCATCTATGCAACGAGAGAGCGACAAGGCTTTTTCATAACTTTTAATGGCACCTTGGATGTTATACATATGATACTGAGCTGATGCCATGTTTTTTAACGTGGATAGTTCATGCTCGGCCATGCCCAATTCGCTGTAACCTTTTAAGGCTTGTTCAAAACAATTCAGTGCAACATTAAATTTTTGGGCTCCCAAATTCACCATACCCTCGAAATAATATGCTGTGCAAAATCTCGACCTCACAGAATTCCGAAAATCACCTTCGGCATATGGCCTCACCCTTTCCAGCAACTCACGCGCCTTGGCGTAGTCGGCACCACCGGGCCTTTTACTCAGCATCAATTTGCCCGACAATATATAGCCGTTGTATACGTATTGATGATAAATATCGCCCTTTTCGCTATCACTCAAATTCCCGGCAATAAGTTTTTCGGCCAATTGAAAAGCCTTTTCATATTGTTCGGTCATGGTGTAACATGAACATGCCATACCAAGGCTGTATACATGCGCCTGACGTTCGGGTTCCGACCTGCTTGCATCGACATTTGCACCAATGTGCAAAAATGCCTCCAAGGCTTCGTTGTATTTAAGTTCTTTGAACAAGCCAAAGGCGCGATATATGGCAGCCTCTATTTCCGGCATCGTAAGCGTCTGCGCCGAAGCCGAAATCAAAATAAACAAGCATACTATTAATGATGTTATACGCTTATTCATCTGCCTCATTCAATATTCCATTAACAATGGTGGTGTCTCCTGCTATGGTATCGTTGATTATGGAGTCGCTTACAACACAGCTATCAGCAACAAAGATTTCATTACCATCGCCACGCATTATCATAGCAGGCATATCATCCGCAAAAAACGAGTCATATATAGATGGGCTCACCACAAGCAACCCTATTATGAGCACAGCAGCAATACCCGAAACCCACCAACGCCAAACTCGTCGCTGAGGTTTCTGCTCGATATTTTCAGGTGCAGGAGCCGGGCAACAACAGCCATCCGTACCGTTTGCTCGCACACGAACATGTGCTTGGCTATACCTCCTCTGCATCTGCCTCATCCTTGACAGTTTTTCCTCGCGGGAAGATATAGCATCCTTTACTTTCTTGGTAAACTCAAACTGCTCTCTCTTGGTGCTGTCCTCGTTTATTTCCGCCTCAAATTGAGCCTTCTCCTCACCGGACATCCTGCCAAGAATATAGTCATCGATTCTATCTTGAAAATCCCTTTTCATACACTCAATTTTAGTTATACTTCAGATATCGCCTGTATGTTTCATTTGCCACTTCGCGCAGATTATCCATACATTTATGTTTCTTTGTTTTAAGGGCATTCTTGGATTCTATTGACGGAATCTCCTGCAATATCATATCAAGATCTTTGCCTTCGTAATAGAATTTTGTAAGAATCTCATAGCATCGTGCCGGCATATGGGATATAATATCGGCTATTATCTCCAACTGAATGTTATCGCTTTCGGCATATAACGCATCCAAATACTCACTCTCATCAAAGCCATTGGCCCTTATGGCCCTCCCCATCTCGGTTTCGGGGTCGGCATAGGTGGGGTGTTCGCGCACCCACTCCATATATTTAAGCCGTGCAATCCCCATAAAGTAGGTTCTTACACTGCCTTTTATTGGTTCCCTGTTCTTGCCTTTGACAACATTATTCTCAACAAAAATTTTGCCACACCCGATATTCTCCCAGAACTTGATAAAAGAGTTCTGGAAAATCTCTTTTACGGCATATTCCGGTGCGTAAAATAAGGCACGATACTTTTCGTAATAATAATCGGCACAATACACATATAATTCCTCTTGTGCCAATCTGTTACCCGCATACATACCGGCAACTAATCGAGCCTCTTTCTGCGGCAGAGGTTCAAAATCTATAACTTTTGCCATTTATCTCAATATGTCGGTTATATTATATCTGTTAATTTCGCCGGTGATAATAGGTTTTTGCGGGCGGGTACCCGTATTTCTATTAATAAACATTCTTAATCTCCTGAAAAACGCCTCATTATCGCCTGCCACACCGTTTTTCAGTTCGGTATAAATGGCATATGTAAGTTTGCCGGCAACAGGGTCCTTCATTTCAAAATTAACTTGGTCGCTGTCGCAGGCGCTCAAAGCAATCCAGCGTTCGGCACATGGATGAATATCAGCATTATCCCCATTTATATATAAATCCAAGAGCGATTTAACAGCCTTGAAAATATCATCGACACCACGCGCCACCTCATCAGTTCCGCGCGTAGCATCCCCACTATGGCAAGCATCCATTACCACAAGCATCTTTCCCCCATCACCAATTTTGTTGCGCACATTGTTTAATAATATATTTACCTCGTCATCAACAAGATGCTTCTCTCCCTTATCCTCTTTGCAGGGCTTGCGGTAGGCATCATAAGGAATCCAGCACTCGTCAAGAGCATCGGATTCATCGCAGCTCATATCCTGCATTTGCTGCCCATGACCTGAATAATGTATATATACAATATCATTGGGCTTGCATGCCTCTGTCAATGTCCGAAACGCCGATATTATTCCGGCTTTGGTAGCCTCATCGTTCACGCAGGTAATAATCTGTTCGTAATTGGCATTATTCAGGATTTCCAGGACATACGGTACATCTTTGTCGCCATTAATCTTATTCCAAGCAGAATCCTTATACATGCCAAGCCCTATTACCAAGGCTCGCTTGGTTTGGGCATTAATACACTGCGGAGCCAAAGAAAAAGAAAATAAGAGAGAAACTATGCAAGCAATCAGTTTCATTGCCATACCATCATTAAGAGTTTATATACCAAACAATTATTGAACCAAACATTCTCGTCTACCAAGCCGATACAGTTTTTATCTTTTTCATCTTCTTATACACTCGTCTGTGTCGTGCGCAACCACGATATAGACTATATTATTTTTTTGTTGTAAGACCTTGACTATATCCTCAATATCTCACCCTCGCTGCGCGCTACAATAATAGCGCTGCAACTTACACTATACGCATTAAGCAGTGTCTTTGGCATGTCGCACAATATATCTATTGCCATAAACATACCAATATAATCGGTGGGCAAATCCATTGCTTTCAACAACACTGCAAGAGTTATGACACCGGCCATGGGAACGCTGGGGGCACCCAGCACCGCCACAATGGAGGCACCAATGAGAGACACCTGCTGCGCAGCAGTAAGCTCCACACCCACAGCCTGCGCCACAAACATCACAGCAACACACTCATAAACAACAGTGCCAACTTTATTAAAGGTAATTCCAAGCGGCACGGTAAAACTCGCAACGCGGTTAGAGACACCCATTTTATCCTTTGCATCGCTCACAATCAATGGCAACGCGCTGTACGACGAACTTGTGGAAAAGGCCACCATCAAAGCCGAATAAATCTGTTTCAAGTGCTTTACGGGGGAAACCTTTGCCATGAGCCCCACCATTACGGGAAGAACAATGCCACCCATAAAAATGAGCGAAATCCAAACCACAATGACAAAAAAAGCAATATTGGTAAAACACTCTTTCAGCATAGTAATATCGCCCGCCTGCTCACCAACCAACACCATCACAATAGCAAAAATCCCCAATGGAGCAAAACGTATGATAAAACCCGTAATAGCCATCACAACATCATTGAAGGACTCAAACAGATTATTTATAACATCTTGACGATTAGCGTTTATCTTTGTTATAAAATATCCCAGCAGCAAAGATATAAAAATTATTGGCAAAATATCGCCCGAACTAAAGACTGCAAAGATATTTTCGGGAACAATATCCACAACCTTGTCGGCAAGTGTTTCAGCCTGCGATTTTTCAGCCTCGCTAAATACCCTCTCGGCACCTAATTTTATCAGATTGGTACCATAACCCGGACGCAAAATATTTGTAACAACAATACCCACCACGGCAGCAAGCATCGCAGTAACCATAAAATAGAGAAAGGCCTTGATGGCCACCCTGCCCATCGATGCAGAATCGTTCATGGTAGATATACAGAGCACCGTAGAGAGAAACACCAAAGGAACAACCATCATATTAATGGCATGCAAAAATATATCCCTGATAGCATTAAACACACCACTCCACATGCTGTAACTATCGCACAAAACAAGCCCCAAGAGAGCACCCGACACAAGCGCAATAGCCATCTGCCAATGCAATGCCAATTTTATCGTTGCCCTCATACTATTTATCGTTTAATAATTTAAGCATACACTTGGCGGCATCCCTATTGTACCCGATGATACCCACATATTCCTCCAAAGCCTCACGCAAGGCCGAGGTATTATTGGCCGCAGATAAAAGTTCTATACGCATCCATTGCAGCTCGTAAATATCCGCTCTGGCATTTGCCGCATCGTACCTTTCATCTTCCGATAAGAACCTGTCGAAATAGGCAAACCGGGGCAGATTCCCTCTCTTGGCATCAATAAGAGAATCCACAACGCTCAAAGCCCTTTCGGGTTGGTTCGAGTCGATAAGTTCATCTATGTCCATTTTCCACGATGCACCACGCCCAACCCCATCGGCAACAAACTGCGATGCCAATGGCGAAAAGAACATAATTCCAACAAGTGCCAATATTGCAACACTCGAACCACATACAAGATATTTAAGGTCGGTATACATACATCCAAACATCTCACATCATTACAACCGGCTTGCCTTGCACAGCACACACCACATCAACCTACTTCCTTTTGCCACTGCCACTGCACATTGCACACTCTATGGTACCTGTACCACCACAATTCCAACACGAGGCATAGGAGGTGAAATTATACCAACCACCCATTCCATTACAATAGTAACAAGTGCGACTTCCCGAACCATGACAATTATTGCAATCGCCACCCTGAATAATACTTATACGCGTTCTCACATTATCCTCGGAAAGAGTAACATACCCATTACGATATTCATCGGAGTTGGAATCGGCCTCTATCTCAATTTTGTCGTCGTCGGAGGTTACAGAAAGGAAATCGGAATGTTCAATCTCATAACCACACCCATCGGTACTTATGGTTACCGTTTCACTTCCACCGTCCTCATCAAAACGTATCGATGTTTTGGAAGCCTTAATGTATGTAGCATACGCCTTCTGCTCAATAACCACCTGAGCCAGAAAGTCGCCACTCTGCACCGTGATGGAACCCTCTCTGCTATACCCGGTATGATTAGCCCCAGCCTTAACTTTGAAACTTTGCTCATACTCCTCAACCTCAATCCAATCGGGCACATGATTGATAGCCCAAATATATCCATCGTAATCGATATCGACAACAATCTCGCCACCACTCTTATCTGCAACAAGCACGTTCGGCTCCACCCGCAGATACGTAGCAGCATTAGAGAGGTGGTTAACCAGCATAAAGAAACCAATAACCAATACCGCAAGTGTTATGAGAAACACCTTCAGTATCGACCTCCCCTTCTTGCGAGGGGGCTGAACGCTACCACCATTGCCATCTTGCACCACTTCGGGCGCAGGAACCAACATCTTGCCACATATAGTGCAAAAATTAACCGTATCGGGATAATTCGTTTTACAATGCTCGCAATATTTCATATTATCAATTCCTCTTATATTTTGCAATCTCGGAAAGTCCCATATTTATCAAAATAAGCACCACAATCCACACAAAAGCAGTCAACAGAATAGGCACCAGATAAATCTCAATACCAATAGCCGACAAAGGCGAATCCCATGCAGCGTGCAACAACACCGGAATGAGGAATAAACGCAAGAAACGCTTATTGGTAAAGACCGATGTAGAGAACTCGGGAAGCTCACGCGAAGCAATCACAAACGCAGCACCGGTGATAGCAGCCCAAGCCACATGCCCACCGGGAGACAAGATACCGCGCAGTATGATGTTATCCATCATAGCCTCCCAACCATAAGCAATCAAAACATTCAAAGCATAACCGGCTGACTCAAAAGCTGCAAACCCAGCACCCACCGATGCACCAATGAGCAAGGCCGGCAAGATATTGAACTTATTCATCCGCTTAATGAAATAATAGACAATTACAGCCTTTCCAAGCTCCTCCACCACACCAACAACAATAGCACCGAAGAAATCGAGTTCCCCACCGCCACCAACAATAGAGAAGAGCAACAAAGTAGCTACCAACGAAGCACATCCACCAATGAGAAAAGTCTGCCCCACATCATAGATGCTGACATTCCTGTAAGCATTCACCTCCAGGAACAAGATAAGAGTGGAAAGCGGCACAGTGAAGGCCCCCACCACAATGAACCCCGGCAAAGTATTTATGTTACCAAAAACAGAGCAACACACATACAACAACAGAAAAGCTATTGCAAACATAGCAAAAACCCTGCTATACAACCATGGGTGAGGCCACTCCTTAGACACATTCTCGAGCGAGGGAGTAGTAGCCTTTGTTCCACAGATAAAAATTTCCTCGGCCTCCTCCCTTGTATGCCTCTTTAGAACATCAGAGAAAAGCACCCGCCAATTCAAGTCGGCCGGGCTGTTATTCCCTACATAATCATTCAGACGGCCCACCCAGGATGATTGGTTCTCACCGACATCGGTTTTTATAGAGTCGAAACTGTTGCCACACTTCGCACAGAAGTTAGCATCATCCCCGTTTGCAAGCCCACATCTAGTACAGAATTTCATAGTAATATTATATTTTCTTGATACCGGAAAAAATTAAACCCAGGACAACAAAGCTCCAAGAATAATCAAAACACCTATAACTTTGACTATTGTTGCTATTACACCATTAAGACCAAGCCACGCAGGAACACGGTCAATCAGAATCCATCCAATTAATATATGTATAGCCGTATGAATTAATGCGTTTACCATTACACTCGTTTTAACGTAATTTAATCCAAGTCCATTGTCCATTCTCATAAGGATATGTATCCCATCTGCTCGAACAATCGTAATAATCGCCACCGGGATAAGGGGTCTGCCAATCAAGGTTCAACCATTTACGCTTTCCATCAGTTCTATAATTCAAATGTGTAATATTATACTCGGGATAATATTCGCGAATAGTATTTAACACATCATCATCATCGAAATTTGATATATCAACTTCGGCAAAAGCATGCCCTGATTCGGGATTAAAACCCGTATTGAGACAAGTGCGACCGCCTACAGCAAGAATACACGATGCCAACCACACTGCAAAATCGTCACAGTCGCCTTTTAATGAACAATAAATTGATTCCGAAGCACTTGCAACATACTCATCATCCACCGGGTCGTTAACATAACTCCAATTCTTACGACCATAGGCATAAATCTCACATATTTGTCCAGGACTAAAACTACCAGGTACACGAGCTGCCAACTCGTTAGCAAACTTTTTTGTATATGGAAGATTATAGTCGCACACCTCTTCAAGCATTTCAAGATTTTGACTACCATCAATATACCAATGGCTGTGCTTTCTGTCATTAGATGGCACATAAGGATCGAGATATATATTATCTTCGCGATAGTTTATAACGCGATTTGGGCCTGGAGTAGGAGCAGGGAGTGTTCCACCGGCAAACTTTGCATAATTATTAAACGAGATAAGACTATCTTTCAAGTAAGACTTCTCACCAATATCAGAATAACGTCTCTTTAACAAATCCGCATTTACACATATATCATCTTTTATAAGCAAATAAGCATAAACCGAAGAATTTTCATCTATATACCCCTTGTCAAAGAATGCAGACCTATCCGGTATCAAATCCAATTTCGCCCTACAGATACTAAGCGAATCTAAAAACTTTTTAGCCTGAGTAGTATTAGAAACACCTATAAGGTGTACTGTTGAACCATTATTCATCACAATGGTATTACCATCTATTACCTCTTTAATCTTAAATGTTTTTTGGGGCCACACCAATATCAATATCAGTACAAGCACTCCAACATATAACAATAACTTTTTCATATTATTTTAACATCGTAATTTACATTTTTTAGTTACTTTCCAATAATCAATATCAAGGCACAACAAACCATAATCCTCTTCTATAATACTTATATCGCAAGAAGATAAATCCCCCACACCATCAATTTCACAAACAGGATCGAGCAAACTTGTCCTATTATATGCCAATTGAGAAATTTTTGCTTTATCGGGATAAAAACGTGCAGTTTTTGCAGACCTATCAATCTCTAATACATACAAGGTATTAACGGTTTTCTCCGCTCTTTCATTCATAACCTCGAAACCCGCACCAGAGGGAGCTCCTAAATAACGAATTTCTAAAACAATGGCATGATTTGTCTCCTCATTTTTAGTATTCTCTTTATAAACCGAAACACTCTCAACTGTGGGTTCAACAGCCACAGGATTTACAGGCACGGTGCTTAACTCGCTCAACGATGCATTTATCGCAAGAGACATCTTCTGAAGATTGGACGAAATGCTATTCATTGCATTTAATAGCACACCCAACTTAGCCTCAATTACGTCAATTCTATCACATAATCCGTTCAATGCACTATCAATGGACTGAAATTTATTTTCAGCGGTGCCATTTTCATCAAAATACATTCCCATAATTATAATTTTTGTATAAAGGCAGACAAGTCTGCCTTTATACAATCATAAAATATTAGATTTATCTCTATAGTCAGTTACTTCACTCTACTTGCAAGATCATATGATATTTGCTCCATAACCAATGCTACATACTGGAAGAAGAAGGAGTCAACAATCACACCATTTTGAGGTAAATTCAATCTGGTATTATTGCTAAAACGTTCAACAATACTCTCAACATCCCCGTATTCTATCACTGGCATAACTGTTGTGTAAATCTTGTCGTAGAACATTTTGAAAAACTCTTTTACATTCTCCTTTACTGCAGCTTTATATCCCTCTCTATCCTCAACGACAGCAACACCTCCATTTTCTACTGTAACTTCACAAATAGTAGAACTATCGCCTAACATTACAACTCGGCTGGTACGAGATGCTTCGTTGGTAGCCAAAGAACCCTGATCCAATCCCAACAATGCGCCATTAACCGTAGCAGCCTTGGGATTGTTGTTGGGTGATATTTTTATTTTACCTGCAACATCATCAGAAACTCCATATACATGAGCAAAGATACTCTTAATCATCTTCTCTTTTGCCAAATTAAGCTCAAACTGCTTTGAGCCATTGCCACTGAGGAAAATTGTGTGAGGCAACTCGTTGGGCGATTTTGACTTACACATCTGTGCCACATGATATATTATTGCAGCATTATGCAACTGCAACATATACTGAGCGGGGTTATTGTGCTTAAACATGTTCTCAAAATCGGTTCTTGCTTTAGCAAATCCATAATTCATTAGAGTTGATATTGAACTACTTTTAGGCCCAATCTTTCTCTCTTCCATTTGACTTCCATTGGGTTTAATTTCTGTTTGAGATTTAAACAATGACATTTTATCAATATATTTCCTTAGCAGCGTACCATTCTGAGATTCACTATTCATGCTCGATGCCAAATATAGTGCGTTTCCGGCAAAACCAAACGAGGTTACAAACTGAACTTTTCTGTCCTTATAGCCTATTACATCGGTGGAACCGCCACCTATATCCAACAACACGGTTAAAGGATCAACAGCACCCGGATCTTTCAAACAAGCATAAATCGGAGTACGAGACTCGTTTGTATATTTAACGTAATCAGATTCTTGAGCCATGGATATATACGGATTTATATACTCTTTGAAGGCAGCCTTCCATGCGGCATCATATTCATCACGCAACACGTCAGAGAACGATAATGGGTATGACCACAATAACTTACACATTTTCAAATCATAACCACTGCATATTAAATGGCAACGAACAATAAAAAGCAATTCAGACAAAAATGCTTTAAAAGCTGCTTTATTAATATCTTTTGTTATTACGTTTCCATTATCATCTTTCTTAATATACCATTTAAATTCATTTCCTTCGCAAATAGTATCATAGGGCTCATTGTTTTGACTTATGCATTGTCTCACGCCTCTTTCATAATAGGCAAAAGGAATTGAAAAATTGATTAGAGGCGAATATGCCACAGCTGATGCACCTTCCGTAGGTACAATATTTACAGGATTACAATTCTGACGCAAGAAGTTAATTACTGTAGGTATCGGGAATGAATAGTTGTCGCCATCGGGCTGAATACGCGAAGGTATAAACTCATTCAACTGTGCTGGTAGCCATGTATCTACAGGAGCAGCATGGTCGCTAACACGCAAGTACAAATCCTCCCTGTTTTTATCAAGAGCATTGGGGAGTTCATCTTTTGTACACTCCTTGTTCATGAACATAAGCTCATTCCATGCTACATTACCGCGGTGATGGGTTGAAATCTGCTTAATATTTGCTTCATCCAATTTTCCGGGACCCGTAATCGGAACCACATTATATGCAACATATGTATTTGATGTACCGAGGTCTATGGCTATATTTACATGCCTTGACACAATAGAGATATCAGCACCTTCGTTTGCATCACCTATTACTCGCAATTTAGGAACAATCAAAGATGTATAATCACCAATCTCAACCTCAGCAAACTCAATACCACCCTCAACTTTAATATCATGATACTCGCAATTAACGCTTATCTCTTTACCTTGCACACTATTGGTCTTGTTTAGGGTTGTTTCCGTATCAAGTAAAGGTACTATTCTATCATTTATATCCTTCTTATAGAATTTGAGCGAGTATCCATTATCAAATTTGTTATAGAACAACACCTTGTACATATTGGTGAATTCACTTGATTTCACAAAGGGATAGATACCGAAAGCAAAAGGTTTCATGTCATCACCCTGAAATACTTTTCCATTTGGATATTCAACCTCAGTAGTATTGTATTCGCGACGCAACTTTGTTTCACCACCATTTGCCAAGGGCACTCTTAACGTAACAACATAAGTGGATACCGGATTGCCTTGGACATCTTTCTTTACAATTGACAAACGATTGCATATATCTTCCAAGCCAAAATAATTAAGAGCATCTCTTTTTATTGGCAACAGACAGCGATTGCGGGCAGCATTGTCCCTCGCCTCGTCTATATATGGAACTGTGATATAATTGTCATTTATATCATAGGTAAGCACAAAGAGCGAGTCTGCAAGTATATCATTTACACCATACCACGGAGTTAACTTTCCGTTAAAACGACGCTCAGCAAGCGGTATTTTATATTCATCTTCGGTAATTGTCAAATCGACAGTTGTATCAAGATAAAGCAAATACTTGAGATAGGAACAATCAAGCCCATCTGGACGAATAAATATATCCGCATTAGCTACAGCCTGCAAAGGATTAGCACCAATATTAAACTTCCTAAATTCACTTTTATCTCCAAACAAAACATTGTTTTGATCAATGTTTTGTTTTGTATTTGGATCCAAACTATCCGATATATACTTGTTGAGATTCTCAAATATCCCCGACAATTTGGTGTCTTTCAACAGCATATACATGAATTCATGGAATTCCGCGCCACGTCCTTTTATATCGCACCAAGTTTGGGGATCGGAACTCAAGATTTTTCTGCCATTAATTACCAAATGGTTGAGATCGCAATCGGCCTTTGCGGAGAAACCAGTAAAGGGCGATGTTGAAGCAAACACTTTACCTTCATGCTTAAAAAGATACAATGAAGTAAAATCAAAACTATACGTAGGTATATTCTCTTTCTCCTTTTTTTCATTAATCACATCCATATACCCTTCGCGAAACAAATCCAAGGTTGAAATATACTCTTTGAGTGAGGGATTTGCATTCAACAATTCCTGTACTTCAGAGTCAAGCGATTTTGTACTTACAAGATTGATTTTTTCTATGGTAATTTTTTTATCACGAAGGTCGATATTATCTGAATAATACAACATTTCAAATATATCAAGGCAATGAGACAACGCCTTGTTGTAATCGGCAGAAAGAGCCTCTACACACCTTCCTGTATGACTGCCGCTACTTGCCTCTTTAAATGCGAGGTCTGTTATATGCATACGTGCATATGGTGATGGAATAGAAGTTATTCTACCCTGCTCATTACACACAGTTCTGTTATCCGCTTGGTCAAAATAAACAGAATTGTATGGGTTATAATTTCCGCCCAAAGTCGAATCATAGATTTTAAAACTACCCAGGCTACCGTCAACGGCGGTAGCTTTCATTCCAAATGCCAATTTTCCCATAGTATTATGTATTTAAATTTTACAAAGCAACATTTTCATTAAGCACATTATCCAAAGCGTCTGAAATTATATTAAGCAACATGGGCAACGCCTTATTTTCCGTAACATCATTAGAATTTAGATTCCTATAACGTCTACTATATGCACTCTGCATTTCAGCAAGTATATTGGCTTTTTTCGCTACGGTACGAGTGCTAAGATTTAGGAAACCATAATGCTCTTCTACCAACTTAGCTATTCCGGATTGATTATCCGAATAGAAATGTTTAGTAATGTTATCGGAATCAACATCAGCACCTTCATTAAATAAGAGGAATGGGTGCTTTGCTTTATCGCTTTTCAAATCGTTCATCCACTTGTCAAACTCTTTAAATAGTTCACTTATACCCCAGGCATATGCATACGATGAGTCATCGCCTACAACAGACTTGCGCATAACTTCTGTAAATCTTATATCACGGACAAATGGTTTTTTTGTATCTATCGCCCATTTGAGCATTCCATCGTCTTTTTTTGTAGAAGTAAATATCTTCTTCATTATTTGGAACTTAACCAATGAACGTGCTAAATCGGGAACACATATGCCGGATACATTGGAGGTGTTATTTTGCTGGTCAAAGCCAAAAATTGGTTCTTTATATACGATTTTTGATTGATTGGCCCCATACGAAAAGTCAATTATCGAAAGCGCCGACATGAGTTCCACTATATGATAAGGGTTCTTTTGCGCAGATGCTCCAATATTATGCTCATATACATCCATATTACTACTATCTCCTACATAATAAAGGAAATCATATCCAAGTTTCATGTATTCATCATAATACATCAATGCTGCACGAGTTTTAGTAATGAAAGTCTCGGGTTTCACATCCCAAATTTTAGGATCTATACCCACGTTATTTTTAGGATCTCCATCTGTTAAAAAATAAGGCAACACTGCAATACCACCCAAAATTGGTTTGCGAGTAGCATCCAAATTCCTAAACTTATTAATTACCAAAGGTAAACCGGCAGCACCCGTTCCTCCGAATAAAGAACCGACAACAATAACACCATCTTTAGAGCTAACTTCTTTTATGATTGAGTTAAACTCACTTGTTTGCAACGACAATGCATTAAGAACAACACTTCCAATGTTGGGATTTCCAACAAAGCCTACGTTTAACGGCATATTCAAATCATCATTTGTGAACAACAGATTCATCTCCTCCTCTATTGCTTTGTGATGCTTACTGTTACCCTTTACATAACCGATAACTTTGTTTAAATTGCCAATAGCATTACCCGATTTATTAAGTACCACAGGGTCATTGACTTGCACATGAAAAAAACTACCCCATTTTGAAGAATCTATGTTTTCTTCACTATATAACGTATTGGCCCCCATTTTCCCACCATTGCTGCCAGGTTTGCCATTATAGTAGTTTATCAACTTACAGCATTGCCTGAAAGCATCGGCATCTACATCATTATCGACAAAAACAGGAATAATACGTTTTGCACCTACACTCATACCTGTAGTTAACACCATCATTAACGACTTGAAAACACGTTCGCCACTACCACCAATGGCAAATACATATAGATTTTCCATAATATTAAATATTTTTGTTAAACAAGATCGAAACCAAGTCTATTGAAGTAGAAAACTTTGACGCACCTTTGAAGAGTAGCGAGAAGAGTTCAAATACAAGTGTATAGCATATGACATCGAACAAAGTTATCTTTAGAAGATTGAACGTAGTGTATACGTCCTCTCCTGTAATCGAAGTGAGCCCCATGTAATTTACTGCTACAAGAGTAATATACCCCATAACAAATACCATCAAGTAATTCTTTGGAGTCGCATTTTTAGCATTCGAATCTACTCCAAAATAGTATATTAGAGTAAATAGTAATGCCGTTCCTACCATAAAAATGAAACACCAGGCCATGCCATGACCTTTTTCTGCACTAGAAAAGACTTCTTTCCATAACTCTTCCGTGGGATCGATAAGCCAACCATAAAAGGCCCCACCAAGTCTATCAATTGATTCAAACATAACTATAATATTTTAAATGTTAATTTATTTCTTTATAAAGATAATTTCAGAAGAGGAAATCACAACATTCGCATTACGCTCGCTATTGCCGAAGTATGCGGCATCCAATGCGTCGATAACCGACTTAATACACCAAGTCTTACCCTCAAGTTCGGCAACATTTATATTTACGTCATCTTTAATTGATGTATCATTCCAACCACCTAAAGTGTTATAAACAACTGAAATTTCTATAATGGTTTTCTTTTTCATTAAGTCAAAAGCAGGAGTCTCAACAGAAAAAGCAAGCTTTTGAGTTGCAATATCATAATTCTTATCAAGTACCGCTGCACCCGCAGAGACTTTCACCTGTATATTTTCATTTTTAATATATTTGGGCAGAATAAAATTAGGATACACAATGTTGAATTTTGTTCTTTTATTTGCTAAATCCCCAAGTTCGGTCCAGAACGAGCCGGTTTCATCAAGTTTGCTTTCTCCCTTGTTCCAATACTTAGTTTCATGCTCATTTATTTCATAAGAGAACTTATTATTTCCCTCAATTATATCAAATGAAGTATAAACTTTATTGCCCTCTGCCATGCATTTGCTATACAATGAGACTAGATGCTCTTTTTTACCTATCATAACCATATAGAAAGGTCTTTTTTTCATCAATGTACCTTTAAATGCACTCTTGCGTGTAGGAAGATTCTCCATATAGTTATAATAATAATCGCCTTTAAAATCACTTAGATATTGTACAAGCATTACATGAAGATTCTTATCCTTTATTCCCACCACCTTGCTCTTAATGGCAGAAGCGAGCCCATTTAACTGTGTTAAATTATAATGAGGGTCTTTTGAATTCTCTATAACATTTACCCCATAAGACATAATCATGTCTGACAATAACACACTCACTGAAGTATCACTCGCGAAACAACATGCCTTATCGATAAGAGCATCCAATTCTGTTGTTCCACCATGAAAGATCTTTTTGTTGCGCAATTTCTCTCTGAAAGCATCCTTGGTATATTTCTTATCTGCACAATGCACAACAGCATTGCCGCCCGATGACATTGACTCATAATCGGTTAAGAAATCCGACACTGTGCTTATAAAGATACTATTATCGACTTGCTCTGAGATTCCACTAAATTCTATGTAACCTCTCATACTGCCGGAAAAGTCGGCAACAACATCTATCTTCTTAGGATATCCTACACTATCAAGAACCTCGGGATAGGTAGCATTGAAATTATTACTCATTGGAGTCGGCGGTACAAGAAACTCCAAAAGGAAATAAAAGACTAGTAGCAATGCCACAGAAAGTAAAATTATTTTTCTTGTATTCATAGTAATATGTATTTAATAGTTATTTTATCCTCAATCTTTTATACTACAGGCGTCTTTTATTAGAATTTTGCCTATAATAAAATCTGGTCTTATCATTCTTGAACCTTTACTCTTATTTTCGAGGCGGGTTTATTTCCACCAGTCAGATATACAATACAATTTTCGATATCCAAAATAGCTCCTGATGGGAAATCACCAAAATCACCGAGTTCAACTTGTAGGTCTAACTTCTGACCAATATTCTCAAATAAACTTACGTAAATTACAGTAATACCCAACGAAGCTAAAACATCAATAAGTTGTGAACGAAATGCAACAAACGGTGCAATAAATTCTTGCGAGATACCATTTGTAAGCCCACTCATTCCAGCCATAGTCTCATTTAGAACCACCGCCGCATCTACATAACGGCGTAAATATGTATCAAAAAAATAGTTCTTTAGAGAATTATTAAGCTCATCAGCGTTCTGATGCTGGTCATATTTGCATAGCATAGTATCATTAAGAACTATTTGCCCACTACAAATCATCTTAACCTCTGTATAAAACTGCATTAGATTAATCTCGGACATAGACGAACTGAAGCGGGTAATCGCCTTCATTATATGCCATGGGTCTTCAATCGAAGTTATATTGCGCAGACCTATTCCCGCTTTTTCGACCATATTGACAATATCAATAAGGTGTTGAATGTTATTGCAATACTGTTCGGCGAATGGAACAAACGTAATTATTGAAGTGAATTTGGCTTGAGCGCTATTCAAGTTATCAATATCTATTTTCGCTTGATTCAATAATCCATTTAAATTCTCTTTTTCATCTAAACTTTTAGCAAGAGATTCAGTCAATTGATTTATCTTTTTTTTATTAGTTTCAATCTTTTCCTCAAGTTCTTTATGCCTTTCCTGGTAATATTTGTCCTTTTCCCTCGCTATTGTTTTAACTTTTTTTTGCGCTTTTAGCAAGGAATCATTCAATTTACCATTTTCATCGTTTAGTTTCGTTATTTCCGTCTCTTTTGATTTAATAGTTTCTCCATGTTCTTCTATTTGTTTCTTCAAATCTTCTACACTTTGTTCCAAAGTCTTTACAACCTCCTCGGGAACATAGCCTTCAGGTGAGGGCTGTTCGGAAGATGCATTGCCGAGAGAAGCGTTCATACCATCTTCGTCTGGTCTATCATTCACTTCACCACTATCCTTCGAACCCTTTTTACCTCTTTTATTTTTTTTAACAACTATAAACAATACTATCGCAAACAATGCAACACCAACAAGCAACAAGAAGTGCCAAGATAAACCAATAAGCCATTCCAAACACCTTTCAAAAGAGCAAAAGTTTAAAAAGTTTTTTTCTTCTTTTTCGATTACCACCAATTTATTGTGATATTTCATCCTACCACTGAACCCGAAATAATCGTGCTTAAAATCACCATATACAGTGAAGCATTTTTCTCCTAAAGAATTAGGTACCACAAATTTCACATGCAAAGGATTTAAACCTTTTACATTCAAGCCACAGAGTACTGTATCGTTACCCAATATTATTGTACCATTGTTTAATTCCCAAAGAGTATTACCATTGAATTTCAAGGTCGCAGACACTGTATCTCCCACAAATACAGAATCCGCTTTGCACTTAAAAGAAAAACCAGAATTCTTCCAAGCTATCTGCTGATGAATTGAATCTTTAGAATTAAATTGTTCTATGGTACACAAAAGTTTAGAGTCTTGTACACGCGTTATTGTAACAACGCTATCGCTTGACTTAACCAACAAATAAGGGGTCTTGGTTTGCTTCTTTGCGTGGTTCTTTATATTTTCTTGTTTCTTATTATCGTAATTATATACTGGAACATTTGCAATTAATTGCATTTCTGATGGAGTATGATCATAGTCTCCATAAAATTGCGAAAGTTCCAATTTCAATTCATCACCATAATAAAGATATTTTTTAATTGAATCAACTTTGCAGGCTATAACTTTTGAATCATTAATCTCTATTCCATATTCATGGTTATACTTTGCCTGTTGGGCGAAATTCGAAAGTGCAACACCCAAAAGCATCAAAGAAAATAATCTTTTTTTCATATTGTATATTTTATTTATAACTTTTAAAATCTAAAAACGCACACCACCGGATTTACGTTTGTTAACATTCGATGACGCACTCTTTGCAATCACTTCGTTCTCATCTTTTTCTAGGATATTAAGTGTTGCAAATACATATGCAGGACTATTTTCCATATCGATTTGAGTTTTCACAGCCCCGGATGCAAGACGCGACAAGGAGTTGTTCTCAGGTGTTACTGTAACGGTACCTGTTTCCACTGCATAGGAAAAATTATTCTTATCATCGACAATAATCTTTACACTAGCAACATTTGGCGAAATATCTTTTTGATATATTGTATCAAGTTTATTCATTTTGTGTTTTATCTCTTGAGAGTATATTTCATCGTAATTCATTCCTAGCATCTGTACAAATTCCACCGATCTCAACTGGTCGCTCTTTGCTTCAACAATTCTGCAACATGTACCATTTGCATCGTACCTCATATTGCGTTCAATAACAGGAACAAACGTTTCTTTATTATTTACATAATCAATATAACCAAATGATGTTGTAACCAAATTATGACGCATGTTTATTCTATTACTATACATAGCATACCAACATGCACCAACAGCTACGGCAGTTTTCACCATATCTGCATTAGGAGTACCATCCTCATTAAAGAAACCATCCCAAACTTCTATATTTTTGAAACTTGACTTTAGAGCATTTCCCACATTATCGCGCACACCGGGATACAACACACTTCTACCACTCATTATTAGCACAACGTTTGTATAACCTTTTACCGTTGAAAGCAAATTCGAGACTGCATCATTTACATACTCCAGAACAAATTTTCTCATATTGGTGCGTTTAACACCCTCATTTTTGAAGTATGCAACATCTTCGCTTGTAGGTTCTACGGGGAGTTCAATCTCACCAAGCGCTTTTTCTCCAAACTTATTATATATTTTAGTCCAAAGATCGTCTATATTATTCGTTATAATACCTGGGGCTTTTTTATTTCCTTTACTAGTCTCTATCCAACTAAGTTTTATTTCACGAGCAAGCTCTATAAGTTTAACTTTGTATTTACGTTGATGTTTATCTATATCAACATCGTTATTTTCCATAGTTGCCTTAATTGACGGCGCATTGTATATCATTTGTATCAATGCATAATCAATATCATCACCACCAATTCCATAACCAACTTTTGATATCGTTTCAACATCAATACTGCTAGTATTTATATTTCCATTTTTTGCAGTGGTATTTACATTAAGTTTAAAGGCTGTTGCATTAATGGTAGCGCCACCCATGTCATACACAACGTACACATTGTTACGTTTTTTAGCACTATCGGCAGCGAGAGAATCCCAATTCTTCCTGAGGTAAGTCATCATTACAGCCTCAGACTCATATATATAGTGTACCTCCTTGAACTCACCAAGGCGCTTAACACTATCAACCATTTCCTGTATCTTTACAAGTGTATAGTTGTTAGGAACTGCAACTATTGCACGCTGAGGCGAGAATACACCATTAGGCATAAACATATCTCTTGTTGCGTCATCAACTTCGTTATTCTTGTCCTCTATATATGCTTTGGTATGGTTGTAAAGACCTTTGACAAGAAGATGGGCAAGATCCTGACCCGATATCTCTGCTATTTCATTAGTGTCGCTAATTATTTCTTGAGGTGAAGCATATCCAAGCAACTTTTTAATCGATTGGAAACAATTCTGTCTTCCCCAAAGCATTTCAGCTTTGTTACCAAATTCAAAATCTTCATTTGCACCCTCAAGCAAATCCTCGGCTGTAAAGGCTCCACTGAATAGGCGTGAAGATTTTTTATTTATCCTAATTTTAGAAGGGAATACCGGGCTGTTAACCTCGACCCAATCATTACCATGCTTAACCTGATAGCTATTCATAGCCAAGTATATATTATTAAGTTTAGAAGGTAATGTAGCGATACCAAATGCAGCACAAGAACCTGTTGTACCAGGGTCAAATGCCATCCACAAGTCACTATTCTGCAATTTGGGTTTTACTATAAAAGAATAAACTTTCTCTACATTCTCGCTATCACCAAAACGACCGGGAACAACTAAGTATTTAATAACTTTGTTGTTATCATCGACCATTTTTATTCTAACCTTTATTTTTACCTTAAGAATATGATCTAATGTAAAATCAGGTACCTTGTTATCACATGGTGTCGTACCATCGCTAATAAAGACATTTGCAGTTGCACTAAATTTACCACTGGCATCAGAATCCTCTTGAACCACATACCACTTACATGCACTTCTTAAACTGCCATCACTATTTCTTGTTTGAAGACCTGGGCGGAAAGAGAAATCTTGGTTTGTATCCACATCCTCTACCCAATACTCTACAACATATTTATATTTTTTTGCCCATAATTTATTTTCTACATTATACTTGCCGGTTATACGTATATCACGATTACTTAAAACACCATCCCAATACCAACAATCATAATTTATGACCTTATTATCCTTTACTTCCATAAAACGTTCATTTGATATGGGAGATATTTTAAAGTCAAAAGAAACGTTCCTATTCTTTCCGCGCCACAAATACAAGAACCACAAAAGAGAAAAATAAAAGATCAACAATAATAATATTATAGCAATCATAATAAACATTTCAGAATTAGACATTTGAGGGTACGGTATAAAAACATCATCGGTCACTACATAGTCCTTTTGAGCGACAAAGACATATGGCAATAAAGGGACATCCACATCATCAGGAGCATTAGACTTAGTATATAAGATATACTCTAATGACAATTCATCACCTTCAGTCAAATCATCTATTTTAAGATTCTCAACAATTGGGAAATTATACCCTTTAATTATTGAATCATACATTGTTTCAAGCTCGGTTGTATCATCGTAAACTTTATTAATGTACTCTTTACCCGACTTATCTTTTAATGTAAACTTTATTTTTTCGAGCTGTATCTTTCCATTATGAGCAAAAGTGAGCACAACAGGTGAAAGTTTATAATTTGGTTCACCAAGTTTCTCTTGTTTCAGTCGCACATCTGAAGAAACAAAAGAAGTAGAGCCCAAACAAGCATCAAGCAAAATTTTCTTTCCAAATATCACAGGAAAGAATTCTTCGTCATTTACTTTATTTATATTCTCTCTCTCACCTAAACCATAAGGGACAATTTTCATTACATCCACCGATGAATATAAAGAAGATATATTATTAATTTTGGTATGGAAATCACGATACTTATCATTCTTCTTACCCATACCAAACAATTCGTTTATCCTGTAACGGTCATTAGCATCATTGGAACCGCCACCTGCATAAAAATCTGAAACTAAAAAAAGATAATACTCCTTGGCTTTAACCGAGCGATCCACATATTTAAGAATCAATGGATAAACATAATGAGAAAGACTCGTACACAATGTTCCATTCATTCTTTTAAACAAAGCATCATTTTTGAACAGATTGTATACATCCTGTTTAACAAAATCCGACAAAGTCTTTTCATCTGCACTAGAATAGATTGTACGTTTTTTTATCAATTCATCGGAGAATTTATCAAAAGAATACTTCTCTGCAAGACGACTTTTTAGTTTTCTCCACGACTCGGAATCATTTGGTATACCGAAAGAGAACAAAGACACCATGTCTGTATTCTCGTTGAATGAAAAACCGGATGCAATACGAGACATCGATTCGTTCATTGTTGTAATTGGACGATTCTGTAATATACTACTAACAACTTCATACAAATCAGTCATAGCTTTAGAATAATGCCCATCTTGATGCGCGCGAGCAACAGCACCTTGATCTATGACAATAATGATATGCTTGTCATAATAACGATCGGTTGCGGACAGCATAAACAAATTGCTACATAACAAGCATAAAAACAATAGAACCTTCCTCATAATTATTAATACATTTCAATCAATTTAATCTTAAATAAAGAAAATAGGAATTGTAATAGACAACCATTTTTCTTCATTAGTTTTACGTAGTGATAAAAACTTACAAATTAACAATTAACCTTTTTTCTATAGCACCAACAAGATTAATCACTCAATATTCTTTTTACAATCACTCTATCGATGCACTTATTGTTACAACAGCATTTAAGTCTCATAACAATCTTTCTAATCTGGCAAAATTTTCTTTTTCACAGTTTACTTAAATAAATACTGTAATTCTGCTTTTTGAGTACACCTAACAGTCATTTGCCCCATTCACAAGCGAACCTTTTTCTTTTCGAATATTGCTACCCGAAGCAATCTTGTTCATCGTAAATATTATTTGTGGTGTAGGTTCTGCCAAAGAACCACATCATCGTGCAAATATAGTAAAAAAAACAAAAATGTTATCAATAAATCAAAAATTCATCTATATAATTTTTACACAAGCCATTCCGGTGTGAGGGCAGCGCATTATAAAGTGTAATTTAAAGTTTTTTCTATCGCCCGGGAGCTATCTATTTATATGTACTTAGCGTATAAAATCCTCTAAATAATATGTAGGTCCTCTGTAATAACATATTGATAATACATGATTTAAGATTGATGCATGGTTCTTTGGCAGAACCCTCAACCCAACTCCTTTATTATACTCATATTAGCATCGTCTATCACTGAATTTTCCAACATTGCAAGATAAATCTGTGTAGTATGCTCCGAGGTGTGGCCCATTCCCTGGCTGATAACAGATATTGGTACGTTGTGATTTCTGGCAGCAGTAGCCCAACTATGTCTCGAAGTGTATGAAGTTAGTTTACAACCACATCCTAACATTTTTGATAATTGGCCTAACAGGCGATTATGTGTATTCAAGGCTGTTTGGTATTGTCTATACGCTTCGGTGGGGGTTGTAGAACTTAATATGGGGAACACGTAGGGTGATTCCATGTTTTCATAACGGTCTAATATATGCTGTATGGCTGGTTCTATTCTGATTAAAAGTTGCTGACCTGTTTTGCGACGAGTGTAACATATTGCCCCATTCTGCAAATCCCTCTTTTTCAGATAGGCTATATCCACAAAGGCCATCCCTCGGGTACAGTAGCTAAACATAAAGACATCGCGACATAATGCGAGCTGCGAACCGTTTACCAATTCAAGGCGATGGAGCTGCGCTATAATAGACTCTGATACAGCACGTTTGCGAGTGCGGTCTATACCTGTATAAACCTCGGCAAATGGGTATTGCTGTTCTATTAGTTTCTGTTTTACAGCTTTGTTATATATAGCTCGTAGTATACGCATATAGAACGACACAGAGTTTCGTGTTAATCCTCTATTGAGCAAAAAGGCATTATAATCACTAATAAGTCGTTCGCTCATGGCAGAAAGAGGCAATCGTACATCACCCAGGAATTCGCCAAAGCTGCATATCGTTTTTATATAGTTTCGTGCTGTTCCAAAGCGTTGCGCTGCATGTAACTTTTCTACTTGAAGTTGCATATAATCCAACAATAGTATATGACTGTGCGGCTGCATATAACAATTGAGAATATCACTTACAGAGTAATTTATTCTATGGGATTCAAATTCTGCTACAATTCGTTTCAGTAATTCCACATCGTGGTCAATACTGTTTTGGATAATCAAATTGCCATGTGAGGATATTATCAAGGATTCATTCTCTGCATCCCAATCCGATGGATATACATGAAAATGTGTTGTAATATGCCGTGTCTTTTGATTGTGTGTGATTTGATAATAGATAACACCCGGTTTGCCCTCTATTGTCGAGGTGCGCAATTTTACTTTTACTGTGGTCATAATTTTAAGAATTTGTTCGTTAAGTATAAAAAACAGTAAAAATATACATGAACGGTGTTACATAATGTTACTTAAAATCTTCGTTTATATAAATTTATTTAACGTGAGTTCGATATAAGCTAAATCAAATCGCGAACCTGTTCATCCCGACAGAGCGTAGCGACGAGGGATCTCAAAAATATCGTAAAATAAGAGATCTCTCACGTACGTTCGAGATGACAAAATACGCTAAATTTTAGTATAAATTCTTATATCGAACTAACGTTATTTAAGTACTATGGTTATATGCTTATATAGAAATTCACTACAATTTTTAGCTCACCTGCAAAAGCTGGGGGGGGCTACAAAATCCTCGGTGTCCCATGAGCTATTCTTTGTTTAATTTTATTTCTTTTAT
>CALGJF010000024.1 GCA_937914945.1 uncultured Bacteroidales bacterium | reverse complement strand
AAATGACAGGGACGTATGCGTCATCTATCCTGCAAAGCTCCAAAACCTCGTCAAGAGTGCCGATGCCACCGGGCAGAGCCACAAGCAGATTACTCTGCTCCACCATTATATCCTTGCGCTCGCTCAGGTTGCGGGTATGAATCTTCTCGTCTATCAAACCGCTCACACGGTTACGCTCCTCAAGCACCACGGGCACCACACCCACAATATACGCACCTGCCTCCTTTGCCGCAGCCGCTGTGGCCTCCATAAGACCGGCACGCGCACCGCCATAGACAAGCGCATGCCCCATGGAGCCAATCAACGCACCAACCTCGCGAGCCGCAGCCACATATTTTGCTTCTATCTCGTCCGATGCAGCACAAAAAACGGCTATCTTTTTCATAACCACATATTATTATTTTGTCGCTAATATAGTCATTTTTTCTTTTTTAAGAAACAATGCGGGTAAATGATGTTTTTTTGAACTACCTTTGAACCACATAAACAGGCAGCACCCGCCCACATGAAAGGAATTGCAAGCACCATTATTATTATGCTGTTTACGCTATGCCCCGCCGCAGCGCAAACCAAGATAACCACCGATGATGGGGTAAAATTCATTGTGGGGGCAAGCGACCACGAAGGGAAAAAGATTCCTCACATAATACTGCCTACATATTATGCATACGCACCCCTTATTTTCAAGAATCAAAAGGAGCAGAGGTACTATGGCCGATTGGTGCGCGATGTCAAAAAGACCATTCCGCTGGCAGCGGAGATACGCGATATAATTTATGACACTGAAGAGCATTTGAAAACACTACCCAATGACAAGGCGCGTAAAAAATACCTTGATAAAAAGGAGAAGGAATTGAAAGAGGCCTACACACCCAAAATGAAAAAACTCACATTCAGGCAGGGCAAACTGTTGATAAAACTAATTGACAGGGAGTGCGACCAGAGCGCATACCAACTGATAAAATTATTCATGGGCTCATTCAAGGCGGTATTTTATCAATCTTTTGCCAAGCTCTTTGGCGCCAGCCTCAAAAAGACCTACGACCCAACAGGAGAGGATTTTATGATTGAGCGCGTGGTGGTGCTTGTATTGAACGGACAGCTGTAAGCCCTGCTACACCCAGCCGAATTTCTTGGCAAATTCCCAAATGACCATGCCGGCTGTTACCGACACATTGAGCGAGTGTTTTGTGCCGAATTGCGGGATTTCTATTGCACCATCGCTTGCATCCACCACCTGCTGTTGCACGCCTTTAACCTCGTTGCCCATGATTATGGCATATCGTTTGCCCCCCTGCAGGGGAAAATCTTGCAACGCAACACTACCCTCGCATTGTTCTATTGAGTAGACCTCGTAGCCTTCGTTTTTTAGCAGAGTAACAGCCTCCATTGTATCGGGAAAGTGCAGCCAAGGTACAACATCCTCGGCACCGAGGGCTGTTTTATGAATTTCGGCCGAGGGTGGTGTGGCTGTGATACCGCAAAGCATGATGCGCTCCACACGGAACGCATCGCTTGTACGAAAAACCGAACCCACATTATGCAGGCTGCGTATATTATCGAGCACAACGGTAAGAGGCAGTTTGCACGAGGAGAGAAACTCTTCGCGCCCTATACGCCCCATTTCCGTAACCAATTTCTTCTTCACTGCCGTAATGAATTATGCAAATTTACTCCAATCGGTGAGGCGCATATCACCCTCGCGCTCGAATGTGGCGTGCATTCCAAGAGCAGCAGCTACATTGTGGCTCACATGCCCCTTCTTGGCTATCTTCAAATAGTCCCAAAGAAGCTGTTTGTATGCAGGGTGGGCACAATTCTCTATAAGCAGTTTAGCACGTTCATCGGGGCCCTTGCCACGCAGGTCGGCCACACCCCACTCGGTTGCCACCACACGCACATCGTGCTCGGTGTGGTCGGCATGGGTTACCATAGGTACGATAGAGCTAATCATGCCACCCTTCTGTGTAGAGGGGCAAGTGAAGATTGACACATAGGCGTTACGTGCAAAGTCGCCCGAGCCACCAATGCCGTTCATCAGGCGCGTGCCGCATATGTGTGATGAGTTTACACAACCATACAAATCCACCTCGATTGCGGTGTTCATGGCAATAATACCCAAACGGCGGATAATTTCGGGGTGATTTGATATTTCCGATGGGCGCAAAACGAGTTTATCGCGGAAGAAGTCGAGATTGTCATATACATGTGCAAGGCACTCCTGTGAAAGCGATAGCGAGCAGGTGCTGCCCACCTTCACCTTGCCAAGTTCCATGAGGGTGATTACGGAATCCTGCAACACCTCGGAATATAGATCGAGCGGGGGTATTTCGGTTGCATTCTCAAGCCCCTTGAGCACAGCATTGGCAACATTGCCGATACCGCTTTGTATGGGCAGGCCTGTCGCGGGGATTATGCCACGTTTGATGTCGCCGATGATGAAATTAACAACATTCTCACCAATTTTGCGGGTAACATCGTCAAGTTCCTTAAAGAGTACAACCTCGTTGGGCATATTGACCTCCACAATACCTATTACCTTCTTGGGATCGACCTGCACATAGGGCTTGCCCACACGGTCCCCGGCGCTGTAAATGGGAATCTCGCGACGATAAGGAGGATCCTGCGGCTCATATACATCGTGCAGGCCTATTGTTTTGTGGTAGCAGTTGCGCTCGATGATTATTTTATCGGCAAGATTGGCCACGGTCTGGCCTATTCCACCCGCGGTAGTGAGGTACACCTTGCCATCGGGAGTAATATCCACCGCTTCGAGGATTGCCACATCAACCTTGCCCAAATAGCCATAGCGAAGATCCTGTGCCATGAGCGAGAGGTGAAGGTCGGTATATGTGAGTTCCTTGTTGTTTACCGCATTGCGCACTGTGGGGTTGGAGAGGAATGGGGCACGAAAACGTATTGCATTGGCACGGGTGAGCGCACCATCTATAGCATCGCCCGTGGAAGCACCTGAATACAGGTCTATTTTGAAGGGCTTGCCCGCGGCATGGGCCTCCTCGGCGCGCTTGGCCACCTCGGGCAGCACCGTCTTGGGTGTTCCCGAAAGGGTGAAACCGCTAATACCTACTCCATCTCCATCATTTATATAGCAAGCAGCCTCTTGGGCTGTCATTATACGATAATTCATTGTGTTTGTGTTTTATATCAGTTATATTTTCTGTTAAATATCTCGGAATATATTATTGCCCGTTTGGCATCGGACTTGCTCTTTATGGCAAAACTCTCTTTTTTGCTTGCCGCCGTATCCTCTTCAACAGGCTGTGCCGCAGTATCGACTGGGGGAGCTATAATGGTAGCTTGCACCGACTTCTTTTTGCGCGATTGCCCTTTTGATTTGGAACGACCGTTGCGTTGCGTTGTAAAAGGCTGCGGTTCCATCTTGTACGTCTCCACAGTGGGGAAGGCCTCGCCCATTACACCGCGCGGCAGAGCCTCTTCATCAGTTTCGGTGGAGGACAGTTTTCTCATAAGGGAGAAAATATATACCACAGCAACTATAACAATCCCTATAAGAATATCCATGGCATCAGTCTGTTTTTTTGTTGTTAAAGAATTCTTTGAAAACCTCGTCAAACAGCTCGCCACGAGTAAGGCGACCGTCCTTAACGCACACAATCTCCACGCGTGCCTTTACAACAAGTTTTTCATTGGCAAGGTTGTAAATATCCTGCAAAAAAACAAGTTTCACTCCCTCACGTTTCATATTTATACACACAGCGAACTTGTCGCCGCCACGCAATGGCGATTTATATTCTATGGTTATCTTTGATACCATGGGATCAACGCCTGACGCGTGCATGGCAGTCATGCTGCCGCCGTGCTCCTCCAGAAAGGCATGGCGCGCATGCTCCAAATAACGCTGATAATTGGAGTTATGCACCACGCATTGGAAATCAAGTTCGTAATCGCGCACGGCCATCTCCAAACTATATATATATCTGCTCGTATCCATTGCTTAATTAATATTTGTTCAATACGCCGATGAGAATTCCACCCTTTTATCTTTTATAATGCGCGAAGATACAAAAAAATTCGGTAGCTCCTCGGTTTTATACAATTTGTAGACATATTTGCTTAAAAAATGTAACGATATACGGTTTTAATACAATAATTTGCTACATTTGCATAGAAATAACGGTTAATTTAACATCAAGCGAAAATGGCATAACAGCAATTTTCGCTATTTTGCCGTGGAGTAATGTTAAGAAACAATGGAGCCAAAGTATATACAGCACTTATATGCAAAACACCCGGGAGTGGATGCACTGATGCAACTGCGCGAAGAGGGTAGCAAAAAGAGAGTTTATATAGAGGGGCTTGTGGGGAGTGCCGCCGCTATGGTTATGTGCGGCATGAAACAACGGGCACCCGAGCAAACCTTTCTCGTGGTAATGAACGATGCCGACGAGGCCGGATATTTTTACCACGACATGATGCAGATATCGGGCGACAACAATATACTATTCTTTCCATCGTCATTCCGCAGAGCCTTAAAATATGGGCAGGAGGATGACGCCAACAGAATTCTGCGCACCGAGGTAATGAGCCGCCTCACAGGGCGCAAACGCAAGGAGGGACTTGTGATAATAACCCACCCCGATGCGATAGCCGAAAAGGTGGCATCGCAAGACGACTTGCAGGACAACACCATGGAGATAGCCGTGGGCGACAGTATAGCGCGCAACAACATGGAAAAGGAGCTTGCAAAGTTAGGGTTCAAGGAGGTTACCTATGTATATGAACCCGGTGAATTTGCCGTGCGAGGCAGCATTATGGATATATTCTCATACTCATCGGAGTATCCGTTTCGCATAGATTTTTTTGGAGACACCGTGGACAGCATAAGAACATTCGAGGTTGACAACCAGCTATCCAAAGAACGATGCGAAGAGGCCACAATTGTTCCCAAGATTACTGGGCGCGAAAGTGTGGCAATAACAAAATTCCTACCTAAAAACGCCATACTCATAACAAAAGATTTTGAGTATGTTAAAGGGTGCGTGGAGAAACTGCGCAATGAGGGCTTCACCCTGCAAGCAAAACTATCGGAAAGCGAGCTGCCACAGATGCCCGACCTCATGAGCGCTGTGGAGCTTGAAAGCTATGCACGCAGTGTAAAGCATTGGGAAACGCGCAATGCAGCAACCACCACAGGCACAAAAATAAAGTTCGACACTGTGCCACAACCGCTATTCCACAAAGACTTTGACCTTGTGAGCAAGAATTTCGGGGAATACATAGAGCGCGGATACACGCTCACCCTGCTCACCGACGACCTGCATCAGGCCGATAGATTGAAAGCTATTTTTGAGGAGCGCGAGGATAATATACCATTTACCGCTGTGGGCAGAACAATACACGAAGGATTCTGCGACAACACACTGCACGCGGCCCTTTTCACCGACCACCAGCTGTTCGGCCGATTCCACAATTTCCGCTTGCGCAGCGAAAGGGCGCGCAGTGGCAAAGTAGCACTCACACTCAAAGAGTTAAAGGAGTTTGGTATAGGCGATTACATCGTACACATAGACCATGGGATAGGCAAGTTCGGTGGCCTTGTGCGCATACCCACCGACAACGGCATGCAAGAGGCAATAAAGCTCATATACAAGAACGACGATGTAGTTTTTGTATCTATCCACAACCTGCACAAGATATCGAAATACCGTGGCAAGGAGGGCGACGCTCCCACGGTGAACAAACTTGGCACCGGTGCATGGGAGCGCATGAAGGAACGCACAAAAAAGAAGATAAAGGATATTGCACGCGACCTCATAAAGCTATATTCGCAGCGCTACAAAGAGAAAGGGTTCGCCTTCTCGCCCGACAGCTATCTGCAAACCGAGCTTGAAGCAAGTTTTATTTACGAAGATACCCCCGACCAGCTGAAGGCTACCAACGACGTAAAAAAGGATATGGAGCGCAGCCGCCCCATGGACCGCCTTATATGCGGCGATGTGGGATTTGGGAAAACCGAGGTTGCCATACGAGCAGCCTTCAAAGCCGCAACCGACGGCAAGCAGGTGGCAGTGCTTGTCCCCACCACCGTGCTCGCCTACCAGCACTACCTCACATTCAAGGAGCGTTTGAAGGATTTCCCATGCAATGTGCAATATTTGAGCCGCGCCCGCAGCAGTGCGACAACAAAAAAAGTGTTGCAAGAGATTGAAGAGGGCAAGGTGGATATTGTAATAGGTACCCATCGCCTCACAGGCAAGGATGTAAAGTTCAAGGATTTGGGACTGCTCATAATAGACGAGGAGCAGAAGTTTGGTGTGGCGGTAAAAGAGAAACTGCGACAGTTCAAAGTGAATGTAGATACACTCACAATGACGGCAACGCCCATTCCGCGCACGCTGCAATTTTCCATCATGGGCGCGCGCGACCTATCCATGATACAGACACCGCCACCCAACCGCTACCCCATACACACCGAAATTCAGACCTTCGATGCCGATGTTATAAAAGAGGCCATAAATTTTGAATTGAGCCGCAACGGGCAAGTGTTTTTCATAAACAACCGCATATCCAACATGTACGAACTGGAGCGCATGATTAAGCGCGCAGTGCCCGATGCCCGCGTGTGCATAGGCCATGGACAGATGGAGCCCGCAGAACTCGAGAAAATACTATATGCTTTTATAAACCACGATTACGATGTACTCATTGCAACCTCCATTGTGGAGAATGGAATAGATATTCCAAACGTGAACACCATAATAATAAACCAAGCACAACACTTTGGCTTGAGCGACTTGCATCAGATGCGCGGGCGTGTGGGACGTGGCAAGCGCAAAGCCTTCTGCTACCTGCTTACCCCGCCACGCGAAAACCTCACCACCGATGCGCGTCGTCGTTTGGAGGCTATCGAGAGCTTCAGCGAGCTTGGAAGCGGCATGCACATTGCCATGCAGGACCTCGACATACGCGGGGCAGGCAATCTGCTGGGCGCAGAGCAGAGTGGTTTTATTGCCGATTTGGGATACGAAACCTACCAAAAGGTACTTGCAGAGGCTGTTATAGAACTTAAAGAGGAGGAATTTGCCGATGTACTGCCCGACGAGGAGAGCAACGACCTGTTTGTAAAAGAGTGCTTCGTGGAGAGCGACCTTGAACTGCTGCTGCCGGCAGTTTACGTACCCGACAGCAACGAACGCATACTGCTATACCGCGAGCTCGACTCCCTAACCACCGAAAAGGAGATTACAGCCTTCGGCACAAGGCTGCAGGACCGTTTCGGCAAACTGCCCGATGAGGCGCGCGAACTGATGAAAATGGTGGTATTGCGGCGCAAAGCACAGGATTTGGGAATAGAGAAAATATACCTTAAAGGCGGCCGCATGAACATTTTCTTTGTCGATGGCAAGAAAAAAGGATTCTACGAGAGCGAGCAGTTTGGGCAGATATTGTCATTTATACACTGCACCACATTCAACTGCCGCTTGAAGGAGGGCGACGGCCGCTGCATTATAACGGTGGACAATATAAAGAACGTGGAGACGGCTCTCACATTCATCGAGGAGATGCAAAGAAGAGTAAATATAGGTGCATAAAGATTTTTTTACTATATTAGCCGACAGAAAACAACAAACTAAAATATCACTACTATGAAGAAAAGAACAATAGGTACACTGCTTGCTGCCCTGTTTATTGCCGGGGGCACAATGGCACAGAACAGCGGCGGCATAGATGCAGCCATGTATAAGGAGATTAGCGAGAGCTACAAGCCCACAACCAGCGAAAAGGCGTTGCAGAATATTCTGCTGGGCAACCCCATAAAAGCCCTTTCGCTGAATCAGGAAAACCTCAACGAGCTCAACACTTATTTCAGCCACAGCGTGCCATCAAAGGGCATAACAAACCAAGAATCATCGGGCCGTTGCTGGCTCTTCACAGGAATGAACGTAATGCGTGCCAAGATGATTGCCGAACAAAACTTGGGAGCATTTGAATTCTCACAGGTATATAATTTCTTCTTCGACCAATTGGAGAAATCGAACCTCTTCCTGCAAGGTATCATAGACACGCGCAAAAAGCCCAGAGAGGACCGCATGGTCGATTGGCTGTTCAAAAACCCATTGAGCGACGGCGGCACATTCACCGGCGTTGCCGACCTTGTTGCAAAATATGGTATTGTTCCCAAGGGCGTTATGCACGAAACATATACAAGCAACAACACCGACGCATTCAATTCACTGCTTAAAAGGAAATTGCGCGAATTTGGCTTGCGCCTGCGCGATGCTGCCGACAACGGAGCCAAGGAGAAGGAGCTGCTCGATATGAAAAAGGAGCAATTGAAGGTTGTTTATAAGATGCTTGCACAAGTGTATGGCGTGCCCCCCACCGAGTTTGAGTGGGCACCCAAGGATGCCAACGGCAAATACCGCGAGGAGCCACAGAAATACACCCCCAAAAGTTTTTACGACAAGTACATTGGTGTTGACTTGCAGAACGATTTTGTAATGCTCATGAACGACCCCAGCCGCCCCTATTGGAAGAGCTACGAGATTGAGTATGACCGCCACGCATACGACGGACATAACTGGCTCTATATAAACCTACCCATTGAGGATATAAAGCAAATGGCTATAGCATCGATAAAGGACAGCACCATGATGTATTTTTCATGCGATGTGGGCAAATTCCTCGATAGCAAACGTGGCACACTCGACATGAACAACTACAATTACGAGGAACTCTTTGGCGTGGAATTCGGCATGGACAAACGCGAGAGAATAAACACATACGACAGCGGTTCATCGCATGCCATGACACTTAAAGCGGTGGATATTGACAAGAACGGAAAAACCGTAAAATGGCAGGTAGAAAACAGCTGGGGCGCAGGCAGCGGCTATCAAGGCACACTCATAATGACCGACAAGTGGTTCGACGAGTATATGTTCCGCCTTGTGGTAGATAAAAAATATGTACCCGCCAAGGTATTGGAGATTCTAAAAGAAAAGCCCACAATGCTCCCCGCCTGGGACCCCATGTTCATGCCCGAGGAATAAAAAAAAGAAAAAGTTTATATAAAAAAACAGTCTGTGTTTGAATAACACAGACTGTTTTTTTATGTCCCGATTGATAGATTCTGCCATCCCAAGAACTCACTGTTATTGACACTTTGCCCCACCGTGGCAACTATTTTACAATAGATTAATTTTCAGCAAAATAAGACTATCAACAACTTGTTGAAAACTTTGATGAAAATTATTTTGCATTTTTGGTGGGGAATTGTGGGGAATTGTGTAATTTTGAAACGAATTATCTACATTGGCTATAGAATCTGCGAGAGAAACGCGCTCAAAACACATTTAGAGCCACATTCTCCCCAATTCCTAAAAATATTGATATGCGTTTTATTGGTAACATAGAGGCAAAGACCGACAGCAAGGGCAGGGTGTTCTTACCGGCCTGTTTCCGTCGCTTGTTGCAAGCAGGAGCTTGCGACACGGTGATGCTACGCAAGGATGTTTATCAGGATTGCCTTGTACTATACCCCATGGAGAGCTGGAATGAGCAACTGAACCTGCTACGCAGCCGCCTCGATAAGTGGAACGCAAAGCATCAGATGATTTTTCGGCAGTTTGTAGCCGACGTCGAGGAGCTGCACATAGATAGTAACGGGCGCATATTGCTACCCAAACGCTATCTGAAAATGGCAGCCATCGAACAGGAGGTGCGTTTCATCGGTATGGACGACACCATAGAAATTTGGGCAAAGGAGAAAATTGACAAGCCCTTTATGAACCCCGAAGAGTTCAGCAACGAGCTGGAAAAAATAATGACAGCAGAGAAAGGAGGCAGCAATGAGTGAAGAACTTGTATATCACACACCGGTAATGCTGCGCGAGAGCGTCGATGGGATGAAGATTGCAAAGAACGACATCTGCGTTGATGTTACATTTGGCGGCGGCGGCCACTCGCGCGAGATTCTCTCGCGCCTTGGTAAGCAAGGACACTTGTATAGCTTTGACCAGGACGAGGATGCCGAAAAGAATGCGCCCGATGACAAACGCTTCACATTTGTAAGGGGCAATTTCCGTTTCCTTTACAATTTCCTGCGCTACCACGATGCCACGGAGATAGATGCACTGCTTGCCGACCTCGGCGTCTCGGGACACCACTTTGACGACGAAACACGTGGATTTTCTTTCCGATTCGACGCCGACCTCGACATGCGCATGAACAAACGTGGTGGCGAAACTGCTGCCGACCTGCTGAACAACGCCACCGAACAGGAACTTGCAAGAATATTCAAACTATATGGTGAGCTTAACTGCGCCCGCAAGCTGGCTACAACAATAGTTAAGAGACGCGCCGAAAAGCCCTTCAAGCGGGTAAACGACCTTATAGAAGCCGCAAAACCATTCTGCCCGCCGCAAAGAGAGAAAAAGGAGCTTGCAAAGGTATTTCAGGCACTGCGCATTGAGATAAACCACGAAATGGACGCTCTAAAAGAGATGCTCACACAGGCGGGCGAGGTGCTGAAACCAGGTGGCAGATTGGTGATCATAACCTACCATTCATTGGAGGACCGCTTGGTAAAGAACTTCATGAAAAGCGGCAACATTGATGGTATTATAGAAAAAGATTTTTTCGGTCGAACAACCTCGCCGTTCGACATGCAAAAGGTTATCATACCCACGGCTGAGGAACAGGAGCGCAACCCGCGATCGCGCAGTGCAAAATTGAGAATCGCTATTAAAAAGGAGGCATAACGATGAGCGAAACAACAAACAAAAAGAAAAAGAAGAAGAAAGGTGGCTTCATGAGCTACATATTCGGCGGCAGAATCCTCGACAACGAGATTTTTCTGAACAATGCATGGCTGCTTGGCATAATCGTTATATATGCATTCATATATGTGAGCAACAGGTATGCGTTCCAGCAGGAATTGCGAGAAATTGAACACCTGAAAAAAGTGAGGCTCGACCTGCGATACGACCTGCTGACACGCAAAAGCGAATTCTCGGACAAAAGCCGACAATCCAATATCGAGAATTATATAAAGGAGAACAACAGCGAACTTAAAACTGCAACACAACCACCATACACAATAGATTAAGATGTTCACATTCAAGAAAGACATAATATTCCGTTTCAAGATACTCGTGCTGTTCCTGTTCGGGTTGTGGGGCATTGTCATAATGGTGAAAGCCGGGTTCGTGATGTTCAAGGAGCGCGACTACTGGAACGAGGTGCGCAAAAAGAACATAACATACAACAAAACGATACCCGCAAAGCGTGGAAACATATTGAGCGACAACGGCGAAATACTTGTGAGCAGCCTTGTAAAGTATCGCATTTTCATAGACTTCGACTACACCGACCCCAACAGCAAGAAAACAGAAAAAAGAGTGAGGGCCAAGAAAGACTCTATATGGGATGCCGATGTTGCAGAATTGTCAAGAGGGCTGGCCCAAATAGTGCCTCGTTGGAGCGCAAAGGAGTTTGAGAAACACTTGCGCGAAGGAGTGAACATAAACCGCCGACGTGGAAGCGGCCGCCGCGAATACCCCTTGTGCCCCGGCCCGCAATATATCACATACTCACAGTACAAGGATATAAAGAAACTGCCCATAATGAACCTTTCCTCGGCATACTCGGGACTCATTGCAAAGGATTTCATAGACAGAAAAAAGGTTTTCGGCTCACTTGCCAAGAGCACGCTTGGCGACATAGTTGCAAGCGAGGACAAAAAAGGCAAGAAGTTCAATGTAACATACGGACTTGAGAAAAAGTACGACTCGCTTCTACGTGGTGAGAACGGCAGCGGATGGCAAGAGAAATCGCGTTTAAGAGTAAACAAACCCGCACACAACGGAGTGGATGTGCAGACAACGCTTAATGTGGAGATGCAGGACATCTGCGAAAAGGCTCTGCGCAACCAGCTTGTTATGCGCGATGCAATGGCAGGGTGGGCTATACTCATGGAGGTAAAGACAGGCGATATAAAAGCCATTGTAAACCTCACAAAAGCCGGCGAAGGAATATACATTGAGACAAACGAACAGACAGAATACAGCAAAACACCAAACCTCGCTCTGTGTAACCTCATGGAGCCCGGCTCCATATTCAAGACCGTAGCACTTGCCGCAGCGTTGGAGGAGGGCAGAATATCGCCTGACGACTCGGTGCCACACCACAACGGCGCACACCGGTTTTATGGGAGAAAGGCCATCAGCGACACACACAAGCCCAAGGCAGGAACCACCCATTACAGCATAACCGAGGTATTGAAGTACTCGTCAAACGTAGGTATGGGCGAGATTATAAACAATGGATTCAAGAACGATGCCAAGACCTTTACCAACAAGTTGAAGGAGCTGGGCATGAACATGAATTTCAACCTGATTGAATCGGAGGCTACACCCTACTTTGCAACACCGGCAAGAAAAAGCTGGTCGCTTGCCGACCTTGTTTCGCTCTCCTACGGCTACGCATCGATGATGACAGCCGTCAACATGGTGGCATTCTACAACACCATTGCCAATGGCGGGGATCTCATGAAGCCAAGATTGGTAAAAGGCATAGTGAAGGATGGCGAAACCATTAAAGAATTTGCACCCGAGGTAATTAAAGAAGGAGTGTTGGCGCGTACCACCACCGAGGCACTCACCAAGATGCTAATAGAGGTAGTGAATGCCGAGGACGGTACAGGCGACAAGGCGAGAACCAAGGATTTTATATCGGCGGGCAAAACAGGTACCGCACGAATTGCGAAGAACGGCCGATACGACTACTCTCCCATAGAGTATCTATTGAGTTTTTGCGGATTCTTCCCGGCCGAAGAACCTAAATACACCTGCATTGTGCAGATGATAAACAACAAAGCACCGCGTTCGGGAGGCATGACATCGGGCGTTGTATTCAAGGAGATTGCCGAGAAGGTTATGGCAAAACACGAGCGTGCCCCCCTTATCGAGGGCAAAGATACCGTAAACTCGCCCCTGCCCGCAATAAAAAACGGCAACATGAATGCCACAAGCTATCTGATAGACGAAATAAACATAGATATAGAGAGTGATTTTCGTACATCATACTCACAGGAACCTCAATGGGGCGTTGTAAAAAGAGACAGCAACACAGTTGTATTCAACGAGATAGAATTTGAGACAGACAAGGTGCCCAATGTAAAAGGCATGGGAGCAAAAGACGCTCTTTACCTTACAAAAAAGGCCGGACTCAAAGCCAGAATAAGCGGATACGGACGCGTTGCCGAACAGAGTATAAGGGCCGGCGAAAAAGCACATAAAGGCGCATACATATTGCTTAAACTTGAACCATAATATAGGAGTATTTATGAGATTAAACGAACTTATAAGAAACATACAATATACACAGATAGTACTGCCCAAAGAGGAGGTAAACATTACAGGCGTGAACATTGATTCGCGCAAGGTGAAGCCCGGCGATGCCTTTATTGCCATAAAAGGCACACAAGCCGATGGGCATGAATTCATTGCCGCAGCCGAGGAACAGGGAGCCGTGGCAATAGTGTGCGAAACCATGCCCGAGCAGTTGCACCCCGAAAAGGCCTATATAAAAGTACCCAATGCACAGGATATTACAGGGGAACTTGCAACCACATTCTACGGCAATCCCAGCGAAAGGCTGAAACTTGTGGGCGTTACAGGCACAAACGGAAAAACCACCATTGCTACCCTGTTGTATGAACTGTTCCGCGAAATGGGGCACAAATGTGGATTGATATCTACCGTGTGCAACTACATCGACGGAACACCCTACCCCGCGACACACACCACCCCCGATGCAGTGAACCTCAACAAATTGCTGGGGCAGATGGCCGATGAAGGGTGCGAATATGCCTTTATGGAGGTAAGCTCGCACGCCCTTGCACAAAAGCGTGTAGGCGGGCTCCGCTTTGCAGGCGGTATTTTCACAAACCTCACTCGCGACCACATGGATTTCCATGAGACAATGGACAATTACCTGAAATGCAAGAAAAGTTTCTTTGACACACTGCCACGCGATGCTTTTGCAATAACAAACATCGACGACAAGAACGGCCCTGTAATGGTACAGAACACACGCGCCGACATAAAGAAATACTCAACCCGCACATTGAGCGATTACAAAGGGCGCATGATTGAGACACACCTCGACGGTATGATTCTCGAATTCAACAACAGAGAATTTGCCACACAGCTCACCGGAAGATTCAATGTAAGCAATCTGCTTGCCATATTCGGCGCAGCAGTAGAATTAGGCAAAGAACCAAACGAGGTATTGCGCGTATTAAGCACATTGAAACCGGTTTCGGGACGATTCGAAACCATTCACTCACCCAACGGAGCAACAGCAATAGTGGATTATGCACACACACCCGATGCCATAAAAAATGTGTTGGGCACAGTGAACGAGGTGGTACGCGGCCGCGGCAATGTAATAACCGTCGTGGGTGCGGGAGGCAACCGCGACAAGGGCAAACGCCCACTCATGGCACAGGAGGCTGTAAAAGGCAGCAACAAGGTTATTATAACATCGGATAACCCACGATTCGAAGAGCCACAAGACATCATCAACGATATGCTTGCAGGGCTCACCGACGAGCAGAGAAGAAACGTGCTTGCCATAACCGACAGAAAAGAGGCTATAAGAACAGCCTGCACGCTTGCACAAAAGGGCGATGTGGTGATTGTTGCCGGCAAAGGGCACGAGAATTATCAAGATATAAAAGGGGTGAAACACCACTTTGACGATAAAGAGGTAATAAAGGAGTTTTTTAATCTATAATATAAATAAGGAGTTATGCTATACTACCTTTTCAAGATATTGCAAGAGAGCGGATTCCCCGGAGCCCGACTCTTCAGTTACACCTCGTTCAGGGCATTGACTGCCATAGTGCTTGCACTGCTCATATCGGCCATATTCGGAGAGTACTTTATACGCTTCTTTAAGAAAAGACAGATATCGGAAAACCTGCGCGACCTGGACAAGAACAATCTAAAAGTGGGCGTTCCCACAATGGGTGGCCTCATAATCATAGTGGCAATAGTAGTACCCTGTCTGCTTATAGGCCGTTTGGACAATGTGTACCTTATTCTGTTGCTCACAACTACCCTATGGCTGGGTGCTGTGGGATTTGCCGATGACTATATAAAAACATTCAAAAAGAATAAAGACGGCATCCCAGGAATGGTAAAGGTGGTATCACAGGTGGGGCTCGGACTGCTTATAGGAGTAACCCTCTACTTGAGCCCGCAAGCTGTGATGAGGGAGAATGTTACGGTGCAGATAAACAAAACAACCGAGGTGGTGCAGCATCGCAGCAAGCCCGAGAAACTGAATAAAACCACTATCCCCTTTGTAAAGAACCACAATCTGGGATATAACGATATTATGTCGTTCTGCGGAGATTATGCCGATGCGGCCGGATGGATTCTGTTTGTTGTGGTAACTATATTCATTGTTACTGCTGTATCCAATGGAGCCAACCTGAACGACGGCATGGATGGTATGCTGGCCGGAAACGCAGCCATTATAGGTGTGGCACTTGCCGTGCTTGCCTATGTGTCGAGCCATGTTAATTGGGCCGAATATCTTAATATAATGTACCTGCCGGGCAGTGAAGAGGTAGTAATCTTTACCTTCGCGTTCATAGGCGCGTTGATTGGTTTCCTGTGGTACAATTCATTCCCTGCGCAGGTATTTATGGGAGATACCGGCAGCCTCACTATTGGAGGAATTATAGCGGTAATAGCCATTCTCATACACAAAGAAATTCTTTTGATATTGCTTTGTGGAATTTTTGTAGTGGAGAATATGTCGGTAATGGCACAGGTAGCATATTTCAAGCGTGGCAAGAAGAGGGGTATAAGACAAAGACTCTTCCGCTGCACTCCGTTGCACCACCACTACACAATAACCGACGACAAGCTCGATAGTGCGTGCCGTTATGTATTCAAGGGGCCCAAAAGGCCTATGCACGAAGCGAAGGTTACCATTCGTTTCTGGATTGTAACAATAATTATGGCGGCAATAACGCTCATGACATTAAAGGTAAGATAAGAAGAGAAAAAATGGAAAAGAAAATAGTTGTTTTGGGTGCAGGAGAGAGCGGTTGCGGTGCAGCTGTTCTTGCCAACAAATTGGGATTCGATGTTTTTGTTTCCGATTTTGGTGCCATAACCGACAAGTATAAAAAGATACTTGACGACCATGGCATACGCTGGGAGGAGAAACAGCACAGCGAGGATATCATACTATCGGCAGGCGAAGTTATAAAAAGCCCCGGTATCCCCAACGATGCACCCATGATTTTGAAGATAAAGGATGCAGGCATACCCATAATATCGGAGATAGAGTTTGCCGGGCGATATACAAAAGCCAAAATGATTTGCATTACCGGCAGCAACGGAAAGACCACTACAACCTCGCTTATTTATCACATATTCCGCGAAGCGGGGCTCAACGTAGGGCTTGCCGGCAACATAGGCAACAGCCTCGCGCTGCAAGTTGCCGAGGATGACAAAGATTACTACATTGTAGAGTTAAGCAGTTTCCAGCTCGACAACATGTATGAGTTCCGTGCCAATGTAGCAGTACTCATGAACATCACCCCCGACCACATGGATCGCTATGAGCACAAAATGCAGAACTATGTTGATGCGAAATTCCGCATTTTGCAGAACCAGCAGCACGACGATGCCTTTGTCTATTGGAACGATGACCCCATTATACAAAACGAGCTCCCGAAGTACAAACACGGAAAACTATATCCGTTTGCCGAGAGAAACAACGGAGGAATGGCGGCATATACCGAGGAGGAGAAGATTATATTCACCGAGCCTACACCATTTAACATGGAGCTCGAGGAGCTATCCCTCACAGGCAAGCACAACCTATACAATTCTATGGCAGCAGGAATATCTGCCAACGTGGCGGGAATACGCAAGGAGACTATCAGAGAGGCTTTGAGCAGTTTTGCCGGCGTGGAGCACCGCCTAGAGAAGGTTGCAAAGATAGATGGTGTGGAGTATATAAACGACTCCAAGGCAACCAATGTAAACAGTTGCTGGTATGCACTGCAAAGCATGAAGACAAAAACAATACTCATACTCGGCGGCAAGGATAAAGGCAACGATTACAGCGAGATAGCCGACCTTGTAAAGGAAAAATGCAGCGGCCTTGTATTCCTGGGTGCAGACAATAAGAAACTACACGATTTCTTCGGCTCCTTCAACCTGCCTATTGCCGACACCCACTCTATGCAAGAGTGTGTAGAGGCCGCACGCAAAATGGCAAAAAACGGCGAAACCGTTCTGTTAAGCCCCTGTTGCGCAAGCTTCGACCTCTTCAAGAGCTACGAGGATAGGGGAACACAATTCAAAGAAATAGTATGTAAACTGCAATAATCGCACCTACAATGGGAAAAGGTATAACAAAAAGAATATTCAAAGGAGACAAGATTATATGGATAATCTTCTTCATCCTATGCGCTTTGTCGCTCATAGAGGTTTTCAGCGCAAGCAGCCGCAAAACCTATGAGACGCATAACTATTGGCAACCGATAACCCGCCATGCAATGTTTGTTATTGCAGGAGTAGGTGTGGTGTGGTTTATACATCACATGAAAATATCGTGGATTAAACGATTCTCGTTCTTCGTATATATAGCGGGAGTTATAGGGCTTGTATGGGCTGCATTCGGTGGCGCTGTGGTAAACGAGAGCGCCCGCTGGATAGATATCTTCGGTATAAAATTCCAACCTATGGAGATTGCAAAGATGGGCATCGTTATGACCACATCACTTGTACTTGCGCAATCTCAAACCGAGGAGGGAACAGACCTTAAAGCCATGAAAAAGATACTTTGGCTGTGTGCGGTACCATGCTGTTTCATTCTGCTGGAAAACCTCTCGACGGTGGTTATCATAGCAGCCACAGTGTTCTTAATGATGTTCATAGGGCGAGTATATTGGAAGCACATGCTTATACTAATCGGCAGTTGTGCGCTTGCTGTCATTATTCTCCTTAGCGCTATTATGCTCACACCCAATGAAATTAACGCCAAACAGGGTACCGTATTATACAAAATCCACAACAAGGCGCTCACCTGGAAGAACCGCATTCTGGACGTAGTGAACACAGGCGAGCAGGTGAAACCCAAGGATTATAAGATAAGCGGCAACGAACAGCGCACGTATGCCAATATTGCTATTGCAACAAGCGGGCTCATTGGAAAGGGACCGGGAAACTCGGTGCAGCGCGACAACATACCACATGCCTACTCCGATTTCATATATGCAATCATCATCGAGGAGCTTGGACTTGTTGGTGGTATTATAGTCATCATGCTATACCTTACATTGCTCTATCGCTGCGGAAGCATTGCCGCCGGCTGCGAAGACCCATACCCGGCCTTCCTTATAATGGGAATGGGCTTTATTATAGCCATCCAAGCAATGCTCCACATGACAATATCGGTGGGCGGCCCTGTAACGGGACAGCCACTGCCCTTGGTGAGCCAGGGAGGAACATCCACCCTCATAAACTGTATATACATAGGCACCATGCTCAGTATAAGCCGATATGTAAGACGTCTTAACAAACACAAAGCCGCTGCAACAAACGTAAACACACAAGAAGAAACCATAATAAACAAACCTAACACAGCCAGCGATGAAGAAAGAATATAGAATAATCATTAGCGGAGGAGGAACAGGAGGCCACATATTCCCTGCCCTCTCAATAGCCGATGCAATTCGTAGCAAGCAGCCCGATGCAAAGATTCTCTTTGTGGGTGCAAGCAACCGCATGGAGATGCAGCGCGTGCCCGAGGCGGGATATGAGATTATAGGCCTGCCGGTTGCCGGTTTCGACCGCAAGCATCTTTGGAAGAACATTAAGGTACTGTGGCAATTGTTCAAAAGCCAACGTATGGCAAAAAAAGTGATAAAGGATTTTGCTCCGCAAGTGGCTGTGGGCGTAGGAGGATATGCCAGCGGCCCTACACTTAAAATGGCTGCAAGCATGAATATCCCCACCCTTATTCAGGAACAGAATTCATACGCAGGAGTAACCAATAAACTCCTTGCAAAGAAAGCCAAGATGATATGCGTGGCATATGACGGCATGGAGCGTTTCTTCCCGCACGAGAAGATAAAACTCACAGGTAACCCGGTGAGAAAAACACTGCTCGATATGCGCACAAACCGCGCCGTTGCCATGAACGAAATGGGGCTCGACCCAAGCAAGCGTTGTGTGCTCATTGTGGGTGGCAGCTTGGGAGCACGCAGTATAAACGAGAGCATAATAAAGAACCTTGACATAATTAAGCAAAACCCCGACATACAATTCGTGTGGCAAACAGGCAAATTGTACTACGAGGAGATGTGTGAACGTGCAGGCAAGGAGGGAAAACCCCAGAACCTTATCATCACCGATTTTGTGAGCAATATGGCCCATGCACTGAGCGCAGTCAACCTCGTGGTGTCCCGCGCAGGCGCAGGCTCAATATCGGAATTCTCGTTGCTCGGCAAGGCTGTGATATTGGTTCCATCGCCCAACGTATCGGAAGACCACCAAACAAAGAACGCAATGGCGTTGGTTAATAAAGATGCCGCCATCTATGTTGCCGATGCAGAAGCGGACAAAAAGCTGTTACCCACAGCCGTTGCAACAGTAACCGACGACGAGAAGATTAACTCGCTCGAAGAGAATATCATTAAGCTTGCAAAGCCCAATGCAGCACAGGAAATTGCCGAAGAGGTACTGATTCTTGCCGATGCATATATGGAGAAAGAGACACGCCGTATTAAAGAAAACTTAAAATAATGGAACTCAAAGATATAAAACAGGTATATTTCATGGGAGCTGGCGGAATAGGCATGAGCGCTCTTGTCAGATATTTCCTCAGCGAAGGGAAGGTGGTTGCCGGATATGACCGCACCCCGAGCCCCCTCACCGATAAACTGATAGAAGAGGGAGCACAACTCCATTTCGAGGAGAATCTGGACCTTGTGCCCGACTGCTGCAAGCAACCCGAAGGAACGCTCGTCGTATATACCCCTGCAATTCCCGACAATCACAAGGAGTGGGCATTGTTCAGGAATGGAGACTTTGTGGTGAAGAAACGTGCCGAGGTGCTTGGAATAATTACCGGAGACAAACGCGGAGTGTGCGCAGCCGGTACTCACGGAAAAACCACAACCAGCACCATGACAGCACACCTGCTACACCAATCGCATGTCGATTGCGCAGCATTCCTTGGCGGTATATCAAAGAATTACAAGAGCAATCTTGTGCTCACCGACAAAAGCGACCTTGTGGTGATAGAGGCCGATGAATACGACCGTTCGTTCCTTCACCTGAAACCCTATATTGCCACAATAACATCGGCCGACCCCGACCACTTGGACATCTATGGCAACAAAGAGAACTATTTGGAGGCATTTGCTCAATTCACCGAAAGAATAAGAGAGGGAGGTTTCCTCATCATGCATGAGGGATTGGAGGTTGTTCCCCGCACAAAAAAGAGTGTAACCACATATATCTACGGCCGCGAAAAGGGAGATTTCCATGCCCAGAACATACGCATCGGCGGGGGCAGAATACTATTTGATTATGTCTCGCCTTGGCAAAAGATAGAGGATGTGGAACTTGGTGTGCCTGTGAGCATTAACATTGAAAACGGAATAGCCTCGATGGCCATGGCCGAAATTTGCGGTGCAACAGCCGAGGAGATAAAGAGTGCAATGAAGAGTTTCGAAGGGGCCGACCGCCGTTTCGATTTCCACATAAAACAAGAGAATCTTGTACTGTTGAGCGACTATGCCCACCACCCCGACGAAGTAAAGGCATGTGCAAAATCCATCAAGGAACTATATCGCGATAAAAAAGTAACAGCCCTCTTCCAGCCTCATCTGTTCAGCCGCACAAAGGACTTTTACAAGGAATTTGCACAGAGCCTCTCGCTGTTCGACGAGGTGATACTTGTGGATATTTATCCTGCACGCGAACAACCTATCGAAGGAGTTACAAGCAAACTTATATACGACTGTATTGACGAGAATATAGAAAAAAGCATGTGTAGCCGCAGTGATGTCATAAAGACCGTGGAACAGAAGAAAAACGAGATAGAAGTACTTGTTTCGCTTGGAGCCGGGGATATTGAAAACGATATTCCACAAATGAAGGAGATATTAATAAACAGGTGATGAATGTTTAAGAAGATACTTATATATGGAGCGGCAATAATAGCTGTATGCTATATTGTTTTTGCGTTACTCTTTCTCACAAAAGAGGAGGAGATACTTTGCAAGGAGATAAACAGTTTTATCACCGATGGAGGCTCGGGAGCCCTTTCCGAGGAGAGAGTGGCAGCACTGCTCACACAGAAAGGAATAAACCCCGTAAATAAGCCAATAAAGGATATCAACTGCCACGAGATTGAAACCACAATAAAAAAACTATCGGTAGTTAAGGATTGCCAAGCATACAAAACACACCGTGGGCACATAGGGATAGATATCGAATGTAAGATACCTATCATGCAAGTCTTTGACATTAACGGCAGGGAGTTCTACATAGACGAAGAAGGAGCTGTAATAGATGGAATCCACAATGCCATGTACCTGCCTGTTGCAAGCGGTTTCATAACAGCGGAGATGGCCGATAAGGAGCTGCTTACCATAGCACGTTTCCTGCGGGACAACAGATTCTGGAACGAACAAACCGAGCAGATATTCTTTACAGCCAGAAAGGAAATTATTCTTATACCGCGAATAGGAAATCATGTTGTAGAGATTGGCAAGGTAGAGAATCTGGAAAAGAAATTAAACAAACTCAGAAAATTCTACAACAAAGGACTTAACACCATCGGGTGGAATAAATACAAAAAGATAAATATTGAATTTGAAAAACAGGTTATTTGTACCAAAAGAGATTAATATAAAATGGGAACAAAAAATTATATAACAGCTATTGAGATTGGATCCTCTAAAGTAGCGGGAACAGTGGGGGTTGCTACCTACCAAGGTATAAATATCATCGCCTACGCAAGCGAGCCTGTCGATGGGTTTATTTCAAAGGGTGTGGTGCGCAATGTCGATGCAGCAAGTGCATGCCTCACCAATATAATAAACCGTTTGGAGGCTCAACTCGACAATAAGGTTATCATAGAAAAGGCATATACCACCATAGGGGGTATCTCGGTACGCTCTATAAAATCAACCATAAAAAAAGAGTTCAACGAATACACAAAGATAACACCCGATATTATCGATGCGATGGCCGACGATAATGAGAAGGAGTTCGTTGTACCCGAGGGGTATCAAAAGGTACAAGTGATTGTGCAAGACTACAAACTCGACGGCAGTATAAACACCGCACCCGCCGGTTTCCACACCCGCAGCATCGAGGGAAGCTACCTGAACATTATAATAAACGAACAGTTTATGAAGCAACTGAGCGAGAGCTTTGAGATGGCAAAAATTCAGATTGCAGATAGCTTTACCGCAGCCAAGCTCGATGCCGACATTCTCCTCAACAAAGACGACAAGCATAGCTGCGCGCTTGTGAATATGGGTGCCGAAACCACAACCATATCTATATATACCAACGAACTATTGCGTAAATTAGTAGTACTGCCACTGGGTGGAGAGAATATTACAAAAGATATATCAACCGAACATTTATCGCGCGAAGAGGCCGAGAGCATAAAAATATGCAAGGGCTATAACCCCACGGGCAACGACAACCAACCCATAGCCACGGAAACCCTTAACAAGATTATAGCGGCGCGCATCGAGGAGATTCTGCTCAACATAAAGCACCAGATAGAGAGCTCGGGCGAGAAGGTGGGGCAGATACTCTTTACCGGCGGAGCAGCCAAGCTCAAAAACCTTAAAGTGCTGCTTGATGAGCACTTGCAAGATTATATCACACGCATTATCGCAGAGCCCTCGCTTAATTGTTTCAGCGACAGCAGGCTATCACTCCCGGCAGGGGCTATAACTACCACACTGTTCGGGCTGTTGAGCACTGGCAAAGAGAACTGTTGTAAAGAGGTGGGGGAAAAAGAACTCGCCACACCCATACAGCAATCGCTCTTCGATGATGAAGAGAGCACTCCTACATCTACCGACAATAACAACGAAGTGAAAGAGCCCGAAATACCCAAAAAGGAGAAAGAGGAGAAGAAACAGAAGGAGACAGAGAAAACGAAAAAGAAATCGGGATGGCAACAGAAGCTCATAAATATGTTTGCCGATTTCAAGGAGAACATGTCAGAGGACGAAGATGGTGATGAGTAATTAATAACAACTGACACAAAAAAGTACAAATATGAACGAAGAAGAAAACAAGGGACTACCCTTTGCAATACCCACAGATGCACCCAGAATAATAAAGGTTATAGGTGTAGGCGGTGGCGGTAGTAACGCCGTGGAGAACATGTACAACAAAGGCATCCACAACGTGTCATTTGTTATATGCAACACCGATATACAGGCACTCAACCACTCTAATATACCTGTGAAGGTACAACTCGGAGAGACCGTAACCGAAGGCCTCGGTGCCGGAAACGACCCTACTGTGGCACACATGGCTGCCGAAGAGAGCCGCGAGCAGATTGAAAAACTCTTTAATGACGGCACCAAGATGGCATTTATCACAGCCGGCATGGGAGGAGGAACAGGAACCGGCGCAGCACCCGTGGTTGCAGAGATTGCCAAGCAGATGGGCATACTTACCATTGGCATAGTAACCATACCTTTTAAGTTCGAGATGGGCAAGAAAATCAAACAGGCGTTGCGCGGTGTTTCGGAGATTGCCAAGCACGTCGATGCGTTGCTTGTGATAAACAACGAACGCCTGCTCGACATCTATCCTAAATTGGATATTGAGGAGGGATTCCGCAAGGTAGATGATGTGCTGACCACAGCCACAAAGAGTATTGCCGAGATTATAACGGCGCGCGGCACCATCAACCTCGACTTCCGCGATGTCAAGAAGGTGCTCAAGAATGGCGGTGTTGCCATAATGAGCTATGGCATTGAAAGTGGCGAAGACCGACTTGCAAAGGCATTTGACAAAGCAATGAACTCGCCCTTGCTAAACAACAACGATATATATAAATCGAAGAAGATACTCTTCAATATCTATTACAACCCCAACGAACCCATGCTCGTTGAGGAGATAAACGCTGTAAACGAGTTTATGGAGAGGTTCAGAGACGATAACATTGAGGTTATCTGGGGATTGAGCAAAGACCACAACCTGCAAAGCGGCGAGGTAAAAGTAACCATTCTTGCCACAGGATTCGGCATGAAGAACATCCCCGGCATGGAACCGCTTATTGCCGAGGAGGTTGCAAAAGAGGAGGAGATATCGCGCGAGGAGCAAGCCAAACGACAAGCCGAAGAGAAAGCCATAAACGAAATGGAGAGAGCCTTCTACAAAGACGAATACAAAGTATTTATCTTTGATGAAACAACCCTCAATAACGAGGAGGTTATATCGGCTGTTGATAATTCGCCCGTATATAAGAGAACAATACAGGATTTGGAGGCGTTAAAAAGCATTGCCACCGAAACTATCCAAACCAACGAGGAGCCACAGAAAGAGAATGAGCATAACAACAATAATGAACCAGAATAAAATATAAAACCATGGAACTGTTCGATATCATAAGCAATGACATAAAAGAGGCCATGAAGGCCAAAGACAAAGTAGCACTCGATACCCTTAGAAACATAAAGAAGGTGCTATTGGAAGCAAAAACCGCACCCGGTGCAAACGACACCGTAACCGACGAAACAGCGATAAAAGCCATCCAAAAACTTGCAAAGCAGGGAAAAGAGTCGGCCGAACTGTTCCGAAGCCAAGGACGCGATGACCTTGCAAACGAGGAACTTGCACAGGTGGCTGTAATGGAAAAATACCTTCCCAAGCAGATGAGTGAGGAGGAGATTACCGCTGCACTCAAAGAGATAATTGCGCAGGTGGGAGCCAGCAAACCGCAGGATATGGGCAAGGTTATGGGCCTTGCCACCAAGCAACTTGCCGGCAAGGCCGATGGTAAAACGATTTCGGCTATAGTTAAGCAGTTGCTTGCCTAAACACGGAAAAGTTCACGTAACACATCGCCCGACCGCAAAGGCGGGAAATCGGGCAGATGCAAGCGATAATACTCTTCGAGAACAGCGAGGCAGCTGCCTCGCTGTTCTCCGTTTAGTGCAAGGGAACGTACCGAAAGGAAATCGGATGTAAAAAGACGTGCAAGCCACGCTGTGGCAGCAGGCAACAGAAAATGCGGGTGCAGAGGGTGTTCGCGTACTATGAGCCCTGCCTGCATATCAAAATAGCCATTAGCCGAGACTGCGCTCATATCTGGGGCGATTCCAAGGTAGCGAAGCAACTGCGCCATAAAGACAAGATGAAAATCGGCATACCCCTCAGCAACGGAATCAAACCACAGCAAAGCCCTGTCTATAAAATTAAACAACGCCTCGTCCTTCTCCTCCTCGCGCAAGGCGTATGTGAGCAACTCGGCAAGGTACAATGCTATGGATGATTTGACCACATCGTATGGAATTGAGGAGTACAATATATATGGCTGTGCATCGGAAATGCGCACCAACTGCCTTGCCCCACGCCGGGGCGCTATGAACGAGACCATGGAAAGAGGCTGAAAAAGCACATTACGCACACGAGACTTTTTGCTGTGCGTTATCGGCAGAAGAAACGATCTGCGCCCCTGCTGCCGCGTGTATATATCGGTTATCATAAGGTTGTCGTTGTACTTAATGGTACGCAGCACCACCCCTTCGTATTTTTCGTTCATGCACCCGTTGTTTATAGTTGCGATATAATATATAATACATCTATCACAGCCTATCAGCACACAAAACTACAAAAAAAATCAGAAATCCTTTGCCAATTCAAAAAAAGGTTTTACCTTTGCAGTCGCTTTAAGCACCAAATAGTGCTTTTCGCTCCAAAAGAGCAGCAAAAAGAAGGCCGGCCCATTCGTCTATCGGCTAGGACGCAAGATTTTCATTCTTGAAAGAGGGGTTCGATTCCCCTATGGGCTACAAGTAAAACTAGAAAATAATATACAAAGAGATGGCAAATCACAAATCATCACTTAAAAGAATCAGACAGACAGAGAAGAGAAATCTTCAGAACCGTTATTTCGGTAAAAATATGCGTTCGGCAGTTCGCGGTCTTCGCGCAATCACCGACAAGAACGAGGCTTTGGCAAAATTCCCCGAGGTACAGAAAATGCTCGACAGAATGGCAAAGCGTGGCTTAATCCACAAGAACAAGGCTGCAAACCTTAAATCAGGTTTGTGTGCAAGAATTGCAAAGTTAGCCTAAATTTTAGAAACATATATTTACCTACAAGAGGCTGGATTTCATCCAGCCTTTTCGTGTTGTACCCATGCGTTCGCACAACAACAGAGAGAGCGCAACCAACCCGGCCGACACGCCCCTCACAAGAGGAATAGAGCCATGCTTTGAAGCAAAGCATAAAAAGTAAAAACGTAGTTTTTAACTGCCAAATAAATACTGAAAAACGCTTGCTTTGTCGGCTGTTTTTTTGTATTTTTGTTGAGTTATTCAAAATAGAAAAACATACAACATGAGCGAAGAAATAAAACAGAATTATTCGGCCGATAGTATTCAGGTTCTTGAAGGATTGGAGGCTGTGCGCAAACGCCCTGCAATGTATATTGGCGACATAAGCGAGAAGGGCTTACACCACTTGGTCTACGAGGTGGTGGACAACTCCATCGACGAGGCTATGGCCGGATATTGCACACACATATATGTTACCATCAACCCCGGAAATTCAATCACAGTACAAGACAATGGTCGAGGAATTCCTGTTGATTGGCACGAGAAGGAAAACCGTTCGGCATTGGAGGTTGTTATGACCGTACTGCATGCCGGTGGAAAATTCAACAAAGACTCGTACAAGGTATCCGGTGGTTTGCACGGTGTGGGCGTATCATGCGTTAACGCCCTGTCTACCCACATGAAGACCGAGGTGTTCCGCGATGGCAAGCATTACGAGCAGAACTACTCATGCGGCAAACCAATAGACGAGGTACACTGCGTGGGAGAATCGGATATGCGCGGTACACGCCAGACATTCCAGCCCGACAGTTCTATTTTCGTTGTTACCGAGTATCAGTACGAAATACTTGAAAATCGCCTGCGCGAGCTCGCTTTCCTGAATGCAGGAATAACCATTACACTCACCGATAAACGCGAAGCAAACGAGAACGGCGAATACAAGAGCGACACCTTCCACTCTACCGAGGGATTGAAGGAGTTCGTTCGCTACATCGACGAGTCGCGCACACCCCTTATCGGCGATGTCATCTACCTGAACACCGAAAAAGGCGGCATACCCATTGAAGCCGCAATCATATACAATAACGGTTACAGCGAAAATGTACGCTCCTATGTAAATAACATTAATACCATAGAGGGAGGTACACACCTTGCCGGTTTCCGCCGCGCACTTACCCGCACACTCAAGAAGTATGCCGACGACACAAAGGCACTTGAAAAGGCAAAGGTAGAGATTTCGGGCGAGGACTTCCGCGAAGGCCTCACGGCAGTTATCTCGGTAAAGGTGGCAGAGCCCCAATTTGAAGGACAGACAAAGACGAAGCTTGGTAACAACGAGGTAACAGGCGCTGTGGATCAAGCTGTGGGCGAGGCACTTGCATACTATCTGGAGGAGCATCCCAAAGAGGCCAAGATGGTGGTTGATAAGGTTATTCTTGCAGCAACAGCACGTATAGCTGCACGCAAAGCACGCGAGAGCGTACAGCGCAAGAGTCCCATGAACGGCGGCGGAATGCCCGGCAAGCTTGCCGACTGTTCCGACAAGGACCCCGCAAACTGCGAGCTCTTCATCGTAGAGGGCGACTCTGCGGGCGGCTCAGCAAAACAGGGACGCAAGAACAGTTTCCAAGCCATCCTTCCCCTACGCGGTAAAATTCTGAACGTAGAGAAGGTTATGTGGCACAAAGCCTTTGAGAGTGACGAGATAAACAACATAATTCAGGCAATTGGTGTAAGATTCGGACTTGATCCCGAGGATAGCAAAAAGGCAAATATAGAAAAACTGCGCTATCACAAAATTATCATGATGACCGATGCCGATGTCGATGGCGCTCACATCGACACCCTCATCATGACACTCTTCTATCGCTTTATGCCCGAGATTATAGAAGGCGGCCACCTTTACATAGCACAGCCCCCTCTCTACCTCTGCTCAAAAGGCAACATCAAAGAATACTGCTACAGCGACGACCAGAAACGCCGTTTCATTGAGAAATATGCAAACAACAATGAAAAAGAGGTAAAGATACAGCGTTACAAAGGTCTTGGAGAGATGGATGCAGAGCAGTTGTGGGAAACCACCATGAACCCCGAGACACGCACTCTTAAGCAGGTTACAATACGCGAGGCACAGATGGCCGACCACATATTCTCAATGCTCATGGGCGACGATGTGGCTCCCCGCAGGGAATTCATAGAAAAGAATGCCGAAAATGCCGAAATTGATGCATAAAAACATTCATACATACAATAAAAAAAATCTCGTTCCACGGAACGAGATTTTTTTATTGTTGATACAGAGAGCTATTTCATTATAAAATCCTCGGCACACACATCGCAAGGCATTGCATCGAACGAAAGAGAAGGCTCGGCACAGCGACCAATAGCAAGCAACACCAAAGGCTGCAACGGCAACGCAAGCACTTCATTAACAGCAGAAAGAATGGCATCAGACACAAAAGTACCACAGAGCCCCATTTCGGCTGCCTGTAAAAGCATAGACTGCACCACCCTGCCCAAAAGAACACGACAGGGCTCGGCATCATCGCTTGGCACAACCACAATATAAGCGGAGGCCTTTACCACACCTTCGTTGCACGAACGCAAGCGAGCAGCCTCATCGCCCATAACAAGCTTAAAGCGGAAAGGCAGAGAGGGATACACTCTTATAGCAGCACCCACAATACGCACAAGCTGATCCTCACGCACCATGTAACCATCAAACGCGCCACGCGCTACCGAATGCTCAAGCAGCGAAGAGAGCGAGGTTTTCTTTGACACCCCCTTTACCGCAACACGCGCCATGTGTTGCTCCATTTTCTTTTCCAAATAGTTATCTGCCATAAGAAATCATTCAAAAACAAAAAGCACCGCATATGCGGTGCTTTTGAGGTACCTGGCGGATTCGAACCGCCGTGCATGGTTTTGCAGACCACTGACTAAGCCACTCATCCAAGGTACCAAATGCTCACAGGGCATTACCCCATTTGCAGCCACAAAGGTAATGCTATTTTTCATAATCGGCAAATAATCAACCGCATTTTTTACCATTGGGAAGATGTTTTTAAGCATAAAAACCAAAAATCTCAACTTTATACCCTATCTTCGCAACAGCAAACAGCAGAATATGATTCACAAAGTAGCAAAATTCATAGAGCAGAAGGGATTGATAGCAAGCGGTCAAAAGGTACTCATAGCCTTAAGCGGCGGTGCCGATTCTGTCGCCCTGCTTATTACATTGCATAAGCTCGGCTACCGATGTGAAGCTATACACTGTAATTTTCATCTACGGGGGGAGGAGAGCAACCGCGATGAAGACTTTGTACGCACACTATGCAAGAAGTACCAAGTACCACTATTCGTTATAAATTTCGATACAGTTTCCTACGCCCATAGCAAAGGAATTTCGATAGAGATGGCTGCACGCGAGCTGCGCTACAATGCCTTCGAACAACACCGCGCAAAGATTGGCGCCGACGTTATTGCAGTGGCACATCATCGCGACGACAGCGCCGAAACCCTGTTGCTAAACCTATTGCGCGGTACAGGCATCAAAGGATTGCACGGCATACAACCAAGAAACAAAAACATTGTACGCCCCCTTTTATGTGTTAACAGAGGGGAGATTTTGGAGTATCTGCAATGGCGGGGAGAGAGCTATGTTACCGACAGCACCAACCTCGAAACAGATTTCACACGCAACAAGATACGCCTGGAAATACTCCCATTGATGCAACAGATAAACCCATCGGCAGCCGAGAGTATCGCACAGACAGCCGAGCGAGTGAGCGAGGCCGAGAAGGTGTATGCCAAGGCAATTGCCGATGGCATTGCACGAGTAAAAAACGGGAACACCATAGACATAGACAGGCTTAAAGAGGAGCCCTCGCCACAGGCCGTTTTGTACGAGATTCTGCAACCGCTGGCATACAACAGCGCACAGATAAAAGAGATAACCGAAGCCATACACGGCGACAGCGGGCGCACGTTTCGCAGTGGCAGGTGGGAGGTAATCAAAGACCGCTCCACCCTCATCATCACAACAGCCGACAGAGAGGGCATGCAACCCATGGAGATTCTTCCCGATTGCGAAACAGCCACAGAGCAAGGAGTACTCGCCTGCACCATGCAATCATTCGATGGCAAGATAAAAAAGGACAAGAAGCATGCCACAATAGATGCCACGAGGGTAAAACAGCCCTTGATTTTGCGCCAATGGCAGCAAGGCGACCGCTTTACACCATTCGGCATGCGGGGCAGCAAACTGCTAAGCGACTACATGACCGACCGAAAAATGAACATTATAGAAAAGGAACGGCAACTTGTGGTAACCGATGCCGATGGCAAAATTGTGTGGATTGTGGGAGAGCGCCTTGCAGCACACTGCGCTACCGACAATAATACCAAAACAGTTATACAATTAGAATGGTACGATTGATAAAAGCCCGATTTATCGGGCTTTTATCAATATCAACTTACTCCACCGGGTGTCTTTGACGCACAGCCTCGTACAAGATTACGCCCGTTGCCACCGACACATTCAAGGATTCTATATTACCAAACTGCGGAATGGAAACCCACTCGTCGCACAACGCAAGATGCTCATGCGGAATACCTGTATCCTCGGCACCCATCACCACGCATACCGGCTCGGTAAAATCGGCCTGAGTGTAATTTATTTTACCCTTTTCGGTGGCACACACAATGCGTATGCCCGATGCCTTCAAATATTTCAGCGTTTCGGTAATATTCTTCTCGCGGCAAACAGGCAGCGTGTGCAATGCCCCTGCCGATGTCTTTACGGCATCGGCATTTACCGTAACACTGTTGTGCGAGGGAATGATGATGGAGTGTACGCCGGCACAATCGCAGGTGCGGGCAATAGAACCGAAATTACGCACATCGGTAATGCCATCGAGAAGCACAAGGAAAGGTACATCACCCTCTTCGTACAGCGTGGGCACAAGAGTATCCACGCTGGCATACTCCACAGCCGATATAAATGCTATAACACCCTGGTGATTCTTGCGGGTGATGCGGTTGAGTTTCTCCACCGGAACACGCACAACAGGAATCGTGCGCCCTTTAAGCGCACCGAAGAGCTCGCGCGACAACTCGCTCTGTATATCGCGTTTTACCAGAATTTTATCAATCTCCTTACCGGCTTCCAAAGCCTCCAACACGGCGCGCACGCCGAATATCATCTCGTTTGTACTTACCATAGTTTTATGATTGTGATAGAAGGAGGGCCGCATTATTCAAAGCAGCATCGGTGAGTATCTCGCCACTCATCATTTGAGCAATCTCACGCACACGCTCCTCCTTGCTTAGTTTAACAATGTTAGTGAGGGTACCCTTTTCTGTCTCCTCCTTATATACCTTATAGTGCGATGCACCAAGCGCAGCCACCTGCGGCAAGTGGGTTATGCTGAGTACTTGCCTCTGCGCGCCGCCCATCTGTTGCATCAAACGGCCCATACGTTCGGCAAGAACGCCCGAGATACCCGTATCTATCTCATCAAAAATAAGAGTAGGCTGATTGAGATTGGTGGCTATAAGCGATTTCAACGCCAACATAACACGCGCCATTTCACCACCCGAAGCAACGTCGGAGAGGGGCTGGGGAGCGCTTATACTGTTTGCCGAGAAGAGGAATGTAACCACATCGGCACCATTTGGTGCAAAGTCGGTGGCAGCCTCTATCTTCACCTCGAAACGTATCATGGGCATACCAAGATTCACAAGAATATCGGTTATACTGCTTTTCAACGCATCGGCAGCACCATGACGCGCCTTGCTCAATGCCATGGCAGCCGTGGCAAGTTCCTTGCGTAGTGCAACGCAACGCTTTTCGGCCTGCGTCAGCTCCCAATCGCTGTTATCTATCTTATCAAGGCGTTCGCGATAGCTCCTGCCAATCTCCAACAGCTCCTTTAAGGATTCTGCACGATGTTTCTTTTGCAGGTCGTATATAAGTGCCAGACGTTTATCTACAAACTCCAAACGGTCGGGGGCAAACTGCACGCGGGAAAGGCGCTGTTGCAAATCGTCGCAACAATCCTTTAATTCTATGTAATTACTCTCCATGCGTTCGCTAAGCTCACCGGCAGCGGCATAATGAGGCGATATGCGCGACAATGTATTCGCCGCATCGCGCAAAGCGCGAAGAAGACTCTGCTCGGCACCATCAATGGAGCTATATGCGCCGTATAGCGCAGCCTGGATATCCTCGGCATGCGACAACTCCTGTTGCTCCTGTTCAAGCTCCTCCTGCTCACCGTCGCGCAGGGCTGCACCATCAAGTTCATCTACCTGAAAACGCAACCACTCCTCGTCGCGCGTGCTATCGGCAAGCGACTCTTTGAGGGCGGCAAACTCTTTCTGTGCAGCCGAGTAGGCCGCATATTTTTGGCGATAATCGGCCAACAGCTCGCCATCGCCGGCTAATATATCAAGTACCCCCTGTTGGAAATCCCTGTTCCCAAGCAGCAGATTCTGATGCTGTGAGTGTATATCTATAAGGCGGGAGCCAAGTTCTTTGAGCAAAGCCGCCGACACCGGTGTATCGTTAATAAAGGCACGGCTGCGCCCCGACGAGGATAGCTCGCGACGTATTATACAATCTTCGGCACAATAGTCGAGGTCGTTATCGGCAAAGAAACCATCGAGCGAGAATGAGGATATATCGAAATGCCCCTCAATCACGCAACGGTCGGCACCCTCTCGTATAGCCTTGACATCGGAACGCTGGCCCAACATCATTGCTATGGCTCCAAGAAAGACAGATTTACCCGCACCGGTCTCTCCGGTGATTACCGAGAAACCCGAGGAAAAATCAACCTCTACACTCTCTACAAGAGCAAAGTTCTTAATTATAATTGATTTTAACATCTACAACTGATTATCATCGTGATTATCCGCAATCTTCTCCCACGATGTGGATAGTGAGGCATCTATGGTGGTAACAATCTTCTGCACCTCCATGCGCTCTTTTATTGCGCCTTGCGAATAAATATTCAACAATTCATCGTTTTTATACTCCAAGAATAGTTTGGGGAAGTATGCCAACGAACGGTCATCATATGCCTGTTTAAGCATATTCATCGAGTCGAATATAGCTTTGCGCCCTCCCGACACATTCTTATACATCACATCGAGCCCAAAACGGTGATATTTATACATTAACTTGCGGACAGGCTCCAAAGCACCATTCATATAATCGTTAATGATGGCATACCGATTGTTCTCGCTGCTTGCTGCACGCCAACCTGCATCGCCCAACGTCTGTGCATTGTTGGCTATATTCAATGCTTTGTTGAGCCATTCACTGCCGCCCAAATCACCCATTGAATCCATGTCGAAGCCTATTATCATATAGGCATAGAACGCAAGTACCGCAGTGAGGTTGTTATCCAGATTATCTTCGTTGAAATCCAAGCGGTCGTATGGCTGATATGAGAACGTAATGGCCTTATCCTCGTATTTGAACGTGGTGGTATTGTAGGTGGAACCATATACCGGGCGGACAGCCTGCACCATTAATGAACAGGTGAAAGAGCCATCGGGGGAGTAATTCTCTACAACAAAATTGAATGTGCAATTTATACGCTCCCCCTCTTCGTAGGTGTTGGCAGTCCACTTACGTTCGTTCAGGAACTGCGTTATTCCATCCTTCAATTGCTCAAAGACCTCTGAATCGGCACTCTGAACCTTATTGCGATTAAGAGTAACCTGCGCGTTGAGCTCTTCGCCCATTGCCATGAGCGATGAAGGCAACAACAGCATTACGGCAAGCAACAACAGACGCGACAGGTGCGATATAATATCGCGGGCAACCTCAAGCTTGCTCTTCAACGGATATTCGGTTACACCCTCTTGGCTTATGATGGATACCTTGTTGGTGTCGTGGGCAAAACCCGCACCCTCGTCGGCAAGCGAGTTAAGGACTATGAAATCGAGATTTTTCTTTGCAAGTTTCTCGCGAGCATTCAACTCGCCATCGTTGGTCTCCAAGGCAAAACCCACCAGGTGTTGCCCCTCTCTTTTCTCCTTACCAAGTGCAGCAGCAATATCCTTGTTGGCCTCCAATTCTATGGTCATACCCTCGCCTGTACGTTTAATCTTCTTTTCGGCACAGGTTGCAGGGCGATAATCGGCAACAGCGGCGCAGAGTATTGCGGCATCGCACGAGGGAAAAGCATCGACAGAGGCCTTATACATCTCCTCGGCCGACTCTACATCTATACGCTTGATATCAGAGTGGGGGGTGTCCAATGATACAGGGCCTGCAACAAGAGTAACATCGGCACCGCGACGGGCACACTCGCCTGCAAGGGCAAATCCCATCTTGCCCGAAGAGTAGTTGCCAATGAAACGCACCGGATCTATCTTCTCATATGTGGGGCCTGCAGTTATTAATATACGCTTACCGGCGAGCGAGTTACCGGCTAAAAAAAAATCGTGCAATACTTGAACAATATTCTCGGGCTCCTCCATGCGGCCCTTGCCACACAGGTGGCTTGCAAGCTCGCCTGCAGCTGGCTCTATTACATAGTTGCCGTAGCCACGCAACACCTGCAAATTGCTCTGTGTCGATGGGTGGGCAAACATATCCAGGTCCATAGCTGGCGCAATGAATACCGGAGCCTTCATTGAGAGATATGTGGTAACAAGCAGATTATCGGCAATACCGTTTGCCATTTTACCGATTGTGGCAGCTGTGGCAGGAGCCACTATCATGGCATCGGCCCACAAGCCAAGCTCCACATG
>CALGJF010000023.1 GCA_937914945.1 uncultured Bacteroidales bacterium | reverse complement strand
TCAAGTGTAAAAAACAGCATACACGCAGCGAGGGTTACTTTGAGAAGGAGATTAACCCCATACCAATAAAACAATAAGGTCCGTATCTTTTGGATACGGACCTTATATGTTTTATTACAATACTTTTATTTTACAACTACTTTCTTGCCGTTTATGATGTTTATGCCGCGTTGTGGTGCAGGCAATACCTGGCCGTGAACATTATATATGGTAGCAGCCTTGGAGTTCTCTACCACAATATCATCAATACCGGTCTCATTACCCGGGAATACAATGGTGAGGGTTTCGGCAGAAGCGTCATTGCCTATGAGGTAACAACTGTGAGCTGGTGCCACGGAGCGGGGCCCCTCTACTCTTTTGAACGACACTGCATCACCGTCGCATACCAATGTGTAGGCTTTGGCATCTGCATCGAGCACGTTTGCAGCCACAGATGGCAACAACAAGTTAGCATTGTATTTGTATCCACTTTCTGATATTAGGAGTTCAACGACAGACGAAGGAGTTCCGCGCAACAGAATACCTGAATTTGCAGCAATGGCAGTACCGGGAGCGATGCTATCCACATATACAACTTTTGCAGCATCGTCTATTACCGAAGCGACATATGCCACACAGCCTTGCGGTACTGTTACAGGAACGGGGGCGGCAAAGGTTGCCCACCCATCGGCTGCTATACTCACGGGGAGTGAATTCACCTGCCTGAAACCGAAGTCATATGCATATTTTTCGCTATCGGCCGAGGCATCGCCAAGTGCATTGGGAGTATCGGCATCTTGCGACATCTTCACATAACCATCGCTCACAATATTATACATATCCACGGCATTGGAAATGCTTGGCTCAATAGAGAACACCGAGCCCATGATGCCAGCATCGGCAAGCGTTGCACCGTTCATATACAAGCCGCGATCGTATGCCATCATCTGCATTTGGGGCTCACCATCGCCCACATTGTAATAGTAGAATATTGTATTCGGTGTAGGTTCCTCGACACCATAGGTGTAGTACGATGTTTCATCGGCACTCAAATATCTGTTTATGGCGGGGTTATAAAAACGATAGTAACTGCCGGCCTTGGGAACTCGCGCCACAGGAATCTCTATTGTCTCGGTAATCAGGTGTATGGTGCCATCGGGCAGTGTGGCACCCGCTGCAACATACCCCGCAGGCATGTATTCCTCAAATGATGGATAGGCGCTACCGGCCTGCAATCTGAACTCCTTTCGGCCTACACTTATTCCGCGATAATAGAAGTTATATTCAAGCAAACCTGTTTCACCCTCTTGCAGTTCGTTGTTCTCGGCAGCCTCCATAGCCCAAAACGATGCACCGTTACTTGTTCCATGTGCAAAGAGACGCGCATTGGTGGTGTTGCTCACGTTGTTGTTTACCGCATAGCCCGATGTGCCGTTGTAACACATTGCCACATACCCGGGGATTGTGGTGGTATCGAAAGCCCACATGGTCTTTGAGGTGCTCAATGACACCATTGTGCCACTATTACCATTGCTTGCATATAGATACAAGCCACTTACATTGCTTCGTATATAGAACATACCCGCTGTGGGGGCAGCCTCCAATGTCCACTCTGTGCAAACCGAGCCCTGGCCGTTGAGCGTACCATTATCATCGGCAAGGCATTGACCGCGGTCGGCACTCTTATTGGTGAATGTAACAACGCTTCCATCGGCTATTACGCCTGCAGGAGCCTGTCGGGGAACATAATCGTCCATCCAATGGCGGGCATAGATGTAACCGCCAAGGTCGAGCATCTTGGTATCCAATGTCATGCGTCGCACAAAAGAGGGCCAGCTTTTGAGTTCCTGCGGTGTCCACCCTGCCTCGGCTATACACATGAAACGTGGCAATGCCAGATACTCGAGATATTCGTTGCTGCTCACATGTTCGGCCCAAAATGTTCCCTGCACGCCAATATAATGTTTTGCATGCTCGGCCGACACGTTTGCGGGCACGGGCACATAGTTATAAGTGGCGGCCACATTATCGGCTCCCGAGCCTGCTGCAGTTGGCTCACCATAATCACTGCTCTGTCTGCGGTTTATGTAATAACAACCGCTGCCCCACTCCGTTATTATGGCATTTAGGCCCATGGAGGCGGCCTTTGCGGCACCACTCTGGCAAGGATTCCAGCACATGATTGTAGCACCGGATGCCTTCATCAAATCAAGGTCTGCACCACTTTCGGTTATGCTCTCGTTCCAGCAGAACATTTTCTTTCCCAAGGAGTTCAGGTGCTCGTTTATCTCGCGTATGAATTCCGTTTGCAGGGCGCGATAGCTTGTTTTGCCCAATTGAGCCAATTTTTCTTGGCACAAAGCGTTCGTTTCCCATTGGCTTGTGGGGCACTCGTCGCCACCTATGTGAAAATAGGGATAAGGGAATATGGCGCAAAGCTCGGTAATAATATTCTTAGCAAACTCAACAGCCTCGGGGTTGGCCACGTTGAGCACATCGGCACTGATGCCACCGTTTATCCACACCTCGGGAGCATAGCTTGGGTGGCACGAGAATTGGGGATATGCAGCCAACGCTGCCACAAAATGGCCCGGCATATCAACCTCGGGCAACACGTCGATATGGCGCTCGGCAGCATATCGCACAACATCCTTCATCTCCTCCTGTGTATAGTAGAAGGGGCCATACTTGCGGTTGGTTTGCGCACCCTCGCCTGTCCAATAGACCTGCCCATTCTCCTCAACCTTTGTTATGGGAGTGTCGTAACTGCTACGACGCTCTGCACCCTTGCTTGTGAGCAAAGGATATTGCTTTATCTCGGCACGCCAGCCCTGGTCGTCGGTCAAGTGCCAATGGAACACATTCATCTTGTAGATGGCCATGAGGTCTATCATCTTCTTCACCTGTTCTATGGTAAAGAAGTGGCGGCTTACATCGAGCATAAAACCACGATAGCCAAAACGCGGCTCATCCTCGACACGGGCAACAGGCAGTGCATAGGTTGCACCCTCTTCACCCGGCTTGCCTAAAATAACATTGGGCGGCAACAGATGCATAATGCTCTGCAACGCATAATATACACCGTCGGCAGCAGAAGCCTCAACCTTTACCCCTTCGGATGTAATATCCAATATATAGCCCTCGGGTACCACGTTGCTGTTTTCCGATATTGTAATATCGGCAACGCCGGCTGTAGCCTCGCAACGCAGCCCTGTTGCATTGTTCATTGTAGTAATAAAACGCGCCACATCGGCAAGAATCATATTCTGCTCATCGGCATCGGCAAACTGCCCCACTGCGATGGTAAAACCATCCTGCAACACAAACTCGCCCTCACCCACTACTGCCGACTTTGGAGCCGGTATAAGGCTCAACGACTTGCTTTGCAAGGTCTGTATATTCTCCACCGCATACATTTTCAGTCTGCGCGAGCCGGAAGGTGTAGCAGTTCCCGTCCATGTGGTGGGGTTTGCGCCATTGGCCGTCATATCTATCGCCTGACCATTGGAATTAAGGATGGTCATATAGCCGTTGGAGTCGAAATGAATTGCATTCTCCTGCTGCGTGTCGGACATGGCAATACTACTGCCATTGCTGCCACCAAGGTTCATAACCTTCTCCGTGCCCACATTTACAATAACCCAATTGTCGCCGCTGCTTTTGAGAGTCCACAAATGCGACGCTGTGGATTCGTCGGCCGTGGGGAAAGCGGTGCTGCCCTTAACCTGGCGACCATTATCGTACAGATAGCACTCCCTCGATGCCTGGTCGATACCCGAAATGATATAGTAGGTATCGGCCTCAACAGAAGATTTCACCTGACTGCCTTTTGTTACAGACATATACTCCGTGACAAGAACTCCCGCCATAGATACAGCGGTAGCAGCCCACAATAGAGTAAATAAAGCAAATAGTTTTTTCATAAAATTTTATTATGATAGTTAATATTATGTTCCGAATACAAATATAATGATATCGGGGAATATTTTTAACAATAACCACTTAATTGTTGTTAAAGAGAGCTACTTCACCTTAACAACAATATTTTGTGGCAACAATGTAATGTAAATAGAGGAAGCGCACTCGGTTATCTCCACGCGCTCCACACCACCCTGCGCAACATATTGTTTAAGCAGGCCCATGCAACCATCAACAACCTGTTCGGGAATATCCATGGCAACCAAGCACTGCTCAACATCGGCATATAAAGAAAAGGGTGCTACAGTGGCGTTTATCAGCACTTTGCGTTCCGTCTCGGGCACAGCGCGACCCCTTCGGGCCCTTGCCGCATAAAGGCACATTGCACACAGCAGTAAAAAAAGAACTGCAACCGGCCACAAGATACTTAAAGCAATAAACTGAACCATAGAAAAGGCGTTTCACAAATGTTATTAATGAAACCACTTATCAATGCATATTCCGCACAGCAGCAACAATGGAATCTGCCTGCACGGAGGTAAATCCTATACCCTTCAATCGCCCCACGAGCGAGTCGCACACAATATTAAAGGCAGGTTTGTTCGCCTCGCTTATAGGCTTTTTAGGCTGCGATTTTATGGTAAGCGGGTTTATGGGCTTGCCATTCTCGTGTACGCGGAAATCGAGGTGAGGTCCCGTGGATATTCCGGTGGAGCCCACATAACCAATCACCTGTTTCTGCTTTACCGCATCGCCCACTTTCAACCCCTTTGCAAAACGCGACAGGTGCATGTATGTGGTAACGTATGTACCGTTATGACGTATCTTCACATAATTACCGCCACCGCCTGCCTGATAGGCTTTTGCTATCACCTTGCCACTACCAATTGCATAAACGGGAGTGCCTGTGGGCGCTGCATAATCGACACCATGGTGAGCACGATATCTTTTGAGCACAGGGTGGAAACGGCTGTTGGAAAAGCGCGACGATATACGGTAGTAATCCAATGGGGCTTTCAAGAATGCACCTTCGAGACTGTTACCATCGGCATTGTAAAAGAGTTCCTCTCCATCCTGCACAAAAGGAATCGCATACACCGTGCTATCCGAAGCACGGAATGATGCAGCCTCTATACGAAAATTATTCAAAGGTTTCTCTTCCACATACTCCTGCGAATATATCAAACGAAACTCATCACCCTTCTGTATGCCGAAGAAATCGACCGACCATCCAAAAATATGCGACAACAAAACCGCCAACTGTGGCGAAGCTCCACTCTCTTGCATTGCCACCCACAACGACGACTCTATGACACCCGCCACCTCGGCCTCGCGCCACTCTGTCGGTATGCAGCCGCGCGTGGCAAGGTAGTTATTGCGCAAATCAAACACCACATACTCCTTCATATTCTCTTCATATACAAAATAGCGCGGTGTGCCCACACTATCCCTATCGCACAGCAATGCACATGCCTGCCCGGGGCGCATCCTGCGTGCATCGAACACGGTATCGGGGCACTGCACAAGAGCATGTATCTGCTGTGCGGTGAAACCGAATGAAAAAAGTACATCGGCAAGTGTCTGACGAGGGCGTAATGTATCATACTTCACATCATACTGTTCAATGGGTAAACCATATTTCAATACCCGTGGTTGCTGCGGAATGGTATCGGTTGCAAACAGCGGCTGTTCCGTCTTTTTGGAAAACGAGCAGCCACACAATACCATAGTGGCAAATAATGCTATCGGTAAAAACAGAGTAAAATTCTTCATAGTAACAGATTGGGGCTATTATTTTCACATGCGCCCTATGTGCAAAAATAAGGAATAAAATGCTAAAAAGCCCACATAGGCAGCACATATTGCTCGTTTATTATATTTTTTTAGCATGTCGATAAGCAATATAAGCTATTCCCATAGCAAACATAAACATCGGTCGGGCTATTACGATGTTTACGTTCTATACGTTCACTGCGAACACATGTGAGAAATATAAAAATAGAGTACAGAGTTCAGGAATCATGTTTTGCCAATGTCATCCCGATACGAAGTGAGGGATCTAAACAGCATAAGTTGGGGGCTTGCTCTAAACTCCTCGGTGTTATTTGTCGGCTATTCTCTCAATCTTATTGATGTTTTTACCTCCTTTCTGTGCCGACAGAA
>CALGJF010000022.1 GCA_937914945.1 uncultured Bacteroidales bacterium | reverse complement strand
CCTTTCTTGGTGCATTCGGCACGCTTCGGTCTGTTAAAGCAATCAAGAACTGCTACTACCTCGCCGATGACGGTCTTGCGGCGGTACACAGCGATTCGAATCTGAAACCTGGTAGTGACAACGTCGAAATCACAGCGGTCACCGAGGACGACCTCAGGAACAACACAATCGCCACTCAACTTGGCACGTTATGGGAGCAGGGAGAGAATTATCCAGTGATTAAAAGATGAAAGTTGATAGATGAAAGATGAAAGCTTGGCCAAGCGAGCGAAAGCCAAGTTTACTTGAGCTTTTACAGCGAGCGCAGCCAAGGTTCAAGCCCACGAAGTGGGGTTAAAGTGCAAATATAGAATGACAATATTGGTAATCTGTGTGAAATTATATATAATTACCATTCTTATATCGAACTCGGTTTTTTTATTCTCCACTCGGCTTGCATTACTTTGGCTGTCGCCCAAGATAGGTTGCGCCTCGGGATAAAAAATAAGCAAGCTTGTTTTGTTTTGCTCTCTGCTTGCACTACTTTGGCTGTCGCCCAAGATAGGCTGCGCCTTGGGATAAAAAATAAATGAATTTATTTTATTCTCCACTCGGCTTGCACTACTTTGCTCGCTGCGCTCGCGAAGATAAACTTCGCTCGTTGAAAAACCATCAAAACAAGTTTTGCGGTTTCACTCGCTTACGTTATCTTTGTCATTGATTATGTAATTGTGATGATAGATAATACTGTTTTCAAAGATAAAAAGGCGGTTTATTACACGCTTGGTTGCAAGTTGAATTTTTCGGAGACGGCGACCATTGAACGCACGTTGCAAGAGGCGGGCATACGCACAGCACGCCGTGGCGAGAGGGCCGATATTTGCGTGGTGAATAGCTGTGCAGTTACACAGGAGGCCGAGAAGAAGTGCCGCCAAGCTATTCATAAGCTGGTGAGGCAACACCCGGGGGCTTATGTGGTGGTGACAGGCTGTTATGCGCAGTTGTCGCCCGAGAAGTTATCTAAGGAGCTGGGTGTGGACGTGGTGCTGGGCATAGACAAGAAAGGGCAGGTGCTTGAGCATCTTGGAAACTTGGAAAAGCACAGCGAGGGTGGTGAGTGGTATGCACAGCCCTCGAAGGATGTGCGTAATTTTGTTCACTCTTGCTCGCGTGGAGATCGCACCCGTTATTTCCTCAAGGTGCAGGATGGTTGCGACTATTTCTGTACCTATTGCACCATCCCCTTTGCACGTGGCCGCAGCCGCAATCCACGGGTTGCCGAGCTTGTGGAGCAGGCGCAGATGGCTGCACGCGAGGGTGGCAAGGAGATTGTTATAACCGGTGTGAATATTGGTGATTTTGGCAAATCCACGGGCGAAAGTTTTGTGTCGCTTGTGAAGGCTCTCGATGGGGTAGAGGGTATTGAGCGTTACCGCATATCTTCCATTGAACCCAACCTTATTACCGACGAGATTATAGATTATATATCCACCTCGCGCAGTTTTATGCCGCACTTGCACATACCGTTGCAGGCGGGCAGCGATGAGGTGCTGAAACTGATGCATCGTCGCTACGACACCGCTTTTTTTGCCGAGAAGATTGCCACGGTGCGTCGCTTGTTGCCCGATGCTTTCATAGGTGTTGATGTTATTGTGGGTACAAGGGGCGAGAGTGAGGAGTTGTTTGAAAAGGCCTATGATTTTATAAAGGGGCTCGATATTTCGCAGTTGCACGTGTTCAGCTACTCGGAACGCCCGGGCACACAGGCTTTGAAAATAGACGGGGCGGTTGCGCCCGCCGAGAAGCATCGTCGCAGTCGCCTGCTTATTGAACTGTCCGAGGAGAAACGTATTGCTTTTTACGAGCGTTTCATTGGCAAAGAGGCCGTGGTGCTTTTTGAGAAACCGCGTGCCGGTATGCCGATGGGGGGATTTACAAGTAATTATATAAGGGTGGAGATGCCCGCAAATTCTGCTTTTGTGAATCGCTTGGTGCGTGTGCGCTTGGGTGGTTTCAGCGAGGATAAGCAGGCGTTGTTGGTTGATGAGGTTCTATGATATGGATAAAAGGGTAGCGGTAGTAATTCTTAATTATAACGGTGCTGCGATGCTTGCCCGTTTCCTTCCCTCGGTGGTGGAGCACTCCCCCGAGGCGCAGATTGTTGTTGCCGACAATGGCTCTGCCGACGATTCTGTGGCACAGGTGCGTGCACTCTTTCCCACCGTGCGAGTGATTGAGCTTGGCTGCAATTTTGGCTTTGCCGATGGATATAACCGCGCGCTTGCACAGGTGGATGCCGATTATTATATTTTGCTGAACAACGATGTGGAGGTTACCCGCGGTTGGATAGCTCCGTTGCTTGCGCAGATGGAGGCCGATGAAAAGGTGGTTGCCTGCCAGCCCAAGATATTGTCGTATAATAATAAAAACAAATTTGAGTATGCCGGTGCTGCCGGTGGCTTCATAGATTGTTATGGCTACCCATATTGCCGTGGCCGTCTTTTTGATACCGTGGAGGGGGATTGCGGGCAGTATGATGAGCCGTGCCGTGTGTTCTGGGCAACGGGTGCCGCGCTCATGGTGCGCAGCAGTGTGTTCAAGAATGTGGGTGGCTTTGATGCAGGCTTTTTTGCTCACATGGAGGAGATAGACCTTTGTTGGCGTATGCTTGCCCGTGGCAGTGATATTATGGCTATTCCCGCAAGTGTGGTGTATCATGTGGGTGGTGCCACCCTTGCAAAGAGTAACCCGCGAAAGACTTATTTGAATTTCAGGAATAACCTGCTGTTGCTCTATAAGAATTTGCCCACAGAGAGGCTTGCCCGCGTGATGCGTGTGCGTTGCCTGCTCGATTATGTTGCTGCGTTTAAGTTCCTGCTCACTGCGGGTTGGGGCGATTTTGCGGCGGTGGTGCGTGCGCGCAGGGATTTCCGCCGCATGAAAAAACAGTATGTTGCAGCCCGAGATGAGAATATGAGGCGGGCAGTAGCCGTGCCGGCGATGAGTGGCTTCTCTCTCCTGTGGCAATATTATGCAAGGGGCAGGAAACGCTTTTCGCAGTTGCCAAAAAATAAATAAAGATAGTAAAAAAAGAAAATATGGATGCAGCGCTTTATCTGTTGCCCGTTACGCTGGGCGACACTCCATTGGGCAATGTGTTGCCGCAGTATAATGCCGAGATTATTGCCGGTATTCGCCATTTTATAGTGGAGGATGTGCGCTCGGCAAGGCGTTTCTTGCGCTCGGTGGATGCGCAGTTTGATATCGACGGCTCGCAGTTTTTTGAACTTAACAAGCATACCTCGCCTGCCGATATTGCAGGGTATTTGAAGCCTTTGCAAGAGGGTAAGCCCATGGGGGTTATCTCCGAGGCGGGTTGCCCTGCCGTGGCCGACCCGGGTGCCGATGTTGTTGCCATTGCGCAGCGCAAGGGGTTGAGGGTGGTGCCGCTTGTCGGCCCTTCGAGCATCATACTATCTGTCATGGCATCGGGTTTCAACGGGCAGAGCTTTGCTTTCCACGGTTATCTGCCGATAAAGCCCGAGGAGCGTGCAAGGGCTTTACGCAAGCTGGAACAGCGTGTCTATAACGAGGACCAGACGCAGTTGTTCATAGAAACTCCCTATCGCAACGGCAAGATGATTGAGGATATATTGAAGAATTGCCGCCCGCAGACCAAGCTCTGCATTGCGGCCAACCTCACCTGTGCCGACGAGTTTGTGCGTACGCGCACGGTGAAAGAGTGGCATGGTTGTGTGCCCGACCTTTCCAAAATTCCTTGTATATTCTTGATTTACAAGTAGTCTTAAATTTGCCTGCCGGCAAAGTCGCTGCCGGCGGGTGCTTGGAATGTTTTTATACCAAATTGGGGGAGCATGGCTATGAGGTATTCGAATACTTCGGCCTGCAGGTGCTCATAGGCTACCCAAGCAGTGTCAGCCGAGAAGAAATAGAGCTCAAGCGGCAGGCCCTGTGCGGTGGGTTGCAGCTGGCGCACCATGAGAATCATGTCTTTGTTTACACGAGGGTTGTTGCGCAGATATATGTTTATGAAATTGCGCAGCACGGTGAGGTTTACAACCTCCTCGCTACCGTCGAGCCCCTCCATCCATCCTTTTTGCGTGAATTTTTCTATTTGCTCTTTTGTGCAGAATCCTATGGAATTCATATCTATGTAAATAGAACGCTTTATGCGGCGGCCTCCACTGTCGAACATCCCTCGCCAATTCTGGAACGATTCGCTCACAAGCAGATAGGGTGGAATGGTTGTTATTGTCTTGTCCCAATTCTGAACTTTTACGGTTGTGAGAGTTACCTCTACCACCATACCATCGGCATCGTGTTTGGGCAGTGTAATCCAGTCGCCCGGGCGCAACATATCATTGACCGATAATTGAACGCCTGCCACAAGTCCCATGATTGGGTCCTTGAACACCAACATCAGTACTGCCGCCATGGCACCAAGGCCGGTAAGTACATTGGTGGGGTTCTTATCTATGACAATACTTATCATTATTATGGCACCAATGCATATTGCTATAATCTTGAACATCTGGAACACGCCTTTAAGTGTTCTGTTCCTTAAATTCTTGTGTTGGTTTGAAAGGTCGTAAAGCGCATTGAGAACAGTAAATGCAATCCTTATGGCACAGGCTGTAATGTATATATCGAGAACTTTTACAGTCCAAAAGAAAATATCTCCTGCTGTGTCGAACATTCTTGGCAATAGCATGTGCAGCACTATGGGTGGCAGTATTTGGCAACAAGCTGTCATTACATTCTCGTTGAAGAGGATGTCGTCCCATGTAGATTGTGTGCTGCGGGTAATCTTCTTGGTAACAGGTATAAAAATCCTGCGGCAAAGCAGATTGGCAAGGTGCAATATAAGTATGCCGGCTGCAACAAACACTGCAAATCGCAATACATTATTACTGTGCCATATTTGCAATATGCTGTCGATATCTATAAAACTAGTTATGTTCATTTTTGCGGGTATATTATTTGCTTGAATATGTTTCGCTTGCAAAGATATAACAAAGAAACAAAAAAAGAATCGGCGCCGAGAGGATAAAAGAGAGAAAATTGTTTTTATAATGCAAGCCTCCATACTTTACAGATGAGCCTTAAACAAAAATGGCCGAGTCAAGAGAAATATTTGACTCGGCCACATAGTTTTATGTTTACAGGGAATTATAGGCTGTCGCCGAAATCCTCGCGGAATTTTGCTGCAAGTTTCTCCTGCCAATCGCCAATGGGAACAAGGCGGCCAAAGAAGAAACGTAGCACGTTGGGCTCCTCTACCCACTTGAGACCACCGATGAGGTGGCGGTTGTCGTAGAGCCATTTAACGCGGTCGGCGCAATATTTAATCTGTGAAAGGGTGAACACGCGGCGGGGGCAGGCAAGGCGCACAAGCTCCATCTCGGCGAAGTGCTCGCTGCCATCGGGCTCGCGCTGCTCCGATAGTGTACCGCGCTCCATACCGCGAACACCACCGGCAATGTAAAGAGCGACTGCAAGAGCACCTGCGGGGTATTGGTTCTGGGGCATTCCTTTGAGGAACTCCATTGCGTTGATGTGTGCTCCCAAACCACCGGCGGGCAGAATCATGGGTACGCCATAGTCGTTGAGCTCTTTTACAAGGTGCTCGATGAAGATGGGGCCTTGGCTGATGATGTCCTCGTCGAGTGTCTCGAGCAAGCCCACTGCCATTGCCTCCATTGAGCGTACCTCCATACCACCGTATGTGAGGAAGCCCTCGTAAAGGGGGATGAACTCTTTCATTCTTATGATGAGTTGTTCGTTGTTCGAGATAATGGCTCCACCGCGAGCAAAGCCGAGCTTGCGGCTCGAGAAGTAGATGAGGTCCATCTGGTCGCTCAGTGTGCGTATAATCTCTTTGATGCTCATATTCTTGCAGGCCTCCTCGCGTGTCTTTATAAAGTAGAGGTTATCCTGCAAGAGCGATGCGTCGAGCACGCTCATTACGCCATATTTCTTGCAGATGGTTGCAACCTTTAACATGTTGTCGAGCGAAAGGGGCTGACCACCTATGAGGTTGGTGCCTGCCTCGATGCGCACGAAGGGAACATGCTCGGGGCCCACCTCTTTGATAATCTCCTCGAGGCGTACAATGTCGAAGTTTCCTTTGAAGGGGTTGTTGCTCTGGGCAACAAGGCCTTTCTCGTCGATAACCTCAACAACAGAACCGCCGCGGCGGGTGATGTGTGATTTTGTTGTGGTGAAGTGGTAGTTCATGGGGACCACGTCGCCGGGTTTTACGAATGTCTCGGCAAGGATGTTCTCGCAAGCGCGGCCTTGATGTGCGGGCAAGAAGAATTCTGTGCCGAATACCTCTTTTAGAACCTTCATCAAGCGGTTACAGGTCTCTGAACCGGCATACGAATCGTCGGCTTGGAACATTGCTGCCACCTGATTGTCGGACATTGCGTTTACACCCGAGTCGGTGAGCATATCCATGAATACGTCTTTATTTTGTAGCAGGAAGGTGTTGTTGCCTGCTTCGTTTATGAGTTTAACGCGTTCTTCAACGGTTGGTAGGTAGAGCTTTTGTACTACGCGCACTTTGTGCATTTCCAAAGGCACTTGCTCCTCTTGTTTGTAAAATTTAATTTGAGACATGGTGTTCTGTGCTTATATTTTTTAGTGGTTAATCTTTTTTGCGCTTGCAAAAGTGAAATAAAAAAATGAATCCTGCAACAGATTGATGTATTTATGTGTGTGTTTCGTTTAAGTTTGTGTGTAAAATGTTGTATTAAATGTAAAAATGTCATCCTGAACGTATGTGAGATATATCTGTGTTCTCTGTTTTTGGATGCCTCACATCCGCTCGGCATAACACAACTATATTTTGCCAATGTCATCCCGATACGAAGTGAGGGATCTCAACTGCAAGCAATTACAGAGATGCCTCACATTAGTTCCGCATGACAATAGACTATACACACGCAAAAGTAATTCTAAAAACCACTGGCACCGTTAATGGCTCACAGAGAGATGCCGAGCAATGCGCAGGAAAAGGCGGGGATATGTTTGAGCGCAGCGAGTTGCCCCGCCCCAAGCTATTGCGACAAGCAGCGAACAGCAAGATTTTACCGAACGAGTAATATTACATAGTAATTTACGAGCAAGAGGTAAAAACGACTGAGACATTGGTGCCGGGCCTTTTTGCTCCTTTTTGTGCGACAAAAAGGAGGTAAAAAAATAAGATGAAATAAAGAACAGCTCATGGGCCACCGAGGAATTTATAAATAGAGAAAGTTGCGAGTAAGCGAGTGCAGAGAAAAAGTTTACTTTTACTATGCCGAGCAAGAGCAACTTGGGCGAAGCCAACAGAGTACAGAGTACAAGGATACCTCACATACGTTTGGCATGACAATGACAAAACATTGTTTCTTTCTCCCCTGCAGGGGTACTACTGCTTCGCCTTGCTTTTAAGCAACTCTTGCAACTTGAACATCTCGTCGCGGTATTGTGCCGCCTCTATGAACTCCATTCTGTCGGCAGCCTCTTGCATGAGACGCTTGGTGCGTTCTATGCTCTTTTTCAGCTGGTCGGCACTCATGTATTCCACAATGGGGTCGCAGGCTATGGCAACGGGTGTGTTCTCTTCGGAATAGAAACGCGGTGTGGCGTTGGGCCCCTCTTTCTCCCTCTTTTCTTGTATAAGGGCGTTGCTTATCTCCTTTTTTATCGGGGTGGGGGTGATGCCATGTTCTTTATTGTATGCCATCTGCTTGGTGCGACGGCGCGTGGTTTCGTCTATGGTTTTCTGTATGCCTTCGGTTATCTTGTCGGCATATAGAATAACCATGCCGTTTACATTGCGGGCTGCACGGCCGGCAGTTTGGGTGAGCGAGCGATGGTCGCGCAGGAATCCGGCGTAGTCGGCATTGAGGATGGCTACAAGGGATACTTCGGGTAGGTCGAGACCTTCGCGCAGTAGGTTTACTCCTATAAGTACATCATAAATGCCTTCGCGCAAGTCGGTCATTATCTGTATGCGTTCGAGTGTCTCTACATCGCTGTGTATGTAGTTGCAGCGCACGCCGTGTTTTTGCAGATATTCGGTTAGTTCTTCGGCCATGCGCTTGCTCACTGTGGTTGCAAGCACGCGCTCCCCACGTTCCACACGCAGCTGTATCTCCTCCATGAGGTCATCTACTTGGTTTTCCACGGGGCGTATCTCGATGATGGGGTCCAGCAGGCCTGTGGGGCGTATTACCTGGTCCACCACAATACCCTCGCTCTCGGCAAGTTCGTAGTCGGCAGGGGTGGCGCTAACATAGATTACCTGATGGGTGAGTTGTGTGAATTCTTCAAATTTCAACGGGCGGTTGTCAAAGGCTGCCGGCAGGCGAAAGCCGTACTCCACAAGGTTGCTCTTGCGGGCGCGGTCGCCGCCATACATAGCGTGTATTTGTGGCACGCTCACATGGCTTTCGTCGATGATTAAGAGAAAATCATCGGGGAAAAAGTCGAGCAGGCAGTATGGGCGGGTGCCCGGCTCGCGGCCGTCGAAATAGCGCGAGTAGTTCTCTATGCCCGAACAGTGCCCAAGCTCGCGCAGCATTTCAATATCGTAGGTTACCCTTTCGTGCAGCCTCTTTGCTTCAAGCGACTTGCCCACTTCGCGGAAGTACTCTTCGCGCTCGGCAAGGTCTTTTTCTATCTCCTTTATGGCTCGCTCGGTGCTCTCTTTGGTGGTCATAAAGAGGTTGGCGGGATATATCTTGTAGTCGTCGAAGGTGGTGAGGCGCACGCCTGTTTCGCCGTCAATCTCCTCTATGCCGTCGATGTCGTCGTCCCAAAATGTTACGCGCAGTATGTGATCGCTGTATGCGAGGCTCACCTCAACGGTGTCGCCTTTTACGCGGAAATTGCCGCGGTTCAGGTCTATGTCGTTGCGGGTGTAGAGGCTGCTCACCAGCTTGCGCAGGAATACATTGCGGTCGAGTTTGTCGCCCACGCGCACCTCAATTACATTGTTATAGAAGTCGGCAGGGTTGCCCATGCCATATATACATGATACCGAGGATATTACAACAACGTCTTTGCGCCCCGACAGCAGGGCCGAAGTGGCAGAAAGACGCAACTTGTCTATCTCGCCGTTTATGGCGAGGTCTTTCTCTATGTAGGTGTCGCTGGTGGGTATGTATGCTTCGGGTTGATAGTAGTCGTAGTATGATACATAGTATTCCACGGCGTTATTTGGGAAGAAGCCTTTGAATTCATTGTATAGCTGCGCGGCAAGTGTTTTGTTGTGGCTCAATATGAGTGTGGGGCGGTTAATCTCCTTTATCACATTGGCTATTGTAAAGGTTTTGCCCGAGCCTGTTACGCCTAAAAGTGTTTGTGCGGGTGTGCCGTTTCGCACTCCCTCTACAAGCTGGGCTATGGCGGTGGGCTGGTCGCCCATGGGCGTGTATGGTGATTCTAACTTGAAATTCATGGTTCTTCCTTTGTGGGATGCGAATATACAAAATTTTATTCAGTGTAAATATTGCATGCCCTCTCTTTTGTATATGTTTCCCTTTTTTATGTTTCTTTATTTATTTTCTTATAAATAATAACAAGAAAATGGTTGCAATTCCGCCCGAAAAATGCTATCTTTGCAGGCAATTTGTGATTTATTGCGATTGAAGGCTTTTATGCAAGCCGTACCGCCATATTTTTATGAATGAATTTTATATGAATAGATTTTTATACATAATATTGCTTGCCGTGTTTGCTCTTGCATCGTGCGATTCGTACAACAAGGTGTTGAAGATGAACGATGTTGAGTATAAATACGAGGAGGCAAAGGCTCTTTATATGAAAGGGGACTACAACAAGGCTGCTACACTGATAGAGAGTGTGGTAACGCTGTTAAAGGGTAGCGATAAGGCCGATGAGTCGATGTTCCTCCTTGCCATGTGTTATTATGATTCGCGCGACTACACAACGGCGGCACAATGCTTTAAGGCTTGCTATACCAACTATCCCCGTGGTAATTATGCCGAAATAGCCCGTTTCTACTCCGGTAAATCTCTTTATAAGAATGTTCCCGAACCGGAACTTGACCAGAGTGATACCTACACTGCAATAGAGGAGTTGCAACTGTTTATGGAGTATTATCCGTCGAGCAAATATACGAAGGAGGCGCAGGACATGATGTTTGAGATGCACGATATCCTTGTGATGAAGGATTATCTCTCGGCAAAACTATATTATGACCTTGGCGATTACAATGCTTACATAGCCAATAATTACCAGGCTTGCATAATAACTGCACAGAACGCATTGAAGGATTATCCCTATACAAAACTGCGCGAGGACTTGTATATACTTATTCTGCGGGCACGCTATCAGATGGCCGACAAAAGTGTGCGCGAACTGCAACCCGAGCGCTATCGCGAGACGATAGACGAGTTCTATGCGTTCAAGAACGAGTTCCCAACAAGCAAATATATGGCCGAGGCCGAAAAGTATTATAAAAAATCGCTTGAGAGGATAGGCGAATAAACCGGTTTTTACGAATATAAATTTAATTTAATATAGCATATGGATTACAAGAAAAGCAATGCTCCCACAAACACTGTTACACGTAATATGGCAGATTTTGTAGGCGAAACAGGTAATGTTTATGAGTCGGTGGCAATCATTGGCAAGCGTTCAAACCAGATAGCTGCCGAGATGAAGGATGAGTTATTGAAGAAACTCAACGAGTTCTCTTCCACAACAGATAACCTCGAAGAGCAGTTCGAGAACCATGAGCAGATAGAGATTTCTCGTTTCTACGAGAGACTGCCTAAACCCACTCTTATTGCTGCTCAGGAGTTTATTGAGGGTAAAGTGTATTTCCGCGATCCTTCAAAAGAGGCCGCAGAGGAGGCTTAATCATGAAGTTACGTTTTTATCAGCTATACTATTTGCTGGCAGCGGCATTGCTTGTTGTTACAATGTGCAGCAGTCTGTTGCATGTGTTGGCTCCAAGCGGTGCTACGTACACTTTGGAGAATTTCTCTCTCCTTAAACCCGACGGCTCTGCCTCTTATTCGGTGGTTGCCCTTGGCGTGGTGCTGATAGTGGCAGCTATGGTAAATGCTTTTGGGCTGTTTGTGTCGCTGTTCAGTAATTTTGAATTGCAAAAAAGGAGTTCCATCCTGTCGGTGCTTTTGCTCACGGGATATTACATTTTGTTGTTTATTTATGTACTCCTTATTATAAATAGCGATGATTCTGCGACTACGCTCAGTTTGGAGGCTGCGCTCATGTTCCCCTTTACGGCGATAGTGTTGAATGTACTTTCGTTCCTGTCGACCCGCCGCACCGAGGCAAAAATCCTTGCCAAAGCTTCGGGTTTCCGTTTGAGGGATTAAACTGCTGATAGTGGCATTGTTGCCAATAGTGATATAACGGGCTGCATTTGAAGTGCAGCCCGTTTTTCTTTTTATGCTCAACCTTTTTGCCACGCCATCTGTTCTTATATATAAAAAAGAACAATGAAGAATTTGAAGATTACAGTTTTTGCAGACCCTGTTTGCACATGGTGTTGGGGTAGTGTGCCTATGATGAGGGCGTTGGAGTATCGCTTGGGCGACAAAGTGGAGATTTCTTATGTAATGGGTTGTATGATAGAGGATATAACCACATTCAGCAACCGCAGGCTTGGTATTGGAGGCGATATTGCGCTTTCGAATAGAAATATGCACAAGGTATGGAGCGAGGCTTCGGCTGTGCATGGTATGCCTGTGGGCGATAAGGGGTTGAGGCTTTTCAGTGAGGAGCATCGTTCCACAGCTCCGCAGAATATTGCATATATCGCAGCTACGGTTTATAAGCATAAGGCAAATGGCGAGGATGTTTGCCCCAAGAGGTTCCTGCGCCGTATGCAAGAGGCAACAGCTGTTGATATGGCGCGTACATGCGACTTGGATGTGCTTGCCGACCTTGCTGCAACAGAGGGTTTTGAGCCGCAGCGGTTCAAGGAGTTGATGGCAAGCCGTGAGGTCCATCGCATATTCGATGATGGTAAAGCGTTGTGCAAGCGATACGATGTACACACATTCCCCACGTATATGATAGAGTATAAGGGAACAGAGGTGCTGTTGCGCGGTTTTACATCCTTCGATACCATAATGCAGAATATATCGCATATAACTTATGGCAAGATAGCGTTGGCCGATGCCGATGAATTTGCTCCCACGGTGCAGAATGTGGCACGGTACATTGAACATTATGGCAGTGTATATCCCGTGGAGATAGCTACGGCGTTTTGCATGCAACGCATAAGCGGCAAGTCGGCTCTTAACGTGGAGTCTTACAAAGGGTTGCCCGATGTGATTGAAGAGCTTATAGCGCAGGGTGATGTGGCCATGAGGCCTCGTGGCAACGGCTTTATATTGTATCATAAACATCATAAGGATTATAAGCCCCTTACCATGGAAGAGATTGCTACAATGGAAGGCGGATAGCTTTTTTATTTGCCAAAAATGTTGTATCTTTGCACGCGATTTTACATCGTGTGCAAAGATTTTTCTATAACAATTCTAAATAATGCATATAACTATGTTGCAAGCAGGTGATGTGGCTCCCGATTTCTTAGGGGTAGATGAGCAGGGTAACGAGATACGTGTGAGCGATTACAGCGGTCGTCGTCTTGTGCTTTATTTCTATCCCAAAGATAGCACGCCGGGCTGTACCGCCGAGGCTTGCTCTTTGCGCGATGGCATGAGCGACTTGATTGCTGCGGGCTATGCCGTGGTGGGTGTGAGTGCCGACAGTGCCGTTTCGCACACGCGTTTCAAAGAGAAGCAACAACTGAACTTCCCTCTTATTGCCGACACCGACAAGCGTACCATTGAGGCTTTTGGTGCATGGGGGCTTAAAAAAATGGCAGGGCGTGAATACATGGGTATCATACGTACCACGTTTGTGATTGATGGATGTGGAAAGATTGAGCGTGTGATTACAAAAGTGGATACCAAGAACGCCGCAAAACAGATATTGGAAACCAAATAAATTTATATTACTATGATTCTTGATTTTATTATGGCAACAGCCGCCGCTGCAAGTGATTCTGTTGATGCTGTTGCAAAACTTGATGGTGCTATTGCCGCAGTATCGGGGCTCACTGTTGCCGAGGTTACAAATATTGTTGTAACGTTTGCTCTTTCACTTGGTTGGAAATTATTGAAGGTTGCCGTGGTGTGGCTTATTGGTCGTTGGCTCACACGCCGTATCATCTCCGTTGTAAAATTGTTGATGGAGAAAAAAAATACCAATCTCACTGTGCGCACATTCCTTTTGAGTTTTATCGATGTGGTTGCATTGATAATTCTCCTGGTGATAATAATCAGCATTTTGGGTATTGATACATCTTCGTTCATTGCACTTTTTGCATCGGCCGGTGTTGCCATAGGTATGGCACTGAGTGGCACCTTGCAGAACTTTGCCGGTGGTGTGATAATCCTTTTGTTCCGTCCTTTCAAGGTGGGTGATTTTATCGAAGCACAGGGGCAGATAGGTACGGTGAAGGAGATACAGATATTCAACACTCTTGTTCAGACAGGCGATAACAAAACAATACTTGTGCCCAATGGCCCTCTGTCGACCGGTATAATCAATAACTATTCGCGCGAGTCTTTGCGTCGTGTTGATATGACATTCTCTATCTCTTATGGCGATGACTACGAGAAGGCAAAGGCTGTGATTGAGGAACTTATAGCTGCCGACAGCCGCATTTTGGATAAACCGGCGGCCCCGTTTATTGCTTTGAGCAGTCTCAGCGCAAGTTCAATAGATATAGTTGTTCGTGTGTGGGCAGCACAGGGCGATTATTGGGGAATATATTTCGATATGAACAAGGCTGTTTATGAGACTTTCCCCAAACGTGGTTTGAACTTCCCTTATCAGACATTTACCGTAAATGTAAACAAGGATTAACTTTACAGTGCAAAAATAATAGAGGCATGTGCCTCTATTATTTTTGCTGTATGGCATTTAATGATAGAATATGTATTAAATGGGTTAAATGATTAAGAATATGAATGTTAAGAATCTAATTGATTTTCATCCCAAATTTTTTGAGGCTGTCAAAAGTTACAGCCGCGAAAAATTTTCTGCCGATGTTATGGCAGGAATCATTGTTGGTGTTGTAGCTATTCCTTTGGCAATCGCATTTGGTATTGCAAGCGGAGTGGGCCCGACCGAAGGCTTGGTAACTGCTATCATAGCAGGTGCGCTGATATCGATTTTCGGCGGTTCCAAGGTGCAGATTGGCGGCCCCACAGGTGCGTTTATCATTATTGTCTATGGCGTGGTGCAGCAGTTTGGTCTGGGTGGTCTTGCCATTGCAACAATTATGGCTGGTATAATTTTGGTTGTCATGGGGCTATGCCGCTTGGGTGGGATTATAAAATTTATGCCATACCCCATAATCATAGGCTTTACAGGCGGTATTGCAATAACTATTTTTTCTACTCAAATAAATGACCTTCTTGGCTTGGGTATTCAGGATGTACCTGCCAACTTTGTCGATAAGTGGGTGTGCTATTTCAGGAACATAGGTAATGTCGATTGGTGGAGTGCTGCAATGGGTATCCTGAGCGTTGCTCTTATTGCTGTTACTCCTAAATTCTCGCGTAAAATTCCGGGCTCATTGCTCGCGATTATTGTGATGACCGTGGCGGCGTGGTTGCTTAAAGAGTATGCAGGTGTAACATCGATAAAGACAATCGGCGACTTGTATGAACTTCCCTCTGGCTTGCCGGCATTCACTCTTCCCGCTCTTAATTTTGAAGATGGCTCTTTCTTTGCTACAATTCAGGCATTGGCTCCCGTGGCGTTTACTATTGCCATGCTCGGTGCCATAGAGTCGTTGCTCTCGGCAATGGTTGCCGATGGTGTTATTGGCGACCGTCATAATTCAAATACAGAACTCATTGGGCAGGGTATAGCCAATATTGTGGTGCCGTTCTTTGGTGGTATTCCTGCAACAGGTGCCATAGCGCGTACCATGGCCAATATAAATAATGGCGGTAAAACACCGGTTGCGGGTGTTATACATACATTGGTGTTGCTGCTTGTGCTCCTGTTCCTGGGTGGTATTGTGGGTAAAATTCCCATGCCTTGTCTTGCAGGAGTGCTTGTTATGGTTTCCTATAATATGAGTGGTTGGCGCACAATCGTTTCCATGTGCAAGGCTACCATGTCGGGTACAAGTGTTCTCTTTGTTACATTGTTGCTCACCGTATTCTTTGACCTCACCTTCGCTATTGAGGTTGGCCTTGTAATGGCTGTTGTGATATTTATGAAGCGCGTAATGGACAGCACAACCATCTCTGTATTTACCAACGAACTCGAAGTGCATCACGATGGTGAACACGACGAGGTGCTTGCAATCCCCGCAGGAGTTGATGTATTTGAGATTGAGGGCCCCTTCTTCTTTGGTATTGCCACCAAGTTCGATGAACTCACTCGCGAGAGCGATGTTTCTCCCATTCGTATCATTCGTATGCGTAAGGTTACGTTCATAGATGCAACAGGCTTGCATAATCTTGAAATTTTTGTAAATTCGTCGTTGAAGGAGAAACGCACGGTAATCCTGTCGGGTGTGCATGAAAATGTAGCCGAGAAATTGCGCAAATCGGGTATTGCTGCCATGGTGGGCGATGAGAATATATGCTCCGATATACACCTTGCGTTGGAGCGTGCCCGTGAGTTGTCTGCCGAACTTGGGTTGATAAAATAGACACAGCATTGATGTAAAACCAAAATAAAGCCAAAACAGCCTTTATTGTGCAATAAAGGCTGTTTTGGCTTTATTTATTTTTTGAAAGAAGTTATATTCGCAACAAATTTGCATTTAGTGGAATTTGTGATATTAATTCAATAATGATATACATATAATTATATGAAATTAGAAGGGGGTAAGAAGTATTATGCATTTATCAGTTATTGCGGAGAGAACGAAAAGTGGGCAAAATGGCTGCATAGAAGGTTGGAGAATTATAATATTCCCACCAAGTTGTGCAAGATACATCCCGACTTGCCTAAACTGATACGTCCGGTTTTTTGGTATAAAGTGGACCTTTCCGGTAGCAAATTGAGAATGTCGTTAAAAAACCACCTTGATAGATCAAAGACTTTAATCTTGGTGTGTTCGCCTGCTGCTGCTAAAAAAGATTGGGTGAATGACGAATTAGAGATGTTCATTGAGCATGATAGCGACAGAATGATACTGCCCTTTATTGTTGATGGTGAACCACATTCGAGCGATCCCGAGCGAGAGTGTTTCCCGTCTAAATTGCGCTCCCTTCCTCGCAAGGAAGAATTGCGTGGCATAGATGTTAATAAGGTTGGAAAGGAACGTGCCATTGTTGATCTTGTAGCCAGCATGTTCGGTCTTGATTTCGATGACCTTTGGCAAAGACACTATCGTAGAATGATAAGAAAACGATGTCGCATTGTTGCTGCAATAGTAGTTGCAATACTTTTAGGCCTGTTTTATTGGGATTATACCCGTGCCACTTATGAGTACTATGCCGATTATGTGGATTGCAATGGTGTGCCGCAAGGTGTATTGCAGTTAAACAAAGAGGAGGTGGCGCAACGCAACAGATTATACAAATTCGAGAAACGGCGTATTCCATTGGGTGAGCCCGGTATGTGGAATTGGCGATTGAGTCGTGTTGTATATGTTAATTCTGCAGGAACACCGCAAGAACATAGTAACATTGAATACAACGGGCGTTACCCTATACAGGAGATTGTGTATAGCAAGGAGAGTGGTGCTGCTATTCGTGTGAATTATTGTAATAAAAAGGGTAAAGTGCTGCTCAGACACGATATCTCTGAACGCGATGGAGTGCAGGCCGGTTTTGCTGATTTCAAGGCGGCGGTGGAGGAGAAAGGTGTGGGTTTTGCTAAAGCAATAATAAGTTCCGTCTCTGTTGATGATTTGCTGGATGGAAATAAGTCCACAATAGTGCGATATGCATATAATAGGGATGAAGATGGGTATATAGTGCGCCAAACATTCCATAGCAATAATGATTATGATGTATCGCGCAGCATCACCACCGATGCCGACGGTATAAGCGGTTTCCATTTCACCCTCGACTCGTTAGGTCGTCAATCAAAGGTTCGGTATTTAGATATTGAAGGTAGTTTTTGCAGTAATAAAAAGGGTGTAGCCGGCAAGGAGTATTTATACGATAGCTATGGCAATATTGTTTTTATACGTTATTTTGATATAAACGGAGTAGCAATACTCAACGAGATGTCGTGGGCAAGTTGTGTGAGTGTAACAGATAGCTGTGGAAATATAATAGAGGATAGCTTTTATGGTGCAGATGGCGTTGCTTGTATTAATGCCAAAGGTTTTCATAAAGTAAAATATACATACGATACCCGTGGTAATGAAGTTTCTATTGCATATTATGGCATAGATGATTCTCCCTGCTTTAATAACGAGGGGTTTCACAAAAAGAGATTCGTTAGAGACTATAATGGCAATGCCATGGAGATAGCTGTATATGGCGTTGACGATGTTCCTTGCCTGGATAAAGAAGGTTTTCATAAAGCAACGTCTGTATATGATTCCAATGGTAATATAGTGGAACTCTCTTACTATGATACAAACAGTAATCCTTCCCTGTGTGTAGATGGATATCATAAGATGAATCTTGTATATGATTCACGTGGCAATGTTGTTGAAGGGTCTTTTTATGACGTGGATGGTGCTCCATCTCTTTGCAAGGATGGTTATCATAAGGTAAAGGCGGTGTATGACTCTGCCAACAACCAAGTAGAGGGGGCCTTTTATGGTATTGACAATTACCCATGCATTGTTAAGGAAAGTTTTCACAAATATAAAGAAGTATATGATTCTCGTGGTAATAGGATTGAATTAGCGTTTTATGGTATCGATGGCACTCCTGTCTTGTGTAGCGATGCTTATCATAAACGTAAAACTAAATACGATTCCTATGGAAATATAATAGAATATTCTTTTTATGGTGTAGAGGAGACTCCTTGCCTATTTCAATATAGAATACATATAATGAAATTAGAGTACGATTCCCGCGGCAATGTAGTCGAAGAGTCTTATTATGACGTGGATGGTACTCCTATATTGTGTAAAGAGGGCTATCATAAGGCGAATTTTGTATATGATTCCCATGGCAATGTTGTTGAAGAGTCTTATTATGACGTGGATGGTACTCCTTGTTTTATGAATCATTTTGCTTATCATATGGTGAAATATTTGTATGATTCCCATGGCAATGTTGTTGAAGAGTCTTATTATGACGTGGATGGTACTCCTTGTTTTATGAATCGTTTTGCTTATCATAAGGTGAAATATTTGTATGATTCCCATGGCAATGTAGTCGAAGAGTCTTATTATGGTGTGGATAGTGCTCCTGTGTTGCGTTCCGGTGTTTATCATAAACGTAAAACTAAATATGATTCCCATGACAATGTTGTTGAAGAGTCTTATTATGGTGTTGGCGGTGCCTCTGTGTTGTGTTATGATGGTTATCATAAACGTAAAACCATATATGATTCCCATGACAATGTTGTTGAGGAGTCTTATTATAATGTGGATGGTACTCCTATATTGTGTAAAGAGGGCTATCATAAGGCGAATGTTGTATATGATTCCCGTGGTAAAATACTTGAGCGTGCGTTTTATGGTATAGATGGCACTCCTTGTGTGAGTATGATGTTAGGGTTTCACAAAGAGAAAGATTTATACGATTCAAATGGTTATATAATAGAAACAGCCTACTATGGTGCAGATGGTGCTCCGTGCTCACCCGAGTGCGGTTGCCATAAGGAGATATATGTGCGCGACTCTAAGGGCAATCTGTTAGAACATAGAATGTTAGATGCCGAAGGCAATATAATAGAATAGCATACATGATAAGCCCCGAAGGCCGCGGCCTTCGGGGCTTATTATGTATATGATGTTTTATCTGTCTGTGGCAAGCAGCTTGGCAAGGGTGTCGCGCCAATCCTCGCCGTTACCCACTTTGAGTACATTTATGCCCACTTTGCGTGCGGCTGCGATGTTGTGCTCGCCATCGTCTATGAAAAGGGTCTCTTCGGCCTTCATGTTGCCTTCGAGTAGCATCTTGCGGTATATCTCTTCACCGGGCTTGGAACAATTCATTTTGTAGCTGAGGAACAGATGGTCGAAATAATCGTCGAGCGATTTCCCTGCGACAGTGAAATCCTTGCTGCGGGCCCAGCTTTGTATAAAGGGGTTTGTGTTGCTGAGCACCGAGAGGCGGTAGCGCGGGCGCAGTTGTTGAAGAAAGTTCAGGAATTCTGTCTGTACCTGCACGATGAAGCCGAGCCAGGCGTGTTTGGCATCGTCGTAACTGATTGGGCGATTGCATATTCTTGCAAGCTCCTCGCAGAACTCTTCGGCAGTGATATCTCCGTTCTCGAGCGAAAAGAAGGGGCCGCTTTGCAGGTAAGGGTTTATATATTTTTCGGGTTCTTGCACACCAAGTTCTTTGAATCGTTGCATGGCTTGGTTGCTGTCAATGAGGGTGAGCACTCCTCCAAAATCAAATACAATATCTTTAATCATCGTTGTTCTTGTTTTTTGCATGTGCAAAGTTAATGTTTTTCCTTGGTTTGCCGGCTTAAACGGTTCTTCCGTGCCAATAATTTTAGATTTTTTATTGATTGATGAGGGTAAAAACATTATCTTCGCGTGCTGAATAGGGTGGGCGGTGTGCATTATCATGCGTGTGCGTTGCCTGCTGTTTGTTTTTTTTGATAATACTTTACATGTATATATGGAGAATTTAGATGGTCGTTTGGTTGTAGGTGTATCTTCGCGTGCGCTTTTTGACCTTGAAAAGGAGAATGAGATTTTTGAGCGTGATGGCGTTGCCAAATATCGTAAATACCAGGAAGAACACGAGGACGAACCACTTGAAAAGGGTACGGCTTTTTACTTGGTAAAGAGTTTGCTTGAACTGAACAAGCAGGCCAACCGCCCCATTGTAGAGGTGGTGGTTATGTCGCGCAACAGCCCCGAGACCGGCATGCGCATGTTGAAGTCGCTCGATGTCTATGGATTGGATATTACGCGTGTGGCTCTGTCGGGTGGCGAGTCGCTCTCCAAGTATTTGAAGGCCTTCTCCATCGACCTCTTCTTGTCGAAAGACGAGGGTGATGTGCAGCGTGTGATTGATTCCGGTATATGCGCGGCGGCACTTATCTATGCTCCACCAACCGATTTCAACCCCGAGGACAGCCGTGTGAAGATTGCTTTTGATGCCGATGCTGTGATTTTCTCCGACGAGTCGGAGTGCCGTTTCAAAGAGGAGGGTATAGATGCTTTCTATAAGTATGAGAAGGAGAATGCCGATGTTCCTTTGAAGGAGGGCCCCTTTGCCAATTTGCTGAAGAAACTATCGGCCATACAAGAGTGCCTGCCCACATCCATAGAGCTATCTCCTCTGCGTCTGGCTATAGTTACATCGCGCAGCCTGCCATCGCATTTCCGTGTGATAAAGACACTGCGCAAGTGGGGTGTGTATGTCGATGAGGCATATTTCCTTGGCGGATTGCGCAAGGATGAATTGTTGAAGGCTTTCGGTGCTCACATTTTCTTTGACGACCAGGATACGCACCTGAGCGAGTCGAGCAAGTATGTGCCTGCCGGCAAGGTGCCTTATCATTCAAGTTCGCAGATTAACGAGGTTATCAAGGCCAAAAAAGAGAAATAGGCGCAGAATTGCCCTCAATTTGCAACTTTTTTATTTTTGATATGTTTTTAGGTAAAAAAGTTGTCTTATGAGAAAAGTTGTTCCTATTATTGTATTTGTGGCAATCTGCCTGCTTGCCGGTTATGCATCGCGCCTGTTGCAGGAGTTTTCCTTGGAGTTTTGGTATCCTACATTGGTGCAATCGCCACTTTCGCCGCCTAACGCGGCTTTTCCCATTGTGTGGTCTCTCCTTTATATCCTTATGGGTGTTTCGGCGGGTTTGATGTGGGGTATCCGTTCAATATATTCGCGCTTGCTGGTTACTCTGTTTTCGTTACAGCTGTTGCTGAATGTGTTGTGGAGTTTCTGTTTCTTCTACATGCAGTCGCCGTTGATGGGGTTGGTTGTCATTCTGGCTTTGGATATGATTGTGATTATGTATGTGGCCGGTAGTTTTATTGTGCGCAGGTTGTGCGGCTGGCTGTTGGTGCCTTATGTGCTGTGGCTGTTGTTTGCAACCTATCTCAATGGTTTCATTGCTGTGTATAATTAATTGCCGGAGTGTTTTTACAAAGAATGAGAAGCCTTTCAATGCGAGAGGCTTCTCATTCTTTGTAACAGCTCCTTCTGTTCTTCGTTCAGTGTGGGCATGAGCATTTTTATTGTTACGATGAGGTCGCCGCTCTCTCCCTCTTTTTTGTATTTGGGGAATCCTTTTCCTTTGAGGCGTAGCTTGCTGTCGGGTGGTGTGCCGGGCTTGATGTTCATGCGCACATCGCCACCAAGTGTAGGCAGTGTTACTTCGCCACCAAGCAGCAGAGTATAAATGTCGGCTGTTGCGGTGAGCTGGAGGTCGTCGCCATGGCGCTCGAAAACTGTGTCGGGTTCTATGTGAATGGTTATGTAGAGGTCGCCTCGCGCGCCGTTTGTGTTTTTGCTGCCTCGTCCGCGCAGGCGTATCTGTTGCCCGTCGGCAATGCCTGCGGGTAGGGTTATTCTGATATTCTCTCCGTTTATGCTGAACGTCTGCTTGTGGGTGGTGGCTGCATCGCGCAGGCCTATGTTGAGCGTGGCGTGTAAATCTTGCGCCTCTTCCCTTGCGGTGCGTCGGCTGTTCATGCTGCCAAACAGTTGCTCGAAGAAGTCGCTGAATCCGTCGGCGTTGTTTGTGCTGCCGCTGAAATCGCCCCAGCTGTTGTAGTTGCCATAGTTGAAACCGCCGAAATGGTTGTTGCGAGCTTCGTACTCGCGACGTTGTGCTTCGTATTCGTCGGCATGTTTCCAATGTTCGCCGTATTCATCATATTTTTTGCGTTTATCGGGGTTGCTAAGCACCTCGTTTGCCTCGTTTATTGCTTGAAAGCGTTCTTGCGCCTGCGGGTCATCTTTGTTGATGTCGGGGTGGTATTTCTTTGCAAGTTTTCTGTATGCTTTCCTTATCTCTGCCTCGGTTGCATCGGGCTTGACTCCTAATACTTTGTAATAATCTATGAATGCCATATAATTGGGTGTATTTGTTCGTCTTTTATAACAAATTCTGCCTATGTGGGGTTGCTCGTACTGTGGTTTTTCTTTTTTTTATAGTTAATGATTGATAAAAAATATTTTTTTAAGGATAGTGTGGATTAAAAAAGCTATCTTCGCGCTTGGTTATAACGAAATTTTTTTGAATGATGAAGAAGATATTCTGGTTTTTGATGTTGGCAGCGGGCTTCGCTTTTACAGCTTGCAGCGATGATAGCGAGGTGTATGATGCCGATTCTGCAGTTTCAAATTATGAGCCTGTGTTGGGTAGGCGTAAGGTGGCATCGCTCCACACTACAAATGTGCTCGATGGCAGGGAGTATTCGTGGAAACATAATTTTACTTATGATAAGCAGGGGAGAATTAAAGAGGTAAATTCCGAAATAAAGCATCACCATCTTTATTCGCAATCTCCTACGGGGCAACTATATTTCCGCCCGTGCAATATTACCTCAAATGCAAAGTATTATTATAAGGGCGAATATCTGCAGATTGCATACACCGAGAGTTGGCAGTTTCCCACCTATTCTGCTTGGGATAAATCGGAATCTAATATAGATGCCGGTGTGTTGAACGATTATGGTTATATAGAGAGTTATTCTGTGAGCCAGGGTGTGGGCTTTGAGTGTGTGTATAATCTTGCTTCGCTCAAAAGTGTTGCCTTTGAAGGTGGGTATCTGTTTGATATTCTGCGCGATGCAAGTGGTAATGTGAATGGTCATAAATTTACCGGGTATGATAGACACGGAGACGATTCCATAAGCGTTAAGCAGGGCACGTATGCATATACCGGCTATAGAAACAAAACAAATTTCGACTTCTCGGCCTATCTTGGATATTGGGAGAATGAGCGTTATATAAATGCTCTATCCTCTTGGCCCTATGCTACATACCAGCTTGCCGCATTTGGTTTCTTTGGCTCGGGTAGCGAGAATCTGCCTTTGTGTAAGGCCCCTGTTCCCGATGGTTGGTCGGCATCATCGTCATGGGTACTTGACAGTGAGGGATTTCCTGTGAAATATACCGACCCTGACGGGCGCGAAACGAAGATTACCTACGTAGAAGAGTAGTTTCGGCATGGGCAATGATTTTTTGTTGCCTCTTTAATTGCCCTTGTGGGGCTTTGTATCTATCTTTGCATTTGCAAATGTTTGTATGGTTGCAGCTTGTTTTTGATATGGCGGCATTCTTTTAAGTAAATTATAAATATTAACGAAATAATAAGAAGAAAATGAAAAAACTATTTGTTTTGGGCTTGGCCTTTTGTTCAGTGATGGCGTTTACATCTTGTAAAACTACAAAGTCGGAGTATAAGAAAGCATACGACCAGGCTCAGCAGCGCGAGCTTGCCGAGGGGCAGGGACAGTCCAGCGAGCCTATTGAAATTGCTCCTGTGGTATCTACAACAACATCAAGTGCCGCGACCTCTTTGGATACATCATATCGCACAGAGAAGGTTGTTCTTGCATCGGGTGCCGAGGGCTCTTTGAAGGATTTCAGTGTTGTGTGTGGCAGCTATGGTCGCAAAGAGGGTGCAGAGTCTGTGAAGGCAGGTCTTGTGGCTCAGGGTTACAATGCAATTATAGTACAGAACCCCGAGACAGGCATGTATCGTGTTGTATGTGGCTCTTTCGATAGCAAGCAACAGGCTGCCGAGTATCGCGAGCAGTTCAAGGCGAACAACCCTGACAATGCCGATTTCCAGAAGGCTTGGTTGCTCTATAACAAGTAATTACTATGGAGCCTGTTTTTGGTTACAGGGTAAAGGAGTATAATGGAGCTGTAAAGCGTTATTGCCAGACACTCGACCTTAAAGATAATCCCGAACTCATTGCCGAGTATCGCCGTCGCCACAGCGAGGGTGAGGCATGGCAGGAGATTTTAGATGGGATACGCGAGGTGGGTATTCTCGAAATGGAGATTTATCTGCTTGATAATCGTTTGTTTATGATAGTAGAGACTCCATTGGATTTTGATTGGGAAGTGGCTATGGCGCGCTTGGCAACACTGCCTCGCCAGCAGGAATGGGAGGATTATATGTCGGAATTCCAGCAGGCGCCTCCCGGCTGTTCCTCCGATGAAAAGTGGCGGCTTATGGAGCGTATATTCCATTTGTATTAAAATTAATAATATTTGCGACTTGTTCTTGCGGCAAGTCGCAAATATTGTTAATAAAGCATTTTTTTTCTTTGTGCGGGTGTGGCTTTCGGGCATTTTGGTTACCTTTGCATCATGGCAAGAATTTTAGCAATCGATTATGGGAAAAAGCGCACGGGTATAGCTGTTACCGATGAGTTGCAATTGATAGCCAACGGGCTTACAACCGTTGCCACCGTGGAGCTTGAAAAATTCATACTGTCGTATGTGGAACGCGAGCCGGTGGAGAGGATTGTTGTGGGGTTACCCAAGCAGATGAATAACCAACCGTCGGAAAACATGGGGCGTATAACGCCCTTTGTGAACCGCTTGCGCAAATTGTTGCCTTCTATCCCTGTGGAGTATTACGATGAGAGGTTTACATCGGTGCTGGCACACCAGGCTATCCTGGCATCGGGTATAGGGAAAATGGCGCGTCGCGACAAGGCACTTGTCGATGAAGTAAGCGCCACAATCATTCTGCAATCGTATATGGAGAGCCGCAGAATGTGTAAATGATAAGATAATACATAATAAAATAAGATGATACTACCTATTTATCTTTACGGTCAAGCCGTGCTGAGAAAGGTTGCCGAGGATATTACCCCCGACTACCCCGAGCTAAACGCTCTCATTGAGAATATGTTTGAAACAATGCATAATGCCGAGGGTATCGGCCTTGCCGCCCCGCAGATAGGCCTGCCTATCCGCTTGGTGGTTATTGATCTCGATGTGCTGTCGGAGGATTTTCCCGAGTTCAAGGATTTTCGCAAGGTATTTATAAATGCGCATGTTATAGAAGGGTCGGCCGAGACCGATTCCATGGAAGAGGGTTGCTTGAGCGTGCCCGGTATTCACGAGAAGGTTACTCGCCCGTCGCGTGTTCATGTGCGGTATCTCGATGAGAACTTTGTGGAGCACGACGAGTGGGTAGAGGGTTACCTCGCGCGCGTGATGCAGCATGAGTTTGACCATTTGGAGGGCAAGGTGTTTGTAGATAGGCTCACCCCTCTGCGTCGCCAGATGAACAAAAAGGGGCTTATGAATCTGCTCAAGGGCAATGCGCGTTGTGCGTATAAAACAAAGAGAGTGCTTAAATGATGCATCGCGGGGCACTAATCCTCCTTTTAACGCTCTTGTGGCTGCCTGCCTGCCGCGCGCAGTTGAATACAGAGCGTATAATGGAGATAGGGCGTAACGCGCTCTATTTTGAGGATTATGTCCTTTCTATTCAATATTTTAACAAGGTGGTGGAGTCTAAACCGTATCTCCACGAGCCCTATTTCTTTCGCGGCCTGGCAAAATTCTATCTCGATGATTACAAAGGGGCCGAACTCGACCTTGACAAGGCGATAGAGAAAAATCCTTATGTGTCGCGCAGTTACCAACTGCGTGGTATGTGTCGTGCCAAGAGCGACAGCCTCGATGCTGCCACTGCCGATTTCCTGATGGCTATAAAATACGATCCGCAGAACCCTATACTGTGGCAGAATCTTGCGGCAACGGCTGTGCAGGGTGAGCAATGGGAGAGGGCTGCCGAGGTGGTGGATTCTCTATTGCTCTTTGCACCGCGATATACCACTGCATACCTTATGAGAGCGCAAATATCGTTAAAACTAAGCGATAGCGTGGCCGCTTTCCGTATGGCCGACGAGGCGGTGAAGAGCGATGCCTACTCGTGCGATGTGTATGAGATGCGGGCAATAGTCAATGCCGAATATGAGCGATATGATGTTGCCGAGGAGAATCTGAACACTGCAATAGAGCTTATGCCCGGGCGTGCAAGCAGTTATCTGAATCGTGCTCTTGTGCGTTATCACATGAACAATCTGAACGGGGCCATGGAAGATTACGACATGGCACTTTACATTGAGCCTGCCGATTTTATCGGCCACTATAACAGAGGCTTGCTGCGCATGCAGCTTGGTGATGACAACCGTGCAATAGAGGATTTTGATTTTGTGCTGGGTATTGACCCCGACAATACCATGGCGCGCTTTAATCGTGCCTTATTGCGCGACCAGATAGGCGATTTGCGTGGTGCCATTGAGGATTACAGCCGCGTGCTTGTCGATTATCCCGATTTTGAATATGGTTATCAGTGTCGTGCCGCTGCACGCAGGAAGGTGGGCGATGTAAAGGGTGCTACAGCCGATGAGGCGTGGCTGCTGGAGCGTATGACTGCTTCTCAAACGGGACAGATGAAGACGCCGCTTACAGCCAAAGAGGACAAAACACGCAAAAGGAGCGACCGCAATGTGAGGAATTATAACAAAATGATGGTTGCCGATGAGGGGTATAGCGAAAATTATGCCACGGAGTATCGTGGCAAGGTGCAGAACAGAAACCTCCCCGTGGAGCCCGAGCCTATGTTTGTGTTTACCTATTACAAGGGAGAGGAGGAGTTGCGTGCCACTGCTTATTACAAGCCTTTGGAGGATATGAACAGGCAGAATCGTTTCTCATATAATCTTATTGTAACCAACAGCGAAAGAGCGTTGGCGGCACACGAGGTGGAGAGGCATTTCACAAATATCAACAATCTGTCAAAATCAATATCCGACAATCCCGACAATCTATATTACCGCTTGTCGCGTGCTCTCGACTATTATTTGGTGCAGGACCTCGATGCTGCCATAGACGACCTTGATGCGGCATTTTTGCTCGAAGGCGATTTGTGGCTCGTCTATTTTACCCGTGCCGTTGTGCGTTACAAACTGTTGGAGAGTGAAAAACTGAATCGCATGAATGATAACAGTGCCGGGGTGGCGGTGAAGCGCGAGTCGGCTGTGCCAAATATGAATTATATGCTCATAAAAGGGGATTTGGACAAGGTGGTGGAGCTTGTGCCCGATTTTGAGTATGGTTTTTTCAACCGCGCCAATCTGCTTATGGAGTTGAGCGATTTCAAGGGTGCTGTGGTTGATTATTCGGCGGCTATAAAGATAAACCCGCAATTTGCCGAGGCATATTTTAATCGCGGGCTTGCCTATCTTTATATGGGAAATACCGACGCAGGCGTGGCCGATTTGAGCAAGGCGGGGGAGTTGGGTATTTATTCGGCATACAATGCCATAAAGCGCTACAAAGAGGATAGGGAGTAGCTGCTCTTGTATAAAAATCTTTACATCGTAAAAAAAGTGCATAAATGGAGTGATATTTGTCCGTTTTTAGTATCTTTGCATCTATATGTATAGTGGCGGGTTGCCGGTAATTGATTTTAAGGCTATTCCCCTCTATGCATTGCAATTGCAAGGTGCAGTTGCTTGTTTGGTTAAAATAAAATTAAATAGATATGATTAAGATTTCTTTTCCCAATGGAGATGTAATTGAGCAGGCTGCCGAGGGTAAATCTCTTATTGAGATTATATCGGCGGTTGATCCCAAACTGCTCAATAGTGTTGTTGCCGCAAAACTGAACGGTAAAGTAATTGATTTGCGCGATGTGGTTGCCGATGGCAGCGATGTGGAGCTTGTGGGGCTTGATAGCAAAGAGGCATTGCATGTGTTGCGCCACACTGCCACACATATTATGGCCGAGGCGGTTTTACACCTGTTCCCCAATGCAAAGCTCACAATAGGTCCCGCAACAGAGAATGGTTTCTTCTATGATTTCGATTGCCCGCCATTCAGCAAAGAGAACCTGGCCGACATAGAGAAGGAGATGAAGAAGATTATTAAATCCAATCCCCGAATTGAGAGAAAAACAGTATCTCGCGCCGAGGCTATTGAGATAATGAAGGCCAAAAACGAGCCTTACAAATTGGAACTTATCGATGCAATCCCCGAGGGCGAGGACATTACCATATACTCGCAGGATGATTTCGTGGATTTGTGCATGGGCCCCCACTTGCTGAACACAAGGCTTATAAAGGGCTTTAAGTTGCTCTCAACATCTACTGCATATTGGCGTGCCGATAAGAACAATGCTTCGCTTGCCCGCATATATGGCACAGCCTTCTTTACCAAAGAGGATTTGGAGGCTCACTTGGCACACCTTGAACATATAAAGAATATCGACCATAACAAGATTGGTCGCGAAATGGAACTCTTTACCACGGTCGATGTTATCGGTCAGGGGTTGCCTTTGCTCATGCCCAAGGGTGCAAAAATAGTACAGACTTTGCAGCGCTGGATTGAGGATTTGGAGGATAACGAGTGGGGATATATCCGTACAAAAACTCCATTGATGGCAAAGAGTGATTTGTATAAAATCTCGGGCCATTGGGACCACTACAAAGATGGTATGTTTGTGCTTGGCGATGAGGAGACCGATAAAGAGGTATTTGCTCTACGCCCCATGACCTGCCCCTTCCAATACTATGTATATAAGGCAACGCAGCACTCTTACCGCGATCTGCCCCTGCGCTACAGTGAAACATCTACACTTTTCCGCAACGAGGACTCCGGCGAGATGCACGGCCTTACACGTGTGCGTCAGTTTACCATAAGTGAGGGCCACCTGATTGTGCGCCCCGACCAAATGGTGGAGGAGTTCAAAAAGTGTCTTGCTCTTGCAAAGCATGTGATGGTTACTCTGGGCTTGCAGGATGATGTTACATATGTGCTTGCAAAATGGGATCCCGAGAATCGTGCAAAGTATATCGGCGAGGCCGAGGTGTGGGAAGAGACACAGCAGCATATTCGTGAAATGCTTGTTGAGCTGGATATTCCTTTCGTGGAGGAGACAGGCGGTGCCGCATTCTATGGTCCCAAAGTGGATATCAATGCAAAGAATGTATATGGCAAAGAGGATACGATGATTACCGTGCAGTGGGATGCTCTGCTTGCGGCACAGTTTGATATGTTCTACATAGACCAGAACGGCGAGAAGGTGCGCCCTTATATTATACATCGTACCAGCATGGGTTGCTACGAGCGTACACTTGCATGGCTCATTGAGAAGTATGAGGGTAAATTCCCTACATGGTTGTGTCCCGAACAAGTGCGCGTTCTTCCCATTTCGGAGAAGTATGGCGATTATGCGCACAAGGTTGCTGCCGAACTCAAAAAGAACGGAATCCTCTGTTCTGTCGATAACCGCTCGGAAAAGATTGGATATAAAATACGCGATGCCCGCAATAACCGTATTCCTTATATGCTTGTTCTTGGTCAACAAGAGGAGGAGATGGGTACTGTTGCAGTACGTAGCCGTTTTGCCGGCGATGAGGGTGTGAAACCTATTGCCGATTTCGTTGCGGCTATTACCGAGGAGATTCGTACACGAACAATACGCAAGGAGGAGCAGGCTCCTGCCAACTGATAAACTTGATGAAAATCCGGGCTTTGCTTGGATTTTCATCTTTTTTTGCCGCTTAAAACCGATTTTTTCGATTTTTTTGTAAAAAAAGAGCAAAACCTCTTCGTAATGTGGCAAATAAGTCGTAAATTTGCGACGTTTTTTCAGCAGATGTAAAAACAGAGAATATTTTAAGTACTTTACCTAAACATAATTAATGAAGAACGATAACATTAAGAATCAATATCGTATAAACGAGCAGATTCGTGCAAACGAGGTGCGTATCGTGGGCGATGATGTAGAATCTATGGTACTCCCTTTGAGCAAAGCTCTTGACCTCGCCGATGAAAAAGGCTTGGATTTGGTGGAGATTTCTCCCACAGCCAACCCGCCGGTATGCCGTTTGATTGAGTACTCAAAGTTTCTCTATCAGTTGAAAAAACGCCAGAAAGAGCAAAAGGCTAAGCAGGTGAAAATTGATGTCAAGGAGATACGTTTCGGCCCGCAGACCGATGACCACGATTACAATTTCAAGCTGAAACACGCCATCAGCTTTTTGCAGGATGGAGACAAAGTTAAGGCTTATGTCTTTTTCAAAGGTCGCTCAATCCTCTTCAAAGAGCAAGGTGAGATATTGTTGCTTCGCTTTGCAAAAGACCTGGAGGATTATGGCAAGCTTGATATGATGCCTGTGCTTGAGGGTAAGCGCATGACAATAATGGTGTCGCCCAAGAAGGCCACTCCTGCCAAGAAAGAGAAGCCCGCGAAACCCGAGGCTCCTAAAACAGAAGAATAAAAGCGAGTAGTGTTGGATAGTACGCTACCGATAAATATTAACTATTAATTTTTTATAAAATGCCAAAAGTTAAAACTAACTCCGGTGCCAAAAAAAGATTCGCTCTTACCGGAACAGGTAAAATTAAAAGAAAACATGCTTATCACAGTCACATCTTGACTAAAAAGACAAAGAAGCAGAAGAGAAACCTTGTTCACTTCACAACTCTCGATTCTGCCAATGTAAAAAGTGTTAAGGAATTGTTGTCATTGCGTTAAGTATTGTATTATTAACCGAATGTATTAGCAAACAAGCTCGTTAACTTGAACGGCGCTAACATTCAAAAGAATTAAAACTATGCCAAGATCAGTAAATCACGTTGCTTCAAGAGCAAGAAGAAAGAAAATTTTAGGTTTGACCAGAGGTTACTTTGGTGCAAGAAAAAATGTGTGGACCGTTGCCAAGAATACTTGGGAGAAAGGTCTTACTTATGCATTCCGCGACCGTCGTAACAAGAAACGCGAGTTCCGTGCATTGTGGATTCAGCGTATCAACGCTGCCGCTCGTTTGGAGGGGCTTTCTTACTCACAGTTGATGGGTGCTCTTCACAAAGCAGGTATCGAGATTAACCGTAAGGTTCTTGCCGACCTCGCAATGAACAATCCCGCAGCTTTCAAAGCTATCGTGGATAAGGTTAAGAAGTAATTTAACCATTTCATAAGTGAACAAAAACGCTCAAGTTTCTTGGGCGTTTTTTGTTTTATAATAATAAAAGGTGTGATATTGCCTTAATTTGCAAAAAAAACAGTGCATTTAATTGTTTGTATATAAAAAGTAGATTATATTTGTAATAGGTTTTGCTGTACGAACGACTGGGAAACTCATCAATTTTACAAAGAAACCGAGATATGCTTCTGTTTCCAATGGCGGGCCACAACCTTCGGGTAGCTTTAGAGAGCCGGTGGATTACAAAGGATAAGGGCACTCAAATCATTTTTTCTCGGAGTTTCATCGTTCTCGTCGTGCAGCAAAACTTTTGTTTTATATCAAAGAGCATGGAGCACCCCGCGGGGTGTTCCATGCTCTTTGATATATCGGTTTATATAAAACGTGTTTGTTCTAAAATGGACACGTTTTATTTGTTGCGCATAATTTCAAATGGTACTCTGAATGATACGCCGCTTTTCATAAGGTCGGCAAGGTTGGGGAGCATGCGCTGTTTGAAACTTTCCCAACTGCGCTGCGGCATATCTGTCCAGCCTGCCTCGGAGAGAGCGAGGGCACGAGGGAATGCCATGTATGTTACGCGGTTTATGTCGCGTATGGCCTCGCCCCACAGTGTTCCCATTACACCTGTGATGTGGGCTTGTTCTTCGGCGGGGAGTCCGTAGCCGGGGTCGAGCGCATAGCTCTTTTCGAGGGTTGTTACAGGCATGCCCCAATTATTCCACTCGGGGAGGTCGCCGTGGTATTGTGGATAATCAAGGTATGCGTGTTCGCCGGGTGCCATTATGAGCTTGTGCCCGTGCTTGTGGGTGAGTTCTATGCATTTGGGCGTGAGAGCGTTGCGCCACGTTACAAGTGTTACATCGGCGGGGTAGGGGAATAGGTAGTTGCTGGCGGGTGGGTAGATGTTGTCGAGTTCGCACCAGAGTATGGGCTTTTTGCCGTTATGGCGAACGAGGTCCAGCATTTTGCTGAAGAAGGTGTTCATCAGTTCCTCGGGCTTGTTATAGCCTTTCTCTTTCATAAGCATCTGGCAGTTTTCGCATTTTGCCCAATTCTCTTTTATGGCAGCTTCGTCTCCTCCTAAATGTATATATTCCGAGGGGAAGATTTCTGCTATCTCCTTGAATATGTCTGCGTAGATGGTGTATGCTGCTTCGCTGCATGCGCACAGCATCATGTTGGTGGTGCTGCCGAGTGTTTTGGGCTCGCTGTGGCGGAATGCGCAGCCTGTTTCGGGGTAGGCGGTGAGGAAGGCTACTGAGTGCCCGGGGATATCGAGTTCAGGGATTATTTCAATTCCGCGCTCTGCTGCATATTTTACAATGTCTTTCAGTTCTTCTTGGGTATAATAGCCGTTATCGGGGCCTTGCGTGCCTTCTCTGTTGTTGCGGAATGCGCCTTTTTGGGTTAGCTGTGGGTGGCTTTTTATTTCCACACGCCATCCTTGGTCGTCGGTGAGGTGTATTTGCAGTATGTTGTATTTGTATTTTGCTATTTGGTCTATGAAGAATTTTACATCCTTCACGGGAATGAAATGTCGTGCGGGGTCGAGCATGATGGCACGATGGTTGTAACGCGGCTTGTCATCTATTTTCATGCAGGCAATCCTTTTGTTTGCGCTGTTTATGTAGTCGCCAAGCATTATTTGCTCCATTGTGCGTGCAGCGTGTAGCAGGGCTGTTTCGTTAGCTCCTTTTATGGTGATTCTTTTTGTTGTGATTTCTATGGTGTAGTGTTCGGGGTTTTCAAGTGTGGTGTCTGTGGTGAGTATTATATTCCCTTTGCTTGCTGTTGGCACGGATACACCGGTGTGCTTTTTTATGCTCGCCTGTAATTCTTTTATAAGGTATGAGTCGTGTGCGAGGGGTGTTGCTATTGCGCACTTGTCGGTTATTCTGAATGTCTTGCCGCTGGAATCTTTTTCTATGCTGTTGGGCATGGGTACGAGGGCTCCGGTGGGGCTTTGTGCCATGGAAATGGTTGTGAAAATGGCTGCTGCGATAAGTAAATAGAGTCTTTTTATCATTTTTTTATTTTTAGTTTGTTGAGTGCTTGCTGGTAGCGTTGGGCGTTGGCATTGTGTTGTGCAAGGGTGGTGGCAAAGTTATGGGTGCCCGAAAAATCCTCTTTCGCGCACATGTAAAGATAGTTGTGCTTGCTGTGATTGAGTACGCTTTCTATGGCTTGTATGGTGGGTATGCGTATGGGGCCGGGAGGGAGCCCTTTGTGTTTGTATGTGTTGTATGGCGATTCGGTTTCAAGGTCTTTCTTTAGTATACGTTTACGGGTGAAATCGCCTAACGCATATTTTACCGTGGGATCGGCTTGCAGGGGCATGCCGCGTTTCAGGCGGTTTATGTATAGCCCGGCTACAATGGGCTTCTCGGCGTTGTTGTTTGTCTCTTCGTCAACAATGGATGCGAGGGTTGCAACCTCTTCGATGGTTAGCCCGATGGATTTGGCTTTTGCCTTGCGCTTGTCATTCCAGTAGATATCATGCTCACGCAACATGCGGGCCATGAACCGTTCGGGCGATATGTTCCAATATAGTTCATAGCTGTTTGGAATAAAGAGGCTGGGCAACGAGGCTGCGGTGTATCCCACCCGTTCATAGTATAGGTGGTTCATTGCTATGTTTGCAAGTGATGTGGAGTCGAGCATCAGTTGCTTGCTTACCGTGGCTATCAATTGTTCTATGGTGCGTGTGGGCGGGATTGTTACCATCAATGGTGTTTGTTGGTTGCTTACGATGCGGCGATAGAGGGCATGCATGTTGTCGCCGTCGTATATTGCGTAGCGGCCGGTTTTCTTTTGCTTGTCAAGATTGTTGTGCTTGGCAAGTATCTTGAATCCAAGCATTGTGGTGGGGTGGGCTGCCTCTTCTATCTTTTCAATAATGCTTTCTGCTGTATCGTAGGGGTATATATGTATATATACGGTATTGTCAATGCTTACTTGATTGCCTTTTATGATGTAGTGCCCGAATGCAGCAAAGCCGGCAATAATAGCGATGAGGATTAATGATACTACTATTATCTTTATTTTCATATTTGCTTGTGTTTGATTATCTATTTGCGAAGATAAGCGAATCTGTGTGATTGGGCAAATGGTTCTCTCTTTTTTATTCATTTTATGTCGCCGCCTTGCATGCATGTGGCTTTTTCTGTGGTTTTTGTATGGTTGTTATGGTTGTTATATTCTTTTTTGCTTATAAAACGTGATGGATTATATTAATTTGATTATATTTGCAAAATATTTGGGTATCTATGCAGATATTGTTTAGTAATAAAATTTATAACATTAGATATATGAGATCAATTGGGTTAAAACTTTTTTATGTGGTATCATTTGTTTTGGCACTTTTTGCTACATCTTGCACATCGTACAAACAGGTACCATATATTCAAAATAGTGATAATATGGCTGCTGTTCAGCAAGTGGATTCTGTTCATGAGTCAAGAATTCTGCCTCGTGATTTGCTGACGATAATAGTGGCTTCCCCCGAAAAACCTGAGGCTGCCATGCCTTATAATCTGTTGGCATCGAGCACATATGAGGTGAGGCAGTCGTTGACATCGCAACCCACCCTCCAAAGTTACCTTGTAGATAATGAAGGGTGTATAGAGTTCCCCGTTTTGGGTAAGTTGCATGTTGCCGGTCTTACAAAAAAGGAATTGGAAAATATGATTCTTGATAAGATAAAGGGCTCGTTCATCACCACTCCTATTGTAACGGTGCGTTTTGCCGATTTCAAGATTTCTGTGCTTGGCGAGGTTGCAAGCCCGGGAACATATAATATAAAAAATGATAAGGTTAATATATTCCAAGCGCTTGCACTTGCTAAGGATATGACTATATATGGTATGCGTGAGAATGTGAAGGTTATTCGCGAGGACGTTACCGGAAAAACAAAGGTGTATGAACTTGATCTTACCGATGCATCGGTGTTTACATCGCCTTGCTACCATTTGCAGCAGAACGATGTGGTATATGTTACGCCCAATAAGGCAAAGGCGAAGGGCTCCGATGTGGGTAGTACCACCTCTTTATGGTTCTCTGCAACCTCTATATTGGTATCTTTGACCTCGTTGCTGTATAACATTCTTCATTAATTAAAGGAATAAACAAAATTTGACAAGAATATGGATAAGGAGCGTATAAATGTGAATCAAGAAGAGAATGATGGCGATTTTAACATCGGTGTATTGTTACATCATTTCTTGCTGAATTGGAAACTCTTTGCAATTTCGGTTGCAGCGTGTCTTGTTGCTGCCGTGTTCTATATATATAACACGACACAAATATATCAGGTAACTGCAAAAATCTTGTTGCAGGACGAAGAGAAGGGCTCGTTTGCATCACAGATGGATATGCTCGCCGATTTTGGTTACAATGGTGGTAATTCTAATGTTGAGAATGAGATAGAGGTCATTAACTCAATGTCGGTTATAAGCGGTGCTGTGTATCAGGCGGGCTTGTATGTCTCGTATTATACCCCTAAGATGATAGGCTATCGTCCCATCTACAAAATGTCAAGTCCGGTGAACGCTACAATACAACAGACCGATTTGGAGAATCTGCATGCTTCTTTGGTTATAGAACTGAATATTAATAGCGATTCTTTATACAATGTTTCATACATTTATGACTGTGTAGCAGATGGGCTCGATATAGAGTCGGCCGAGGAAAATATAACAGAGTTCCCTTATCTGTTGCAGACGGTAAAGGGTGATATTTTGCTTACAAGAAACAGTGATGTAGAAAGTGTTTCGGATGTTAAAATTGTCATATCTCCTTTAACTCCTGTTGCGGGCTCGTATAAAGCCTCGTTAGGTATCGCTCCTGTTTCAAAGACCGCTTCTGTGGCTGTTGTTGCTGCCAATACATCCGTTCCTGCAAACGGTATTGATTTTATTGATGCTCTTATAGATAGCTATAATAAGGTCACAAATGATGACAAACGTCAGGTGGCAGAGGCTACAAAGGATTTCCTTGCAAGCCGTATTGAGGAGATAAAAGGGGACCTCACCGAGAAGGAGGGTAATCTGGCAAGCTATAAGCAATCGAACCAGCTGCTGAACCCCGAGATTGATGCTCCACAGACCCTGCGAAACAAGGAAGAATATGTGAAGAAGATGGAGGAGATGGAGATTGTTATGAATAATTCGCAGTTCCTTAATGGCTTTGTGAATAATCCCAAAAACGATTTGCAATCGATTCCTTCGACAATGGGCTTGACAAATGACCCCTCGCTCTCAAATCTTATTGTTAAGTACAATAACGAAGTGGCTGTACGTAATCAATTATTGTTGTCAGCTACGGCCGAAAACCCTGCGCTTAAAATGCAGACAGAGGTGGTGCGTGGATTGCAAAACGATATTCGCGAGGCATTGAAAGCCTTTAACGAGTCTCTTGTGTTGCAATACGATGCACTTAAAGCCTTGGCCAATGAATATACATCGCGATTGAGAAAATCGCCCGAAATGGAGCGTTCATTGAAGAGTATCATTCGTGAGACCGATATCAAATCGCAGCTATATGTGATGTTGTTGCAGAAATATGAGGAGAATGCCCTTACCCTTGCGGTAACGGCAAACAATCTACGTTGCATAGACCCTGCAATGTGTTCTTCATTCCCCATTGCTCCTCGCAAGAACTTTATTCTGCTGGCAGCTTTGTTCATAGGTGTGCTTATTCCTTCATTATATGTTTATATAAAGGAATTGATACGCACAAGGATTGCAAGCCCCGACGAGGCTCAATCACTGACAACATTGCCTTTGATTGCAACCGTGCCTGTGAAGCATGGACTTGCAAACCGCGCTTCTTCAATAGTTGTGCGTGCCAACCATAACGATATTATGGCAGAGGCATTCAGAACATTGCGTACCAATCTGCAGTTTGTTATGAAAAAGACTGCCGGTAATGTGATTATGTTTACATCTACGGTGAGCGGCGAAGGAAAGACTTTTGTCTCTTCAAACTTTGCGGTGAGTGCAGCAATGCTTGGCAAAAAAGTGCTAATGATGGGTATTGATATCCGTCGTCCTCGTTTGGCAGAGGTATTTAATATAGACCCCAAGGCCGAGGGTATCACAAGTTATCTATGCGCCGATGAGAACGATGTGGCTATGCTCGATGATTTAATTATTCCATCGACCGAGGTGCATAACCTCTATTTGTTGCCTGCCGGTATAGTTCCTCCCAATCCTGCCGAATTGTTGTCAAAGTCTAATATTGATGTAGCTTTCAATTATTTGAGCAAGAAATTCGATTATGTGATAATGGATACAGCTCCCGTGGGTTTGGTGTCCGACTCTATAATCCTAAGCAGGGTGGCAGATGCGGTTGTTTATGTGTCGCGCGTGGATTATACAGAAAAATCTGCCTTTGAATTCTTGAATGGTCTTGTAAAAGACGGCAAACTTGAGAATGTATCAATCGTTGTCAACGGTGAGGATGTGGAGAAACGCAGACGTACATATGGCTATGTTCACAGCTACTCTGCAGGCTATTCTTATTACGGATATAGCTATAGTCCCGATGGAGAAAAGGTGAAAACAAAAAAGAAAAAATAATAAGGCAATAGTGTCAATCGGTGTGCGTGTTTGCTATATGGTTGTTATATAAGTAAATGCACCGCCTGTCGTTTGGTTATTATTGTTTTTTTTAGAATTAGTTAGGCAAAAAATTATGCATTTGAAAAAAAATGCTTACCTTTGCACGCTGAAACTGATAATTTTTTTGTGCCCCGTTGCAACGGAGCTTAATAGATAAAGATGGGTTTACTTAAAGAGAAATATGCAAAATACGATCTCCCGCAGCGTTTTATGGCTATGGGTGTGTATCCTTATTTCCGTTGCATCGAAAGTGAACAGGATACAGAGGTGTTGATGAGTGGTAAAAAGGTGTTGATGTTTGGCTCAAACTCATACATGGGACTTACAAATCACCCACGCATTAAGGAGGCGGCTATTGCAGCTACACGCAAATATGGTACAGGTTGTGCCGGTTCACGTTTTCTCAATGGAACCGTTGATATTCACTTGCAGCTCGAAAACGAACTTGCACAGTTCGTTGGCAAGGATGAGGCTCTTGTCTATTCTACCGGTTTCCAAGTAAATTTGGGCGTGTTGTCTTGCATAACAGGGCGCAGGGATACAATTATATGCGATGAATTGGACCACGCATCTATTGTAGATGGTCGCCGTTTGTCATTCTCAACAGTGCGTAAGTTCCGCCATAATAATATGGAGAACTTGGAGAAGGAGTTGCAGGCATGCGACCCCGACACCATAAAACTGATTGTTGTAGATGGAGTCTTCAGCATGGAGGGCGACATAGCCAATCTGCCCGAGATTGTTCGTTTGAAGGATAAATATAATGCGAGCATCATGGTCGACGAGGCTCATGGCTTGGGTGTTCTTGGCAATCAGGGACGTGGTACATGTGATCACTTTGGTGTAACCAAGGATGTGGACTTGATTATGGGTACCTTTAGCAAGTCGCTCGCCACTATTGGTGGTTTCATCGCTGCTGATAAGGAGGTTATAAACTATATACGACATAACTCGCGTTCATATATATTCAGCGCAAGTAATACTCCTGCTGCCACAGCTGCAGCCTTGGAGGCGTTGCATATAATACAAGAGGAGCCTGAGCGCATGGAGAACCTTTGGAAGATTACCAATTACACATTGAAGAATTTCCGCGACCTTGGTTTTGAGATTGGAAATACTTCTACTCCTATTATTCCTTTGTATATCCGTGATACAGATAAGACGTTCATGGTTACAAAAATGTTGTGGGAAGCCGGTGTGTTTGTGAATCCTGTGGTACCTCCTGCTTGTTCACCGCAAGACACGCTTATCCGCTTCTCGTTGATGGCTACTCACACCAAGGAGCAAATAGACCGCGCTCTTGATGTTATGGTTCCCATCTTTAAGCAGTTGGATATTATAAAGTAAAAATGAGATATTGGTTTACGGGGTGTAGCGCAGTCCGGTAGCGCACCTGGTTTGGGACCAGGTGGTCGCAGGTTCGAATCCTGTCGCCCCGACAAGCAAGTGTAACGTATTTATGTTGCACTTGCTTTTTATATCCCTGCCGTATAACTCCTCCCCAAAGTTAGGGGAGGTGCCGGTTTCCGGCTCATCTGCAAAAGTCGGTGGGCTTGCTATAAACTCCTCGACGCTGATTATTGAGTATTCTCACGTTAACTCCATATCTTTCTCTCCTTTTGTAGCTATAAAAGGAGCTAAGTTTGTGCCGGCGAGTTAAACGCAAATTTATTTGTAGTTTATCAACGAGTGCAGCCGCTTGGTGCGCCAACTTCGCCACGCAGTGTTACAGCTTTCGTCTGTGGGCGCTGCGGAATTAAATTCTATTTAATAGGCAATGCTTGTAACA
>CALGJF010000021.1 GCA_937914945.1 uncultured Bacteroidales bacterium | reverse complement strand
ATCGTTTACATAGATTTCAGCAAGCGATGCCCGGGCTTTTGAGAATTCGGGATCGTTCTTTGTCTCTTCAGCGTGGAAACGTACGTTTTCAAGAAGAAGAACTTCGCCTTCTTTAAGGTCAGCTGCAAGTGACTGTGCACTTTCACCGATAACGTCTTTTGCCATTTTCCAACCTGGCATCAGGCGCAACCATATATCGCCCGAGCATTTTGCGTTGTATCCGTTCTTTACATATTGCAGTTCGGGGCTCAGCATGCCTCCCAATCGATAAATTGTAAATACATCCTCGACACCATCTATAGATTTAAGGAACTCCACGGCGTGGGCTACCAAGTCCACCTTATTCAGTTGCAGTTGCTCCATTGTCTTGCGGTTGAGATATATCTCGGAATTAAAGAATCCGTCGATATATTCCCCCTTGCCGAACAGTGCGCTTAAATATACGTTGAGCAATGCTTTCACGCGGTCCATGTGTATGGTGCCCGACGGCAGGCGATATTTTTCGTCGTTAGAATCATCCTCTACCACATAGCCGGTGGAGGCAAGCGATATTATTACATTCTCCAGCCCTATTCGTCGGTCAATCTCTTTCAACAGGTCGGCAATGTTCTTGTCGAGGCGGGTATATATGTCCTGTATCTCAATGGGGCGGTCCTCCATGGATACATTGTTGTAGTTGCCTGCATAGTAGGTTACCGAGAGCATGTCGGTTATATAGTCCATTCCCATATCGCCACTGCGCAGGCAGGCAATTGCCATTTCGTTTATTTCGTCGTTCATGCATGCGCCGGTTTTGTATGAGCGTATATCGTCTTTGCCGTTGAACGAGTACGTGAACTCTTTGGGAGCTTTATCGCCAAAATTGTTATATAGCTCGGCCGGGAACAGCGGAGTCCACTTGCTGCTGCGCCCCACAACTTCTTTGTTCATGTTGGCAGCCCATTCAGGGAATAGTCCGTAGTACGATGAACTGCACCAATAACCGGTATCATTGTTTTTCCACAGAACGACATCGGCGGCATGTCCACCCTGCATTACTGCCGCATCGCAATCGGGGGCTATAACGCATATCTGTGCTTTGCCGCGTGTGGCACGTTTTATCTCGTCGGCAAGGGCGATGGCTTTAAGTTTAACGGGCGATACTCTGTCGTTGGTGTATAATCCTTGTTGTTTGCTGTCGTCGGTGCAGTTTACAAGGTTGAGTGTGTTTCGGTCGAGCCATCTTTCTCCCACAATGCCATGCGTGTAAGGGTTTGTTCCGGTAACAAGTGTTGCTGTTGCCGAAGCACGGTCTATATTCTCAAATGCATAATAGCTGTTGGGGTAAACCCTTCCACCGGCCAACAGACGTTTGAATCCATCGGGGGTATATAGCTCCTCAAATTCATACATAAAATCGCTGCGCAGCTGGTCTATGGTTATGGTAACCAACAGCTTGGGCGATTCTATCTTTTCCTGTGCAAGCAACTGCATGGGCAGTAGCGTCAGCAGTATCAATAAAGGCTTAATTCGCATATTCTTTTACGGTATATGTGGAAGATTGAACGTACAACTATTGTTATGGCAAATATAAATATAGGTGTGGGGTAGTGTTGTGGCACAAATGGTGCTGTGGCTATAAATATTGCCACCATTGCAACAGGCATCCACATGTATGCAGGGTGCTTGCGTTTTATGCAGCAATATATATGTATGGGGATGAGCAACAGTGGTAGTGGGTTGAGCAATATGAGCAGGTAGTTGTTGCCCACTGCCGGGTGTAACGAGCATGTAGCCATGAATAGGAGTATAGTGCCCGCTGTACCTTGCACGCCATATAGCAGAATGTCGTACAGCCAGAAAATCTTGCCGCTGCGCACCTCGCACAGCATTATTATCATGGTGAACAATAAAATCAATAGCGCGCTGTTGAACGGTGTAAGGTGGTTGAGGCTCTTTTCTCGTTCCGCTGGTAATAGCAATTCGTTCTGCTCGCTCACAAGAGGCATTGTGCCATTCTTTCCGTTCATCTGCGCGGTGGCAAAATCGTTCATCAGGTAGCAGGGGAGGAATTGCAGTACCTCGCGTGTGGCGGGG
>CALGJF010000020.1 GCA_937914945.1 uncultured Bacteroidales bacterium | reverse complement strand
ATAACAGAAAAGCAAACAGGTCGGGCATGCCCGACCTGTTTGCTTTTCTGTTATTTATGAAAGATTTATAATCCCCAAACATCCTTGCTGATGTTGCTTTCCACTGCGTTCTCGAGCCTGTCGTTGAGGTTGCAGAAGAAATCGATGCCTGTAAACTCCTCAAGCTCGTCTATGGTCATGGCGTAGTCTGATATACTGCCGCTATGCGAGCTTTTATGTTCAAAGCAGAATGCAATGCCCGAGTAGCTTCTATCCTTCAAACGAAGGAGTGCCATGAAATAGTATCGGGGAACGGTGGGGCAGGAGCCTTTCGTTGTGTATTGTCCTTCGGCAATGGTTCCGCCTTTAACCACATAGAGGGTATCGGCAAAGCTTGCGTTGCACCCCCATCCGCTGCCGTTTTCGTTTATTTTGTATTCAAGCTTGTTCCAATAGCCGGTGTTGAAATCCTCAATCTGTGGTGATATGTTTGACATGTAAAAGGTTTGCTCATTGGCCTCCCTTGAATATACCCTGTCGTAAGATGCCACAAGATGCCCGCGCTGATAGCCGTTCTTGTTTATCTGTTGCCAGGTCATGGTGTACTCGCCCAGGAAATCGGGGTCGGCTTGGAAATTATTGCTTCTGTCTACTTTCTTGCTGCGATTGCTGTTGTTAAACGTAAATGCAACCCAACGTGAATGTTGGCGTTCGGTGTTGAACGATATGCTGTATGTAATATTTTCCTTTCCGTTTATCGTTGTTGTGCGTGTGAGAAAGTAGTCGTCGTCATTTAGGCGTGGAATCTCAATGCGATGAGCATATTTCTCTCCGCCGATATTGGCATTCATGTTGGCGGGGTCTATCCCGTGCTGTATATCTTCTTCGCTTCCTCCGCAACCGGTTATTGCAAGCGCGAGCAATAGAATTGAAAACGTCTCTTTTATTCTTGTGAATACCTTCATTGTCGGGGTTTTATTGTGTTTGTTTTACGGCATTAAAAAAGTGTATTAATGCGCGCATTAATACACTTTTAAGATATGTATAATCCCTAAATTACTTTTTGATTTTACCGTAGCGGCTCATGAACTTATCAACGCGACCTGCTGTATCCACAAGCTTGGCTTTACCTGTGTAGAAGGGGTGAGAAGTGTTAGAAATCTCAAGCTTAACAAGGGGATATGTCTCGCCCTCGAACTCAATGGTCTCCTTGGTGTTGCAAGTTGACTGTGAAAGGAAACAATCGCCGTTTGACATGTCTTTGAAAACTACGGGGCGATATCCTGCGGGATGAATGTCTTTTTTCATTATCGTAATTTTTTAATTTTTTTTATTTGCTGGTAACAAAAAATGTGTGTAATGGCTTTCGAGGTGCAAAGGTAGTACAAAATTTTTGTTTAACAAAATATTGTGCTATTATTTTTCATCTGTTTATCGGGATATTTTGCATGCTTTGCATCGCTTTGTTACTCCACGTAAAGTACCAAACCTTTCAAGTACTCTCCCTCAGGGTGGTAGATGTTCACCGGGTGGTCGGCAGGCTGGGTGAGTTGGTGCAGTATGCGCACGTTGCGTTTTGCCATTGCGGCTGCCGTGAACACGGCGGTGCGGAAATTTTCCTTGCTCACTACCTGTGAACATGAGAATGTGAACAGTATGCCACCCGGCTGTATCTTTTCAAGTGCCTTTGCGTTGAGGCGGCGGTAGCCTATGAGGGCGTTGCGCAACGAGTCGCGGTGCTTGGCAAATGCGGGAGGGTCCAGAATTATGAGGTCGTAGTTGTTGCCCATGCGCTCAAGGTAGTCGAACGCATCTTCGGCAAATGCTGCGTGGCGCGGGTCATCGGGGAAATTTATTGCCACATTGGCGTTGGTGAGGTCTATCGCCTTTGCCGAACTATCAACCGAGTGTACTACCTCGGCGCCACCACGCAAGGCGTAGATGCTGAATCCTCCTGTGTAGCAGAACATGTTGAGCAGTTTGCGCCCTTTGGCATATTTTTCGAGCAGTGAACGGTTCTCGCGCTGGTCGACAAAGAAACCTGTCTTTTGGCCTCGTACCCAATCGATGTGGAACTTTAATCCGTACTCTGTGGATATATTACTTGCGTTGCCGCCCATTATGTAGCCGTTTTCTTTGCTTATGTCGGCTTTGTATGGCAGTGTGGTTTCCGATTTGTAATAGATGTTTTTCAGTTTCTCGCCCAATACTGTTTTGAGTGCATCGGCTACATCGTTGCGGTTTACGTGCATGCCTACGCTGTGGGCCTGCATTACGGCAGTTTCTCCGTATATATCTATGACAAGGCCGGGGAGGCAGTCGCCCTCGCCATGAACAAGGCGGTATGTGTCGTTGTCGGGGCGCGATGCCACGCCTGTACTGCGACGCAGGTCGTATGCAGTGGCTATGCGGCGTTGCCAAAAGGCTTTGTCTATCGGCTCGTTCTCAAATGTGAGTACTCGCACTGCGATACTGCCCACTTGAACGTGGCCGCGTGCAATGAATTCCCCCTCGTGAGTGTAAACGGTTACGATATCTCCCTCCTCGGGCTCGCCGTTTATGCGTTGTATGGCTCCCGAAAATATCCATGGGTGAAAGCGCTTGAGCGACTCCTCTTTGCCGCGTTTGAGAATAACCGATGTTTCCATATTGTTGTATATTCTTTATCGTGTTTTTAACTGTTCGAGTTTTTCATATATTTTAAGGCAAGCCCATGCGTCGGTGGCTGCATATAGCTTCTGCTTGTCGGTGAGCACATCTTTTTCCCAATTTGTCAGTTGCTGGCTCTTGGAGATTTTCTCGCCGAAAATTATTGCATATATTTTTTGCAGGCTCATCTCCTCGATGCCGTATTTGCCTACATGCTTTTGTAGGTCGAAAAAACCACCGGCTTTGAAGCGGCGACGGCGTGCAAGTGCCTGATAGTCGTCGTGTAGTGATACTCCCACCTTTATTATCTTGTTGTTTTCAAGGAATGATACGAGTGAGTCGGGGAGCCCGGTGCGGCATAGTCTTATGAGAAAGCAGGTGTCGGCTGTGGACAGTTGCAGCAGGGATACGTTGTACTGCACCCCTTTGCGAAAGGATGGGCGCGTTTCGGTATCTATTCCCACGATGCTTTCGTTCGCAAGCGCTTTCATGGCTTTATCTACATCGGCCGCGGTATCAATGGTTATGATGCGCCCGGGGTAGAGCACTATGGGCATCTGGTTTATTTCACCTTTCTCTATGTGTGTACTAAAAACTGTCATTATCGCTGTATTCCTCTTCGCTGTTTGTGTTGTATGCAATTTCGTGCAGTGCGCGCTGGGTATTTACCAATCGTTGGCCCCAATATCGGCGAAAATTCTCTTTGCACTCGATGATTGCATCGTGCATGGTCTCGTTTATGCCTATGCGGAAAAGTGATACAAAATTCTTGACATCCTGATATATGTCGGCAAGGTCCTCCGAAATGTTCTTGGTAACCGGTGTGTCGCTGTACTTCATCTCCTCTACAAAAACATCAAGGTATGTGTCTTTGTCGGCAAGCAGTTCGCCGATTGTTATGCGCAGTACCTCGTAGCCCTCTTCCGATACAAAATCTTCAAGATCCTCTTCGTTTATTCTCTCTTTCTCGGGGAGCATCTGTGCTTTCAGGTAGAGTAAGGGGAGAATCTTTAACATTGTATCTACAAATTCTTTGCGATTGAGTTCTCCCGCACGCTCCAAATAACTGCAAAATTCAGCAGCTACCGTTACGAACTCCACGGTGTTGCGCATGAATACTATATCTTTGCTCTCTTCCATTTGTCGGTATCTTTGTTTCTGTTTCGTGAATTTGCCGCGAAGTTACAAAAAAATAGCGGAGCAGAGTGGTTGTGGTATCTGTTTTTTTTATATCTTCGCAAAGTTTACACGCATATATTATAAATTAAAGTATATTATACCCCCAAAATTATGGCGAAGAAGAGCACGGCAACCGAAAATAAGAAAACAATGTTTTTCCAACGAGTAAAGACTGCAATATCAAATCCTACATTTCTGTTTATGATGGGTTTGTTGATGGGCGCGGTTGCAATATTTCTTTGTAGTTCGTTCCTGTCGTTTTTCTCTTCGGGTGGTGCCGACCAAAGTTGTATAGATGCCGCTGCTGCAGCGGCCGAGGTCGATGAGACAGTGCAGAATGCATCGGGCAGGAGCGGTGCCATTGTGGCCGACTATTTGGTCAATGGCTGTTTCGGCTGGTCGTCGGTGCTGCTTATTCCTCTTTTTGTGGGTTTTATGCTGCATTTGATGAATATTTATCGCCCCAGGTTGTTGAAATGGTTTCTCGCCACGGTGTTTGCCGTAGTTTGGGGGTCGGTATTCTTTGCGTTTGCTCTTGGTTCTATGTTTGCCGATAGCTTTATGTCTCCCGGCGGCCGTCATGGCGAGCTGGTTGTAGCTTGGCTTGAGTCGCAGATAGGCGTGGTGGGCACGGTGCTTGTGCTCCTCCTCTCTTTGATAGCGTTTATGACATATATCACACGCGAAACCATCACATGGTTGCAAAAGATGCTCACATTTAGTTTTATTCGCACTAAAGAGGATGGTGAGGACCGTGTAGATGAGGGTGCAGTTGAAGAAACCGACGAAGCCGAACCGTTAGATGAGCCTCAATCCGAAGTCGTGGAGTTTGATAATGTCGATAAGGATGACAAAGAGATAGAATATCCCGCCGATGATGAAGATTTCAAGATTGATGTTGCCGCTGATGAGGATGAGGTCGTAGAGCAGCCTGCAAACGACAACGATGATGTATCCGCCGCTTTCGATAAAATGTCCGATAAAATAGCAACTGAGGCTGCCAATAATGGCAAAGATATAAAAATGGAGATTGAGAGTGCCGAAGGCGACGATGATACAGGTGGCAAAATGTTGCGCCCCCTCAATCCCAAAGATGAACTCAGCTATTACAAGCCCCCCACCATAGATTTGCTCGATAAATATGAGCAGGCTGTTCACTCCATAGATATGAACGAGCAACAGGCCAACAAGAACAAGATTGTAGAGGTGCTGCGTAACTTTGACATCGAGATAAGTTCGATAAAGGCAACAGTGGGGCCCACAATCACTCTGTATGAGATTACCCCTGCCCCCGGTGTGCGCATAGGCAAGATAAAAAACTTGGAAGACGATATCGCAATGAGCCTTGCTGCGCTCTGCATCCGTATCATAGCGCCTATTCCCGGCAAGGGTACCGTGGGTATAGAAGTGCCTAACACCCATAAGCAGATTGTGCCCATGGCATCGCTCCTCAATAGTCGTAAATACAAGGAAACCGATATGGCCTTGCCGCTTGCTCTTGGAAAAACAATCTCCAACGAGGTGTTTATGGTGGATATGGCAAAGATGCCTCACCTGCTTGTGGCCGGTGCCACAGGTATGGGTAAATCGGTTGGTTTGAACGCTATCATCACATCGTTGCTCTACAAGATGCACCCCGCTTATCTGAAATTTGTGATGGTGGATCCCAAGATGGTGGAACTTAGCCTTTACAATGTCCTCGAAAAACACTTCCTTGCAAAATTGGAGGGCGAGGATGAACCCATTATAACCGATGTGAACAAGGTGGTGCGCACTCTTAAATCGCTTTGCGTGGAGATGGACAGTCGTTATCGTCTGTTGCAGATGGCTATGGTGCGTTCAGTTAAGGAGTATAACGAAAAATTCCTTAACAAGGAACTGCTGCCCACAAAGGGCCATCGCTTTATGCCCTACATTGTGGTTATTATAGATGAGTATGGCGATTTAATGATGACAGCAGGGCGCGAGGTGGAGCAGCCCATTGCCCGTATTGCGCAAAAGGCGCGTGCCGTGGGTATTCACATGATTATTGCAACCCAGCGCCCCACAACCAATATCATTACAGGTACCATAAAGGCGAACTTCCCTGCCCGCATGGCATTCCGTGTGATATCGGTTATCGACTCCCGTACCATACTCGACCGTCAGGGTGCCAACCAGCTGCAAGGTCGCGGTGATATGCTCTTCCTTGCGGGTAACGACCCTGTGCGTGTGCAGTGTGCGCTTGTTGAGACAAAAGAGGTGGAGCGTGTTTGTGCTCATATTGCCAAGCAGCAGAGCTATCCCTCTGCATACATCCTGCCCGAACCCGATGAGGCTCCTGCAGATGGCGGTGGTGGCGGTTCGCGTGGCGAATTATCATCCGATAAACTCGACCCTCTCTTTGCCGAGGCTGCCCGCATTGTGGTTATTCATCAGCAGGGCTCTACATCGCTCATACAACGCAAGTTAAATGTGGGCTTTAACCGTGCGGGGCGCATTATGGACCAACTGTGCCAGACAGGGCTTGTGGGCGAGCAAGAGGGTAGCAAGCCTCGCCAGGTGCTCTGTGCCGATGAGGCCGACTTGGAGTTCCGTTTGAAACAACTGTTGCATTAATATATATAAGGTAAAATATGAAAAAGATTATATTTGCGTTGTTGCTCCTCTTTCCCATTGCGCTTTGCGCGCAGGATAACGAGGCGGTAGTATTGCTCGAAAATGCCATAAAAAAGATTAAGGCCGATGCGGCTGTGCAGATAACCTTCTCGTGCTCGGTTTATGATGCAGGCGGTGCCGAACAATTTGCCGACGATGGCAGCCTTAAACTCGATGGCGATTGTTATTCGCTATTGATGTCGCCCATGAAATTGTGGTGCGATGGCATAACCCAGTGGAGCTATATGAGTGGCGCGAATGAGATTTATATAACAGATGCCGATAGCGAAGAGGCTCAAATCTACAATCCTGTCTATTTGATGGAACTATATAAAAAAGGTTATATATGTTCCGCAGAGGCAGCCGGTGATACAAAAATAATTACGCTGACTGCCGATGGGGAACAGGATTTCGACAAGGTTGTTTTAGTGTTGGATGCAGCCGCTTTGCGCCCCTTGTCGATGCAGATATTTGCCGAAGGGCAGGGCTATACAAAGGTTGATATAAACTCGTATAAAGGCGGGTATAGTTTTGATAGACGTGTTTATGCGTGCCCGTTGGAGGATTTTCCCGGTGCGGAAATTGTTGATATGAGATAAACTTAAATAGATACAAATATGGAAAAAACTAAATGCTTGGTAATTGGTTCCGGCCCTGCCGGATATACTGCGGCAATCTATGCTTCACGCGCCAACTTGTCGCCTGTGCTCATCGAGGGAATCCAGCCCGGTGGTCAGCTAACGCAGACAACTGTCATTGAGAACTTCCCCGGTTTTCCACAAGGAATCACCGGCCCCGAACTTATGGACAATATGCGTAAACAGGCTGTGAACGTGGGTGCCGATGTTCGCTCGGGTAGCGTTGTAGATGTCGATTTTGAGGCTAACCCCTATAAGGTAACATTGGATAACGGCTCGGAAATAGAGGCCGAAACAGTAATCATTGCCACGGGTGCTGCTGCAAAATATCTTGGTATATCCGATGAAATAAAGTACCAGGGTATGGGTGTGAGTGCTTGTGCCACTTGCGACGGATTCTTCTACCGCAAGAAAGTGGTTGCTGTTGTTGGTGGCGGCGATACCGCTTGCGAAGAGGCCAACTACCTTGCGTCGCTCGCTGCAAAGGTGTATCTCATTGTGCGCAAGCCCTTCTTGCGTGCATCAAAGGCAATGCAGGATAGAACGCTTGCCAATCCCAAAATCGAAGTCCTTTTCGAGCATAACACCGTGGGCTTGTATGGTGAAGACGGAGTAGAGGGTGTTCATCTTGTAAAACGCAAGGGTGAGCCCGATGAAAAATATTACGATCTTCCCATCGATGGCTTCTTCCTTGCCATTGGCCATAAGCCTAACAGTGATATTTTCAAGAAATATCTTAAAACCGACGAAACAGGCTATTTTGTTCCTGCCGATTGCAGCGGTGTGAAAACAGCTGTTCCCGGTGTTTTTGTGGCAGGCGATGTGGCCGACCCTCATTATCGTCAAGCGATAAATGCTGCGGCAAGCGGTTGTCGTGCCGCCATGGAGGCCGAACGCTACCTTACCAATAAGGAGGCGTAATACATTAAGCCTATGCCTTGCCATGATTGAGCAATTACCTTTATATCCGCTCCTTTTTGAGAATAATTTCCGCGCGGTGGTGTGGGGCGGCAGCAGCTTGAAGCCTATGAAGGGGCTCCCGGCCGATGCCGAATGTATAGGAGAGAGTTGGGAGGTGAGTGCTGTGCCCCAGATGGAGTCTTTTGTGAAAAACGGACCGTTGGCGGGGATTTCCTTGGCATATATCGTAGAACAGTACAAGGAACTTGTGCTTGGCAAGGCTGTGTACGAGAAGTATGATACTGCTTTTCCCATACTTGTTAAATATATCGATGCGGTTAGCGACCTCTCGGTTCAGGTACACCCCGACGATGCGCTTGCATGGGCGCGACACGGCTGTTTTGGGAAGAGCGAAATGTGGTATGTGATAAGCGCTGCTCCCGGCGCTTATCTCTATTCAGGTTTTAATCAGCCTATTTCGCGTTACGAGTACGAGAAACGCGTTGAGGATGGCAGTATATGCGAGGTGCTTCAGAAACACGAGGTTAAGACCGGTGACTGTTTTTATATCCCATCGGGGCGCGTTCATGCTATATGCGGCGGTGTTCTTATAGCAGAGATTCAGCAGAGTTCCGATATAACATATCGCATATTCGATTATAACCGCCCCGGGCTCGATGGCAAAATGCGCACGTTGCACATAGAGGAGGCAAAGGATGCAATAGATTTCAAAGTGTACGACCAATACAAGGTGTGTTACGAGAATCGCGTAAATAAACCTGTACCGCTTGTGGTAAACCAATTCTTTGTGGTAAAGATTCTTGAGGTGGACAGGGCGTTTCATCGCAAATTGTATAAATACGACTCCTTTATTATATATATGTGTGTCGAGGGCGATTGTGCAATAAGGATAAGGAGTACCGAAGGATATGAAAAAGGGGCGATGCCTGCCGAGGCCGACAGGGTGGTGCGCCTTACTCAAGGCAATAGCTGCTTGATTCCTGCATCGTGTGCCGATTTTGATGTATCGCCCAATAACGAGGCTGGAATTACCAAATTGCTTGAAGTGTATATAGACAACAAGAATTTTGAGTAATTTTTTTGCTAAAATTTTCTTGCAGACAAAAAATATTGCTATCTTTGCACCCGATTTAGTCCGCAGGGGTTGAAGAAGATGGGCTCACGAAGAGCGCACACCTCCCGGAAATCACAATAAAAGCTATAATTAAATGTACGCAATTGTTGAGATTAACGGACAGCAATTCAAGGCAGAGGCCGGTAAAAAGCTGTACGTGCACCACATCAAGGGTGCTCAGAATGACACAACAGTGGAGTTTGACCGCGTGTTGTTGTTGGATAATGAAGGCGCAATCACAGTGGGTGCTCCTACTGTAGAGGGTGCAAAAGTGGTTTGCTATATTGGCAATGTTCGTGAGATGAAACAGACACGTAAGTCAAAAGACGGTCAGAACATCGTAACTACACGCACTATCGACCCCACTTTGGTTAAGGGTGATAAAGTGTTGGTATTCCACAAACGTCGCCGCAAAGGTTACCGTAAATTGAACGGTCATCGTCAGCAGTTCACAGAGTTAGTTGTTAAAGAAATTATCGGTTAATTTTTAAAAGAAAAGTATTATGGCACATAAGAAAGGTGTTGGTAGTTCAAAGAACGGCCGCGAGTCAGCAAGCCAGAGATTAGGTGTAAAAATCTGGGGTGGCCAAGTATGTAAAGCCGGTAATATCATTGTACGTCAGCGTGGTACAGTTCACTATCCCGGTGCAAACATCGGTATGGGTAGCGATCACACTCTCTACGCTTTGGTTGACGGCGTAGTTACTTTCAAGCGTGGTAAGAACGACAAGAGCTATGTATCTGTTGTTCCCGTAGCTGAGAATAACTAATAATCATTTATCCAAGATAAAATGGAGATAACATCAGTTATCTCCATTTTTTTTGTCTGGTGATGCCTATTTTTTCTTTACAACGTGTTAAAAACCGCAAAATTAGTTGTATCTTTGTGAGATAACATAGCCCTTTTGTGGCATAAATGCACGAATATTAAACAAAACATATATATGCTTACACTTAAAGTAATTGCCCAAGATACCGAGATGGTAATAAAAGGCTTGGAGAAAAAGCATTTTAAGAATGCAAAAGAGGTTGTAGAGAAGGTACTCGCACACGATAAAGAGCGTCGTGCGGCACAGTCGGAACTTGATAACATACTTGCGCAGAACAAGCAGCTTGCAGCGCAGATAGGTAAGCTGATGAAGGAGAAAAATGCCGAAGAGGCAGAGAAGGTAAAGGCGCAGGTGGCCACTCTCAAAGAGACAGCCAAGGAGTTGCAGGAGAAAATGGACGCTGCCGCTGCCGATGTTCAGCAGTTGCTCTATACAATTCCCAATCTTCCTTACGACGAGGTGCCCGAGGGTGTTTCGGCCGAAGACAATGTGGTTGAGAAAACAGGTGGCATGGAGACTCCTCTGCCCGAGAATGCTTTTCCTCATTGGGAACTCGCAAAGAAATATGGTCTCTCAAGCGTCACAACGAAGTCGTTTACGGCCAAAATCGGTGCAGCCAAGCAATTTGGTTTGATCATCACTTCTCAAGGAAGCGCAGTCCAGTTGACCGACATCAGCAAGAAGCTACTGTATCCTACTGGTGCATCTACGCGCGACTTGGAACTCTCGTGCTTTGCACAACCACCGCTGTATTCTAAGCTGATCAGCAAATACGATGGGGCCGCACTCCCTCCGATGGATCTGTTGGCAAACATCCTCATGAACGAGCACCGAATCACTCGTTCAGTGAAAGATGCAGCTGCCAAGAACTTCATCGAGAGCGCAGAGCAATTGGGGCTGATTAAAGGTGGTATTTTGTGCTACTCGGATCCGAACACCGGGATCTCATCCGCAAGCAAAGCAGATGACGGCGAAATCCCGGGTGGTGCCCAGCCGTCAGAGTTTTCCTCTCCTCCCGTTGCAACTGCCCCCACTGTCATC
>CALGJF010000019.1 GCA_937914945.1 uncultured Bacteroidales bacterium | reverse complement strand
CTGAATAGAGCGTCAGATTCCGGTTCTGAAGGTCCTGGGTTTGAATCCCAGCGGGATCACTTGAAAAAACACATAAACAAATCTATATGTCGGGTATTTTTAGCAGCATAGCATTGGCTGTGCTTTATCTGCTGAACAAATTGCCTTTAAGGGTGCTTTATCTGTTCTCTGATTTTATCTATCTCATAGTATATTATCTTGTAGGTTATCGTCGCAAATTGGTGCGTCGCAGCCTACGGAACTCTTTTCCCGAGAAAAGCGATAAGGAGCGTAAAAAGATAGAAAAGGAGTTCTATTCCAATCTTTGCGACTATTTTGTGGAGACCATAAAATATTATGGTATGAGCCCCGAGGCTGTTGCCAGGCATATAGAATTCCGCGGGCTCGATTTGTTGCAAAAGAGTATTGATAATGGTCGTTCGTGCGTGTGTTATATGTTGCACGCTTTTAATTGGGAATATGTAACATCTCTGCCTCTTTTCTTTAATGGCGAAAATTTATCGGTGGGTGCCGTGTATCATAAACTGCGCAATCCACGTTTCGATAAGGTTTTTAAGGATATGCGTGCGCAGTATGGTGCCGATAATGTAACAATGAAAAATACTTTGCGCCACATAATAGAGATTACCAAGAACAACAAACTGTTTGTCTATGGGTTTATGGCCGACCAACTGCCCAAGGTGGAGGCGATGAATCATTGGGTAACTTTTCTTAATCAGGATACTGCGGTGTTTACCGGTGCCGAAAAGATTGCCCGTCGTACGCATGCATCGGTATTTAATCTTGAATTGGTAAAGGTGGCGCGTGGAAAATATGTGGCAACATTTGAACTACTGTATGAGGATGCCTCGTTGTGCAAGGAGAACGAGATTACAGATAAATACTTTGCCGTGGGTGAGGAATATATCCGTAAATATCCGGCAATGTGGCTGTGGACTCATAACCGCTGGAAACGAGGTCGCGCCAGCCGTGAGGCCTTTGAAAAACATATTGCCGACAGAAAAAGCAAACTTGGCGAATGATATGGTGATAAACAAAAAATCGAAAGCAAACGCTTTCGATTTTTTGTTTACAATATCTTGTGCTTGAGTGTTTTAGTATGCTCTTGCAAAGAGGACCCTTCTTGCCGAAGGCTTGCCTGTTACCATGCATGTGCCGGGTGTGCTGTCAAATTCAAACGGAATACAGCGTATGGTTGCCTTTGTCTCGGCTTTGATAAGCTCCTCGGTTTCGGGTGTGCCGTCCCAATGCGCAAGAATGAATCCGCCTTTCTCTATCTCGGTTTTGAACTCTTCGTATGTATCTACGGTGCGTGTGTAAGCCTCGCGCATTGAAAGAGCTTTGCGATGTAGGTTCTTCTGGATATCGTCGAGCAGGTTCTTTACATACTCTGTGATGCCCTCAATCGAGCGAGTCTCTTTCTCCAATGTGTCGCGGCGCATAACCTCCACAGTGCCATTCTCGATGTCGCGTGCGCCAAGTACCAAACGCACGGGTACTCCTTTGAGCTCGTACTCTGCAAATTTGAATCCCGGGCGGCGATTGTCGGCATCGTCGAATTTTACGTTTATGCCCATGGCTTTCAATTCGTTTATTATGGGTGCAACGGTGTCTGCAACCTTCTGCAGCTGCTCGGCATTCTTGTAGATGGGTACAATTACCACTTGAATGGGGGCGAGTGCAGGTGGCAACACAAGGCCGTTGTCATCGGAGTGGGTCATAATGAGCGCACCCATCAAACGGGTTGATACTCCCCATGATGTTGCCCATACATAATCGAGATTGTTGTTCTTGTCTACAAACTGCACGTTAAATGCCTTTGCAAAGTTCTGTCCCAGGAAGTGTGATGTACCGCACTGCAATGCCTTGCCATCTTGCATCATGCCTTCAATGGTGTATGTGTCGAGCGCGCCGGCAAACCTTTCGTTGGGCGATTTTACTCCCATTATCACAGGCAGGGCCATGTAATTGTTGGCAAAGTCGTTATACACGTGGAGCATGGTCTTTGTCTCCTCCTCGGCCTCCTCGCGGGTAGCGTGTGCTGTGTGGCCCTCTTGCCACAAGAATTCTGCCGTGCGCAGGAAAAGGCGTGTGCGCATCTCCCAACGCATTACGTTTGCCCACTGGTTCACCTTGATAGGGAGGTCGCGGTACGATTGTATCCAATTTTTATATGTACTCCATATAATGGTTTCCGATGTGGGGCGTATAATCATCTCCTCCTCCAATTTGGCGGCGGGGTCCACGATAACTCCGCTTCCATCGGGGGCGTTTTTGAGGCGGTAGTGGGTAACCACGGCACACTCCTTGGCAAAGCCTTCAACATGGTCGGCCTCGCGGCTGAGGAATGATTTGGGGATGAGCAGGGGGAAGTATGCGTTCTGGTGGCCGGTGGCCTTAAACATATCATCGAGTATGCGTTGCATTTTCTCCCAAATAGCATATCCGTAGGGCTTTATAACCATGCAACCTCTTACGGGAGATTGCTCGGCAAGGTCTGCTTTCAATACTAAATCGTTGTACCATTGCGAGTAGCTTTCACTGCGCTTGGTAAGTTCTTTCAATTCTGCCATATATATTAAAGTGTTTATAGTTTCTTATTTTGTACGAACGGCAAATTTACAAAAATATATTTATATATTATTCTAACTTTCTTTGTTTCGCCCATAAATTCTCCTTTTTTGTGTATAAAAGGTGAAAAACAGGGATTCGTTGATAAATATATCAAGGAAATATTTACCTTTGCACAGCATTTGGCTATGAATTCGGGCCATAATGCTATATTTGTTACATGAATAATTAAACATTTATAAGTTATGAAATTAAATTCAATTAAATCATTTGTGATTGTACTGTGTACTGCAGTGGTAATGAGCGGTTGCTCAACAATGAATAACACCGCAAAAGGCAGTGTGATTGGTGCTGCCGGTGGTGCAGCTCTTGGTCTTTTGGTAGGTCATCTTGCAGGTAACAAGGCTATCGGTGCTGCTGTTGGTACGGCTGTAGGTGCCGGTGCCGGTGCTGTAATAGGTAACAGAATGGACAAGGCTGCTGCAGCTGCTGCCGAGATAGAGAATGCAACCGTTGAGACTATCACCGATGCGAACAACCTCACAGCTGTTAAGGTTACATTCAACTCGGGTGTGTTGTTTGCAACAAATAAATCAGAACTCAACGATGCTGTAAAAGCCGATCTTACACAGTTTGCAAAGGTGTTAAAGACTTATAGCGATGCCGATGTTGCAATCTTCGGCCACACAGACAGCACCGGTAACGATGCAATCAATAATCCTCTTTCTGTTAACCGAGCTACTTCCGTGGCAAGCTATTTGATGGGGCAAGGTGTTGCTACATCTCAAATAAAGAGCGTTGAGGGCTATGGCTCTAAACAACCTGTGGCAGATAATGCAACAGCCGATGGCAGAAAGCAAAATCGTCGCGTAGAGATTTATCTCTATGCAAGCCAGGCTATGATTGAGGCTGCAAACAATGGTACTTTGAAATAAGAATTTGTTGTATAGCAATAAAGACAGATGGTTGCACGCCAGGCGTGCAACCATCTGTCTTTATTTTACCCTGAACACCCTTATTCCTGTTTGGCTTTTTTTGTTTTTCTGGTAATCGTAGAGTGTGCTATTATCTTTTATAACCTTCTCGGCCACACTCGAAGCATGCAGTAAATGTAATTTACCGTTCTCCCAAAAAGCAAACCCCATGTGAGTAACATCGAGTCCCTTGATGTTTGTGGTAAGTGCAATAATGTCGCCATTTTGTATAGGTAGTTCGCCGAAAGGATTGTTCAGAACCTCTTTGGGCAGATAATGGATGATGCTTCCGCGCAAGGGCTTTTCCCATTTTTCAATCTCCTTTACCATTGCGCTGTCCTCTTTTAATAGTTTGTAGTTTGCAGGGTGGCTGCTCATGAAACGGAGGTCTATCTGCTGTTTGCTCCCAGCCTTGCCATAATCAATCTCCCTTATTATGTGTTGCTTGGCGCTGTCGTTAATCCATTGGCTTATGTAGTGCAGACGGCTCGCATACCCCTTACGCACACCATTGCGGTAACGTATTTTTTGCAGGTTGCAGCATACTGCTTGGAATTTGTTGCCACCCTCTCTTATGGTTGCATATATAGCCAGCACCTGTTCTACAAAGGTGGTACAATCGACCTCCTGTGTGTTTATGATAAGGGGCTCCTCTTTCCCCTTGTCAAGTGTGCCTGCCACGTAGCTGTTGCCTATGAATTCATGGGCTATGGCAAGGAGCAAATCTCCCCGAGGCATAGCGCCGGGCTTGTGCTTTTGCAGCAGCCGTGTTATGAAGAGGCTGTCGGTGCGGCTGTAAATGATATCTTGCGCCTGTGCCGTGTATGTGGCAAAAAAGAGCAGGCCGAATAATATATACTTTCTCATCCCTTACACAAATATTAACGTAAATATAGGCAAATATTCTGTTTTAATGGCTATCTTCGCTAAAATAAATCGTATATTCATGAAAAGCACGATACTATATTTAGTGTTCACCCTCTTTGCCATTTCATTGGTACAGGCACAATTTATGCGTTCTTTTTCATCGCGCATACGCTCGTTGCAGATGGTTATGAATGATAATGTATCTGCGCCACCTGTATTGCGCTTGGGTGGTGATGATGTGTTGGATTTCTCGTTTGACGAGATGTCGCACGATTATCGTCGTTTCACTTGTAAGATAACCCACTGCAACTATCTATGGGAGCCTTCGGATTTGTTTGAAATCGATTATCTTGATGGTTTTAACGATATGCCCATAGAGGAATGGGAGAACTCCGAGAATACCACCGTTCTCTATACAAACTATACGTTTACCATTCCAAACGAGAACGTGTCGCTTAAACTATCGGGTAACTACAAGGTAGAAATTATTGATGATGAGGCCGATGGCGATGTCGTTGCCGAATTCCGCTTTTCGGTGGTGGATACGCGCGTTGCGCTCAGTGCCGCTGTCAGCGGTAATACCGATATAGACCTCAACAGAGAGCATCAGCAGGTTAGTTTCACTGTTCACCACCCCAAATATAATATATCGAACCCTGCGGGCGAGGTATATGCGGTGGTATATCAGAACAGGCGTTTTGATAATATGGTGCATGGTATTAAGCCCACCCATATTACAGGCAACAGCTTGCAATATGTGTATAATGAAAAGCTTATTTTCAAGGGAGGTAATGAATACCGTCGTTTTGAACTCACCGACCCCGATGTGGCGGGGATGAATATTGCTGCTCTCGCCTATGCGGAACCCTATTATCATGCCGAGCTTTATACCGATGCCCCGCAGAAATTCCATTCCAATGTGCGCGACGAGAATGGCCGATATTTCATAAATACATTGGAGGGGTATGGCACCTCCATTGAGGCCGATTATGTGTTCATGCACTTTGTGCTCGATGCTCCCTATCGCAGTGGTGGCAGTTACTATCTGTTGGGCGATTTTTGCGGTAACGTATTCGGCAGCGATAATAAACTCATGTACGATGTCAAGAACGGTGTGTATAGGGCGTCGATGCTTCTGAAACTCGGGCTCTATAACTATTCTTATGTGTGGTTGCCCGATGGAGGTGGCAGTGCCTCTCTTGCTGCGATAGAAGGGGATTTCTACGATACCGATAATGAGTATCTTATTCTAATATATCATAGGGAGTTCGCATCCCGTTACGATAAGTTGGTGGGGGTAGGGTGTTTGAACTATAAATTGGATAACAATTAAGACAACAGATGGTCGCCCGCGGGCGACCATCTGTTGTCTTAATTATATGTTAATTACAATTTGTCTATCATGCGTTGAGCCCATGCCCAGATACCTCTCTTTTCTATTTGCAGCAATGAGCCAATGCCTTGCAGGAGTCGTAGAATCTTAGTGTTATGCCTTATCTGCACCTGCGCAAATTTATAAAATACAAATGTTATGAGAATGCTTAACGAAAGCACTACATACAACTGCATATCGACGGATGCACCCAATCTGTATGATACAAACCACGCTACGATGATAAGGAAGTTTAGTGTCAGAATGGAAACCGTGGTCCCTATGTGCGAGAAACCGAGCTCCAAAAAGAGGTGGTGAAGGTGTGTCTTGTCGGGGTGGAAGGGCGATTTTTTCCTTATTATGCGCATTGACATCACACGCAGAGTGTCAAAAACAGGCACTGCAAGTACTGCCAACGTGAAGGGAATAAGTCCCACGCCTTCCTTTGCAAAATCGGCGCTCAACGATGTTCCTTTTAGTATGCTCACAACAAACATGGACATCATTGTGCCGATGACAAGCGTTCCGCCATCCCCGATAAACATTTTAGTGGTGTTGCCAAACACGTTGTGGAGGAAGAAGGGGATAATGGCGCCGGCTGCCGAAACTGCAAGAATGGTCATTACCGTGTTGCCCGACATATATAGCATAATGGCAAACATAACCGATGCCATAAAGCAGAATCCCGATGACAAGCCATTTACACCATCGATAAGGTTTATGGCGTTTATGATACCTACGGCTGCAAATATTGTGAGCGGCCCTGCAATCCATGCGGGGATGAAACCAATGCCCCACAAGCCCCAGAAATGGTTTATTCCACTATTGTTGACCAGAATGATAAAAGCCACCACGGCAATCTCAATGATAAAGCGTGTGCGGGGTGTAAGGTCGAGGATGTCGTCTATGGTGCCGGTGTAAAGCATTATAATCATTGCTGCCATAAGCACAAACACGCCGGGGCTGAAGAATGTTATTTGTGAGGAGCATATACCCACGGTGATTCCGAAGAATACAGCCAAACCACCCATTACGGGAACGGGGCGGCGTTGCAGCTTGCGCTCGTCGGGGTTATCGACAAGGTTCTTCAATATTGCTATTTTTAGAATCTTCGGGTGTACCCAAAGAGTGGCGCAAAATGCAATGATAAAAGGTACTAACAAATGATAAATCTTGCTCATTGTTTCCATATCTGAATATATCTAATAACGCAGTAATTGTTCTGCTATTGTGTATGTTTGTTAATTTTCTCAATTAAAGTTTGCGGTATTGATGTGGTGGCAACGGCTGTAACGCCATCAATCTTCACAACAACCCGTTTTTCCCGCTTGTGCTCTATCTTTATCAATATCCCTTCGGCTCCTTTGAACGGTCCATCGACTATCCTCACTCTGTCGCCGTTAGTGAGGTTCAGTTCGTCGGGGTTAAGGTATAAAATTCTCTCCTCCTCGTTACCGGCGATGGCTATAAAACTTTCCATCTGCCTGTCGGGAACGGTCATTATGCGCGAGCCGCTGTCGCGGTTGGGCGATATTACATATCGCAACCATGGTATATATTCCTTTTTTATACAATCTATTTTATCTCTTGTACTATGTACGAATATATAATTGTGCAGTGCGGCAATGCTTTTCCATGTGGTTTTCCCCTTTTTGTCGATGTTTCTCACTCTTTGCATCGGGACGAAACTGTCAATACCTATTGCTTGGAATTTGTCTCTTGCAATAAGTTCGCGTTGGTATGTTACTCTTAAAACAAACCATTGCTTGTCGTTAGCGTTGTCCGTGTGGGTTGCCAAAGTTCAATGTGCAATTTATGATACAAAGATATTCTTTTTTAAGATAAGCATTATCTTTTTTGCAAAAAAGTTATAAAATGGGCTGATTATTGCTTTTGCTTATGTGTCATTAAGCAATGTTGTTGAAAATTTTATTATCTTTTTTCGTCTTTCTTCTCTTTTTTTCTATCTTCGCAATTGTTATAGTAGTATTAATCGGTTACATCTGCTATGCAGGGTGTAACTTTATATATTGTATATATATGAGTAGTTCCAATCATGTGGTAATTATGGCCGGTGGCATAGGGAGCCGTTTCTGGCCTATGAGTACAATAGATTGTCCCAAGCAGTTTATAGATGTGCTTGGTTGTGGTAAATCGCTCTTGCAACTCACTGTGGAGCGTTTTGGCGATATATGCCCTATGGAAAATGTATGGGTTCTCACCTCGGAGAAATATGCTCCGCTGGTGCAGGAGCAGTTGCCCGATATTCCTGCCGAGAATATTCTTAAAGAGCCATGCCGCAGGAATACAGCACCCTGTATTGCTTATGCTGCATGGAAAATAAAGAAGAAAGACCCGCATGCCAATATGGTGGTTACTCCGAGCGACCATTTTGTTACCGATGTGGTGGAATTCCGTCGCATAATAACCTCCTCATTGAAGTTTGTTGCCGATACCGATGCTATTCTCACTCTCGGCATTAAACCCACCCGCCCCGACACCGGTTATGGCTACATTGAGGCTGCGCTTGGAACGGCTTCTCTTGCCAACAAGGAGGTGTTCCGCGTGGATTCGTTCAAGGAGAAACCCGATCTTGACACTGCAAAGGCATATATAGCAAAGAATAATTTTTATTGGAATGCCGGTATCTTCATCTGGAATGTATCTACCATTGTAAATGCTTTCCGTGTGTATCAGGGCCCCATTGCCGATGTATTTGAATCGCTCAACCCCTATTATTTCACAAGCGAGGAGCAGGCTATGGTAAACGAGCGTTTCCCCGAGTGCCGCAATATCTCTGTCGATTATGCTATTATGGAGCGTGCCGAGGAGATTTTTGTATTCCCCTCTAATTTTGGTTGGAGCGACCTTGGCACATGGGTGTCGTTGCACAATCAGGTACAAAAAGACCTTAACGGTAATGCATCGCTTGGCGCTTCCGATACCGCTTTCTGCGATACGCATGGTTGTATTGTGAACACGCGCGGAATGAAGAGCGTGGTGGTTATTGGCATGGATAATTGTATTGTATCGGAAAATGAAGGCAATCTGCTTGTCTGTAAAATGAGCGAAGAGAATCGCATCAAGGAGTTTTCCGACAAATAACCATAGAAGCAGAGAATAAAAAAATAGAGCCGAGGCTCTATTTTTTTATGCCGGCAATGAATGTCTCGGCTGTGAAATTTGTATCGTAAACAATACCGAACAGTTCAAAGAGCAGGTCCGATTTTCCGTTCAGTGCGCTCTCTATGTATGGGCGCATGTCGTTCTCATCTCCGTCGTTGTGCATGGCGTATGCAATGCAGGCATCAAAATCGGCGGTGTCGCCCTTGTCGGGGCGTGCATAGAGCAGCACGCTCTTGGCTATGCTCCAATGCTTGTATTTTATGAGGTGTCTTGCAAGGGCAAGCAACTCCTCCTCCTGGCTCCACTCCTTTATGTCGATGATATTCATCTCCTTGAATGTGAGGTTTTCTTTGTCGCGCAGTTCGTATAGTTCGCCGCCAGCTATGAGTAATTGTTTCATTTGCTCGGGGTGCATAAGAAGAGCAAGGGAAATGGCACCGGCAGCACCTTCTCTATTCCCTATCTTGCTCATTATTATTGCGCGGTTTATGCGTGCCAACATTGCCTCAATACTGTCGTTGTCGCAAGTGTGGGCCACATCCTCAAATCCTTTAAGTGCTTTTTCTCTCTCGCCTGTCGCATATTGGCACAGGGCTATGTAGAAGCGCGGCATTGCCGACGAGGGGTATTTCTGTGCAAGCACCTCGAATATCTCTTGCGCTCTGTGATAGTTGCGCAGGAAGTAGTAGCAGTAGCCCTGCATCATGTTGGCATATTCAACCTCTTCGCCTATTGCAAGTTCATATTCAAAACACTCTATGGCCCTGCCATATTTGTTTACCATGTAGTATATGTGGGCAAGTTGTTCCCAATAGAATGTGGAGTAGGGGTCGTTGTCTATCAGTTTGTTGTATATGTTTATGGCTGCGTTTGTGTTTTGCAGTTCTATGAGACATTCCGCCTTTATCTCCCAGAAGCACTTTTCGTGCGGGTTCTCTTGGAGGGCATACTCGGTAATATGCAAGGCCTCTTGTGCAAATCCTCCGTCGAGCAGCAACTCCAGCGCATCGCACGCTGTCTCTTTTGTTATTCTTGGTTGATTCAGCAGGTCGATTATAATATCGTGTGCCTCCTTGTAGTCTTTCAAAGCAATGAAGGTCTCGGCAAAGAGTAGGTTCGTTTCTGTATCGTGTGGCGTAGTGAGCCCTTCAAGTAGCACGAGGGCCACCTCGGGCTCATCTTTGCTCAGTGATAGCTTGACCTCCATCTTTACGAGGTCGGGTGAGTCGGGATGCAACCGTTTGGCAAGTTCATACACATCCTCGGCCATGAGCGGGCTGTCTTGGAATATGTAGTATGCCTCTAAGTCGCGCAGTTCCTCCATAGCGAAATATGAGCAGGCGCCCGATTCTGCTGCCTGCTCATATCTTTGTAAAAGTTCGCGGAATTCCGGTGAATCAAAGTATCCTTTGTTGTCCATTGTTCGTTGTTATTTCCCTTTAATCTTGCTCCATGTATCTTTGAGCGACACTGTGCGGTTGAATATCATGTGCTCGGGGGTGGAGCTTGGGTCTATATTGAAATAGCCTATTCGCTGGAACTGTAAGTAAGAAAGCGGTGCCTGTGTGGCGAGGAATTTTTCCACGTAACACTCGGTGCGCACCTCCAGCGATGCGGGATTTATCATCTCCTTCATTGCGGTCAATGCATCGCAACCCTTCTCTTCGCGTATTGCCGCCATCTCGTCGCGGGGGTTCTCGGCTTTCCACAAACGGTCGTACAGGCGCACCTCGGCTTTTACGCAGTGGCCGCGGCTCACCCAATGGATGGTGCTCTTAACCTTGCGGTTTGAATCCTTCTCGCCTGTCTTTGTCTCGGGGATGTATTCGCAGAGTACCTCTGTTACGTTGCCATCCTCGTCTTTTACGCAGCCTGTGCAGAGTACTATGTAGGCATTCTTCAAGCGTACCTCGCGGCCTTGTGTCAGGCGGAAGTAGTTCTTGGGTGCATCCTCCATGAAGTCGTCACGCTCAATCCATAGCTCGCGGCTGAACTCAATGGTGTGTGTGCCGGCCTCGGGGTCCTCGGGGTTGTTTATGGCTGTGAGCTCTTCAACCTTGCCTTCGGGGTAGTTGGTGATGGTTAGTTTCACGGGGTTTATAACGGCCGACACGCGTGTGGCGCGGGCGTTGAGGTCCTCGCGCACCGCACTTTCAAGCAAGGCAAAGTCGTTGAGGGCGTCGTAAGTGGTGTAGCCTATCTTATCTACAAAATTGCGAATGGATTCGGGCGAGTAACCGCGGCGGCGGAATCCGCAAATAGTGGGCATGCGGGGGTCGTCCCAGCCGTTTACGAGCCCCTCTTTTACCAAGATGAGCAGGTTGCGCTTGCTCATGAGGGTGTAGTTGAGGTTGAGCTTGTTAAACTCATATTGGCGCGGGCGGTTGTCGTCAAGGTCTTTCTCCTCCTTTATCCAATCCACAAAAAGGTCGTACAGTGGGCGGTGGGGCACAAATTCAAGCGTGCAGAGCGAGTGGGTAACACCCTCCAGGTAGTCGCTCTGGCCGTGTGCAAAGTCGTACATGGGGTATGCTTTCCACTTGGTGCCGGTGCGGTGGTGTGCGCTCTTTACCACGCGGTAGATAATGGGGTCGCGGAAGTGCATATTGCTGCTTGCCATATCTATTTTGGCGCGCAATACCATTTTGCCCTCCTCAATATCCCCGGTGTTCATCTTCTCAAAGAGTGCGAGGCTCTCCTCGATGGGGCGGTCGCGGTAGGGGCTGTTTGTTCCGGGCTGTGTGGGAGTGCCCTTCTGCTCGGCAATTTGTTCGGCTGTCTGCTCGTCTATGTATGCTTTGCCCTCTTTTATGAGGCGCACAGCAAAATCCCAAAGTTGCTGGAAGTAGTCCGATGCATAATATACGTTGGCCCACTCAAAGCCCAACCATTTGATATCCTCCATTATGGCATCTACATACTCAACATCCTCTTTTGTGGGGTTGGTGTCGTCGAAACGCAAATTGCAAATGCCGTTATATTTCTGTGCCATGCCGAAGTCCATGCAGATAGCCTTTGCGTGGCCTATGTGCAGGTAACCGTTGGGCTCCGGTGGGAAACGTGTTTGCACTTTTCCTCCGTTCTTTCCCTCGGCAAGGTCGTTTATAATCGCTTGCTCAATAAAACTGACACTCTTTTTCTCGGTCTTTTCAGTTTCGTTAATTTCGCTCATATTATATCGTTTTAATTTGTTTTCTTTGTTTATATCGGTCTTTGCCGAACAATTTACAAAATTAGCATAAAAAATGGAAATAGCGGGTATTTTTTATAACATTTCGAAATCTCTTTATTTTTCGGACTTAAAGTGTTATCTTCGCGCTTGTAAACAAGGAAAATTATAATCACACAAAATAAAAGACTATGAAGAGTGACATTCAAATTGCTCACGAAACTGAGCTCCAGCGTATTGAGAATGTGGCAGCCAAGATGGGGATTGCCGCCGACGACCTCGAACACTATGGTAAGTACATCGCAAAATTGCCTTTGAGCCTCATTGGCGAGCAGAAGGGCAAGCTAATTCTTGTTACTGCCATCACTGCTACCCGTGCCGGTATTGGCAAAACCACTGTGTCGATAGGCCTTGCACTTGGTCTTAACAAGATTGGCAAGAAGGCTGTTGTTGCTCTTCGCGAGCCCTCGCTCGGTCCCTGCTTTGGAATGAAGGGTGGTGCTGCCGGCGGTGGTTATGCACAGGTACTCCCCATGGAGAAAATAAATCTGCATTTTACAGGCGACTTCCACGCAATAACATCGGCCCACAATATGATTTCTGCTTTGCTCGATAACTATCTCTATCAGCATGCAAAAGAGGGCTTCGGCCTCAAAGAGATTCTGTGGCGTCGTGTGCTCGATGTGAACGACCGCTCGCTACGCTCCATAATCACAGGCGTGGGCCCCGCCACCAACGGCCTTGTAGAGCAGGCAGGCTTTGATATCACCCCTGCATCGGAGCTTATGGCTATTTTGTGCCTTGCTTCCGATGAAGATGATTTGCGTCGCCGCATTGAAAACATCCTCTTGGGATACACCTACGACGGCGCGCCCTTCACTGTTAAGGAGCTTGGTGTTGCCGGCTCCATAATGGTGCTGTTGAAGGATGCCATCCAGCCCAACTTGGTGCAGACTACCGAGAATACTCCCGCTGTAGTTCACGGTGGTCCCTTTGCCAATATTGCTCATGGCTGTAACTCGCAGCTTGCCACCAAGATGGCTCTTGCTCATAGTGAATATACAATCACAGAGGCTGGTTTCGGTGCCGACTTGGGCGCAGAGAAGTTCTACAACATCCTTTGCCGCAAGAGTGGCTTGCAGCCCGATGCTACAGTGATTGTTGCCACTGCACAGGGCTTGAAGATGCATGGTGGAGTGGAGCTCGATAAGATTAAAGAGCCCGACATGGAAGGCTTGCGCAATGGTCTTGCCAACCTCGACCGCCACGTTGCCAATCTTCAATCATTCGGTCAGTCGGTTATCGTAGTGTTCAACCGCTTTGCAACCGACACCGACGAGGAGATGGCCCTCCTGCGTGTCCATGTGGAGCAGGAGCTCGGCTTGCCATTCGTTATAAACAACGCCTTTGCACAGGGTGGCGAGGGTGCTGTTGAGATGGCGCAGATTGTGGTTGATACAATAGCCAACAATCCCTCTAAGAAACTGCAATTTACATACAGCGACGAGGATGGCATTACCACAAAAATAGAGAAGGTTGCCAAGAATATCTACGGTGCTGCATCTGTTACATTTGCAAAGCCCGCCATGGACCGCATAAAGCTTGCCGAAAGACTCGGTATGTCGGCCTTCCCCGTGTGCATTGCAAAGACACAATTCTCGTTCAGTGCCGATGCCAAGCAGTATGGTGCCGTTAAAGGCTTCAACTTGCAGATACGCGACGTGGTGCTCAATGCCGGTGCCGAAATGATTGTTGCCATTGCAGGCGACATCATCCGCATGCCCGGCTTGCCCAAAGACCCACAAGCCAACCACATCGACTATGTAAACGGCGAGATTGTCGGTCTCAGCTAAATTATAATAGAAGGCTATGGCAAAACCACTTGCAGAACGCTTGCGCCCAACCTCGTTTGAGAATTATGTGGGGCAGCAGCACCTCGTTGGCGAGGGTGCCGTGCTGCGTCGCATGATCGATTCGGGGCGCATCCTCTCGTTCATCATGTGGGGCCCTCCCGGTACGGGAAAAACCACCATAGCCAAGATAATAGCCCATAAACTCAACCGCCCCTTCTACACCCTCAACGCAGTGTCGTCGGGTGTGAAGGAGGTGCGCGAGGTTATTGACAAGGCAAAAAATTCGCCTCTCTTTTCGGGTGGCGGTGCAATACTCTTTATCGACGAGATTCATCGTTTCAATAAGTCGCAACAGGATTCTTTGTTGAGTGCGGTGGAAACAGGTGTTGTTACCCTCATTGGCGCAACAACCGAGAATCCCTCGTTCGAGGTCATCCGCCCATTGCTCTCGCGTTGCCAGCTATATGTGCTCAAATCCCTTGAAAAAGAGGACCTAATGCAGCTGCTCAACTATGCAATAACCACCGATGAGGCTCTTAAAAACCGTGGCGTGCGCCTGCAAGAGACCGATGCCATGCTGCGTTACAGCGGTGGCGATGCGCGCAAACTGCTCAATATTCTGGAGCTTGTGGTTGAGGCCGATTCCTCCTCGCCCGTGGTTGTTACCGATGACAAGGTGGTGCAGTGCCTGCAACAGAGCCCGCTTGCATACGACAAGGATGGCGAGATGCACTACGATATAATCTCGGCCTTCATAAAATCCATTCGTGGCAGCGACCCCGATGCAGCCCTCTATTGGCTTGCCCGCATGATAGAGGGTGGTGAGGCTCCCGAATTTATTGCCCGCCGCCTCATAATATCGGCATCCGAGGATATAGGCCTTGCCAACCCCAACGCTCTGTTGCTTGCCAATGCTGCGTTCGATGCCGTAATGAAGATTGGCTGGCCCGAGGGGCGCATCCCCCTTGCCGAGGCCACAGTCTATCTTGCCACCTCGCCCAAGAGCAATTCGGCATACATGGGCATAAACAACGCGCTCGAAAAGGTGCGCGAAACGGGTAATCTGCCTGTGCCCTTGCACCTGCGCAATGCCCCCACAAAACTAATGAAGGAACTTGGCTATTCCGATGGTTATAAATACAGCCACGACTATCCCAACCATTTTGTCAAGCAACAATTCCTGCCCGATGAAGGCCGTTCATTCTCTTTTTGGCAGCCACAGGACAACCCGGCCGAGCAAAAGACCAAAGCTTGGATGAATTTCTGCTGGGGCGATGACAGGAAATTTTCAAAGTAAAGCGTACAATTGGACCTCTAAACAACAATACATCAGAGTTATTATATACTATATTACACCATTCTCATGCCGAACTTATATTTGCGACCTAACGCTAACGAACTCGCCGATGAAAGCAAATGTAATTGGCTCGTTCTTATATTTGCGACCTAAGGCCGCAAAACTAGCTGATAACAAAAAAACTCATTGGCGCGTTTTGCTGTTGCCACCCGCGTGGCACAAACTCTGTCTGTGCTTCACGCGACCTAAGGCCACAAAACTCGCCGATAACAAAACCCAAGTTTTGTCATTCCGAACCTTGTGTGAGGAATCTCTGATTGAGATTTTTCCTCCTTTCAGTCGTCAAAATGACAAAGTAGTGTGGTTTCGTATATAACCCCCTTAATTTTTTTAATAACTATGGATATTATGGTATTAAAATAAATATTGGCCCTCATTTTGAGGAACTTTACAAAAAATAGATATATGAAACGAATATTTTGTACCACACTGCTACTTGGTATGCTGCTTGCAACTGCAACTGCGCAATATTTTCCTGTCGATACTGCAAGATTGAATGACGCATTCAGAACTCTAATAAATGGAGAACGTACATTGGAAACTGAAATGAAGTTTTTGGAGGCATATCCCACAACGTGGTTGGAATTTTATATGACATACTCATACATAGACGATGAGAACTTCGATTATTCAATAAGCAATATGTGTACCGAGCATTTAACGACATTGATAGGATTGTCGCATATAAGTGATACGGTACTATGCAAAAAGATAATAGACCTTACAATCGGTATGAAGGAGAACTGTGAATGTACAAGTGTTTATCAGGATTATTTGATTGGGTATATACTTGGTCACGAGGATTTGGTATTCTGCTATCTGTCTAAACTGCGAAAAGGACATCAAATGCAATTTTGGGAATTCTGTTGGTCCACAGTAACAGAATGTAATAGAGAAGAGCATTTCAAGGATTTATATAGCAGAAACAAAGATAAATTTCCGGTAGAATTGGAGATTTCCCGCATTGCGTTTGAATATTTCTACGATGGAATAAATTACCCGGCATTGTTTCCTCACAAAAGAGAAGAATACGAGAGGAAATTTAATAATAGGAATTTTCGATACAACTTTAACGATTATAGGAAATAAACCGAAATTTCATTATAGTTCATTGCTGCACTTGTGCGCGAAGCTTGATTATTTTGTTCTTGTGTGCGATGTGCATAACATTTAGTAGTATAAGAGATATGGCGACCAAAAAGTAGATTGGTCGCCATAATTCTTTTTTTACGTTATGATTCTTTAGTGTGCCTCCTTAACCCTTTTTTGAGAATGTGAGAGTCAATGAGGGCCTTGAACGCACTGGTTTGCCGTCTTTTGTGGCAGGCTTCCACTTCTTGTAGGTGTTATAGATGAGGGCTAATGCCTCGCTATCCACAGCGTTGTTGCCGGAACTCTTTGTTACCTTGGCAAAGGTGATGGTGCCGTCAGTCTCCACATTGAATTCTATTGTAACGCTCCCTTCGGTGAGCCCGCTCTCAAGCACCGTCTTTCTGTTGCCCAGTTGCAGATCGCTTGTATCTCCAATGAACACTGCTCCCGGGGTGTCGAATTTCTCCTGTGTCGCATTGTCCGGCTTTATGCCTACATTGAATTGGTACATTTGCGGCTCCTTGCTGCTGCTTGCATCGTCGTAGGTAAAGCTCTTTGTCTTTGGGTCGAACTGCATGTGCTTTTTAAGTTCAAGCATGATGGCACCATATTTACCCTTTTCGCCGTACAGTTTTGTGGCTGCTTCCTCCTCGAGAACATTTATGCTCTGAATGTCCTCTTCCTTTATGTTGTTGATGATGCCTGCATTGCCTTCATATACTGCGCCGTTTATGATAAGCAGGGGCGACTCTCTGTTCAGCAACAGCATATTGTCGTTTCTCTTGGGTTGTGGGGTGCCTTGCAAGCGGAACATAATGGGCAGGGTGTATTGTACCGCCACGTTCTTGCCGTTCTGCTTGCCGGGTGTCCACTGTGGCATGCTCTCGACCACGCGCACGCTCTCTTTGTCGAGAGCCTCGTTGCCGCTGCTTTTTTGTACGCGGGCATCCTTTATCTTGCCGTTGCTATCTACAACAAAGGTTACAAAGCATTTACCCTGTATATTGGCATCGCGCGCCTCCTGTGGGTAGATGATGCTGTTGCGAAGGTATGTCATCAATCCGTTTGTGCCGCCGGGGAATTCCGGCATCTGCTCCACTACCTGATATACCAATGTTGTGTCGCTCGGTTGCGTGTGCTTTACCTTGCCCACTGCTGCCACCTTGCGCCTGTTTGCGGTGCTCTCGCTTGGTGCGGTTGCAGGCAGTTCCGTTTGGTTGTTTGCAACAAATTCCGTAACTTTGCCATCGCTCGGTTGCTCGATGGCGTTTACACTCTCGGGCTGCGAAAAGAGCAGCGCGGCAATTGCTGCCGCAGGGAGTATGTATAGTGCTTTTATACATCTCCACTTGTTCGATTTTTTCTTACACATCATAGTTATACGTTTATAAGTTGAACTGTGATTAAAGCTGTTGGCAATAGAGTAGAGCCTTGCGCCAACGGCTTTTTTTATTATCATTTGCTGGTATCGTTCTACATTTGTTCCGCTATTTATCACTGCCTCGTCGGCCTCGTATTCGTGGATGTTCTTCATGCAATATTTGGTGAACCATGCCATGGGGTTAAACCATTGCAACAATATAAGAAGGTCTATAATGATTATGTCCATTGAGTGGAGCGAGCGTGCGTGTGCTGCCTCGTGGGTGAGAATCTCGCGTCCGCTCTCTTGCAGGTCGGTTCTGTTTATAACCACCCATCTGAACCAGCTGAACGGCTTTATCTCCTCTTCCTCTCTTACACGCAGTTTTATCTTCTCGTTTGTGTATGGCTCTGCGGGGGTGGCTGTGCCTCGCTTAATGGTTCTTGCAAGCCCTGCATACATAAAAACAAGGCGCACAAGCAGTATGATAACTCCCGCAATGTATATAGCTGCTGCCACGTTGCCCCAATTGATTGGGGTGGTTGCTTCTGTGGGCACAGCTTGTGCGATAGGGAGTATTTCCGTGCTTGCAATCTCAATGCTTGTTTTTTCTGCAATGGATGCGGGCTCATTGGCAAAAAGGCGTGAGAAGGGTGTCTCTATGCCCAAATTCACACACGGTAGGGCAAGCGAGAGGGCTATAATTGCAAGCAGTGTGAAGCGGTTGAGCCTGTGATAGGTCTCTTGCTGCATGAGTGCCACGAATATTGCCATAAACAGGGTGAGCAGTGTGGCCGATTTCAATAAATATATGATGAGTGCTTCCATAGAAGGTGTTATCGAATGAGAAAACTTTTAGTTTGCGTATAAAGAGATAAACTTAATCAAATAAGTAATCTATTTCTGTTTTTTTACCTTTTCAATCAGTTCGGTGAGCTCTTCGAGAGAAATCTTCTCCTCCTCAACAAGCGATGACACCGCACCGAGGTAGGAATTCTTGAAGTATTGGCTCACTATATTCTTCAAACTCTTTCTTCCATATTCGCTCTGGCTCACAGCGGCATAGTATTGGTATGTGTTGCCGTATGCCTTGTGGGTTATGTATCCTTTTTCTTCCAGCCCGCGTACTATGGTCGATAGGGTGTTTATGTGGGGCTTGGGTTCATCGAAAAACGGTATAAGCTCTTTTACAAACAGTGGCCCTTTTGCCCAGAAGATATTCATTATCTCCTCTTCTCTTTTCGTTAATCCTTTATTCATAATACAGGTGTTTTACTCAACTATATTTTTTAGTTGAGTGCAAAGAACTAAAAATTTTAGTTGACAAACTAATTTTTATAGTTAATAAAGGTTAAAAACTCTGTTTTGCGTGAAAAAAGTTGCCGTAGCGGTTATAAAATAGCGATTATACCGCTTATTATCATGAGAATACAGACGGCTTTTTTAAGCGTGTGGCGGCTTATTCTTTTGAAACACCATGCACCAATGAGCGAGCCGATGAGTATGCCTCCGCAACCTACGGCCCAATAGGCAAGGGTGCTGTCGGTTAAAAAGCCTGCCTTTATGCGGAATGTGGTGTAGAACAGATTGAATACCACCGAAAGGGCTTGCAGTGTGGCCATATACTGCATTTTGTCCTTTATGGCTCCAATGCAATAGAGTACAACAGGTGGCCCGGGCATGGCGAACATTCCACCCATTATACCACTGATTGTGCCTATGACGGCGCGTGCCGCTTTAGATTGCAGCAGTAGCGATATCTTGTTTTCCCAAAAGAGGAAATAGAGCGACACTGCCACCAAGGCCACACCCAGGCAGCGTTTCATTGTTTCATTGCCAATGGAGGATATGAATTCTATGGCAAAGTAGGATGCTATAATATTAAGAAGGATGATTATCGCCACGCTGCGCCAGCATATCTGCTTGTAGTGGCGCACTGTTATGAATAGTGCGGTTGTGCCGGCAAGCAGCCCCGACAGGGTGGTGGCTTCGCCGTAAGACGGCAGGATGAAGGGGAAGAACATCATCACAAATATCCCGAATCCAAAGCCGCTGGCTCTTTGTATGAAGCTTGCGGCTATGGATAAAAGGAATATGAGTGCGTGTGCTGTGAACATCTTTTTCAGAGGCTCTCTACAATCCTTTTAAGTACCACGGTGGCCGAAATCTCGCGGTTGGCGGCCTCGGGTATTACAAGTGAGCGGGGGCTCTCTATAACCTCGTCGGTTACAATCATGTTGCGGCGCACAGGCAGGCAATGCATGAAATGGGCGTTGTTGGTTACTGCCATCTGTCGCTCGCTCACAGTCCAGCTGCGGTCGGTGCAGATAACCTTGCCGTAGTTGTCGCCGGTGTATGCAGCCCAATTCTTGGCATATATGAAATCGGCACCCTCAAAGGCCTTCATCTGGTCGTACTCCACGCGGGCGTTACCCACGAAGGCGGGGTCGAGCTCATACCCTTTGGGGTGGGTTATTACAAAATCGTAGTCGGCTGCGTTCATCCACTCGGCAAATGAGTTGGGAACGGCCTGCGGTAGTGCCTTGGGGTGGGGTGCCCATGTGAGTACCACTTTGGGGCGCTCCTTGGTCTTGTGTTCCTCAATGGTTATGAGGTCGGCAAAACTTTGCAGGGGGTGGCGTGTTGCTGCCTCCATTGAGAATACGGGGCGGCCCGAGTATTTGATGAATTGGTTGAGGATAACCTCGTTGTAGTCATCGGCCTTGTTCTCGAAACGGGCAAACGAGCGCACGCCAATTACATCGCAGTAGCTACCCATGACAGGAATGGCCTCCAAGATGTGTTCGGGCTTGTCGCCGTCCATTATCACACCGCGCTCGGTCTCTAATTTCCATGCGCCTTGGTTTATGTCGAGTACAATTACATTCATACCAAGGTTAAGCGCAGCCTTTTGTGTGCTCAAGCGGGTGCGCAGGCTTGAATTGAAGAATACCATCATCAGGGTTTTGTTCTTGCCCAGCTCGCAGTATTTGTAGCGGTCGGCTTTAATCTCCAACGCCTCTTTTACAGCGCCTTTAAGGTCGCCTATGTCGTTTACGGTAATGAAATTTCTCATCTGTTTATATTTTTTATATGGTTTTTCTGTGCGAAGATAGTATTATTTTTCTGTATCTTCTCCTTCACTCTTTTTATTTCTGTTTTTGAGCCACCAGAGCCACTCGTTGAAGTCGTGGCGCAGAATAATGCCTGCGCCTTGTGTGGTGAGGCTCGATTCGGAGAAGTAGCGGTCATTCGTCTTGTTGTATGCTTTTAGGCTTATATTGCCATTCTTGTCGAGCAGCCATTGCACCTCGAAGTCGCCCACAAAGTTGGTGTTTGCCAAGGGGTTCTCGCGGTAACCGAAATTGCCGTTTATGAGCAGGCGGTTGTCGAGCAGGCGGCCTTCGAGAATGCCCTCAACCTCCATACTGTTCCAGCCTCGCTCGCTGCTGCTGAAATTGCCCGATATGTTCCAATTTCTGTTATCGATGATTTGCGACAGCATATTGTTCAACTGCCCCGATATGGTGTTCGATATGAGCGACTCCATGGCTGTGGAGCTTTCGGTGGCGCTATTGTTGCGGTTATAGTCGTATGTGTAGAATTTACCTATTCCCATAAGGTAGATAAATTGCATGTTCTTCTGTTCGGGTGTGTTAATGGCGGTGGCAAGCAGTTCGCGCTGCTCTTCGTTTGCATCGGGCAGTTCTATGTCGAAACTCAGTTGCGGTGCTTCCAGCTTGCCTGTAATGTTCATGAGGCAGTTTACCTTTACGCTCTTGTGGCGTTTGCCGCTTGGATCGAGGTCGCTGAGCGATGCGCTCGAAACGAGATATTTTGTTTTCAGATTAAGTTCGGCGTCGAACGGGTCGCCTTCAAAAGTGAGCGTACTGCCGTCTATTATATCGAACTCCTTGGGGAATATATCCTGCATTGTGAACTTGTATGTTCCGCGTTCAAGGTCGAGGTGTCCCTTCATGCTGAATCCGTCCTTCTCGTCGTATATGGCTGTGATGGGGCCTTCGCCGTAGAAGTCGATGTAATCCCCTGTCTTTACGTTTGTGAATACTTTTAACTGCATTTCGGGTGTTATGTCGAGGATGAATTCAAGGTTCAAACGGCTTAAAAGGCTGTTTCTGTATCTATCTTTCTTCTCCTTGTCGGCTATGATAACGTGTTTTTTACTGTTGTCGGTGAATGTGATGAAATTGCTGCTCGTTACACTGCCCATGCTGCCGGCATCATATACAAACGACGAGCCTTCGTTGCTGCGTATATCGGCATGCAGAAATATTCCGCGGTCGTCGGCAGTGAGGCTTGCAAGGCCTGTTACAAAGGCTGTGCCGTAGAAGGGGTATTCGCCGAATCCCTCGGTGTGATATGCCAAAAGGTTCTCGGCATCGACGTTCAGAGTGCATGTAAAGTCGCTCAGGCTGTTGTGGTTTACGCTGCCGTTTATCCTTCCGCGGTTGCCGTATATGTCGGCTATTGGGAAGTTGTTGAATGTCATTTTGTTGTGTGTGAGGTTTACCTCACCGTCAATCATCTTGTACTTGGTGTTTGTAACATTCAGTTTCAATGAGCCGTTGGCGCGTATATTGCCCACAAGGTTTGGTCCTCCGAGAGGGCCCACGACAGAAACCTTGCCCGTAGCATAGCCATCGACCTCTGATATTATTCCGTCCAACATGCTGTTCAGGAATTCCACTCTTGTCTTGTCGGCATCCACTTTTAGGTTGATGGTGTCGTTGGCCGGTGATATAAAGCCGTTTATAACGGTGCGGGCGGCGTTGTCGTATATATCGCCATGCAGATGAATGGCTTTGTCCTCCTCTTTCCACACGCCATTCACATCCAGCTCGCCCATGTACCCCTCTTCAAAAGAGAAATTCTTTACATTGAGCTTGCTGCTGAATTGCGGGCTTTGCAGCATGCGCGAGAGGGTTATATCGCCCGTAGCTCTTCCGCCAAAATCCACGGAATGGAAATTTACAAGGTTCTGAATCTCCTCTACGCTGATATCTTTAAGGCTGATGGAGAGTATCTCCTCTTCGCTTTTCCCAACAATTCCATCTATTTTAATCCACTGCTTGTCGCTTTGCAGGCGGAACTTGTCTATTGTGTATTGTTCTCCGTTGCCTTGTATGTGGCAGGGGTGCAGCTCCCAGGCCGTGCCGTTATATGTGATGTTGCTTGGTTTTATGTGGGCATCGAAGATAATCTGTTTTCTATCGTTGTTGTCAAGTTCTATGTCAAAATCAAATGTACCATTTTCGGCTTGTTGTGCTTGCCGTTCCCATTTTATATTTCCGTCTATGCGGTTATGGCCGGCAATGCAGTTGATTGTCGCCGCAATGTCGTTCTCCGGGTTGTCGTACAATACTTTTTTGCCTACAACCTGCGGGCATGTGAAATTGGCGTCCAATGTTATTTTTTCGTCGCTTGCCACGGCGGTAGCATTGAACTTTCGGTATTTACGGCCATCTATGTCGCAGTTGTTGAATTGGGAATTCAGATAGAAGAGACGACGGTTATCGTCGCAGCTGCCGACGATGCTCGACTGTTCGTGAACCGTAACAGGTAATCCCAGGAGGTTACTCAGCAGGCGTGTATCCTTTATATCTATTTTGAAACTGTATTCGTTGTTTGCCGGTACCATCTGTCTGTTGCCTGTAGTGGCGGGCAGGTGGTGGTGCAGTATGTTGGCAAATGTGTTGGCAATACCTTTGTAGCTGAAGTGTCCCGCGATGTTCATATCCATGAAGTCCGACGAGAGGAGCAGCAGGCGTGTGTCGGTGAGGTTGTTGTCTGTAATGTGCAGTGTGCGCAGTGATTTTTGCTCCTCGGCTGTGGCAAGGGTAATGTTATATAGGCGTGCATCGAGTTGCGACTTGCCGTTGTCATGAATCTCGCAATTTCCCTCCAATATTGCCGACAGCGTGCCTTTTCCCTCCTTGCTCAACATAAGTTTGTGTGGCCTCAAGGAGTCTATTCGTGCTTTCAATCTGAATTCGCGATGGTTATCCTTGTCGGTAGTGAGCACGAATATTTCGCCACAAGCATTCTCGTCAATGAATGTGGCGGTTGTTGCAAAGTTGGTTTTGCTGTGGTTGCCGTTTATGAGTATGGGTGCATATTTGTAGCCGTTGTACCCAAACTCGCTTATGGTGGAGTGGAACTCGCCTGTGGGGCTGCCATCGGCAAAGGTGCCTGTGGCTGTAAACTCCACATTACATGTGCCAAGCTGTTCGTGTTGCAGAATGGTGCCCAAATCTATGGCGCTTGCCTGCAAGGCGGTGTTGTAACCCTCCTTGTCGTTTATCTGTATTTCCGCAGCTATATCTCCATGCCCGGTGGCAAGGTCAATGTCGCCTGTGATATCTCCTTTTGATATGCGGGCCGTGCCCTCTATTTGCATATCGCCTATCTGTTTTATGGTGTTCAGTCTGCCTGTGCTGTCGCCAATTATTTTCTGTATATGGGTAATGGCGGTTTCTTTGATTTTCCCCTCGGGTATGCTGATGCCGATTGTCCGTTTTTCGCTTTTCAGACTATTTGTTATTGTGGCATTGGCTTTTAGTTGCAGGCTCTTGTCGGCGGTGTTAAGTGTGATATTGGCAATGGCTTTCTTTTCGTTGCCTTTACTCTTTATACGCACATTCAGTGTCGGCAGTTTTGCAGCCAACGCGGGGTGCAGGGCTTTGAAATCGATGGCCGAGATTCTGTTGCTGTATAGCTCTCCGTCAATGTCAAAAGTACCTTCCTTGTAGCTTTTTATCACAAATCTATCGGCACGCAAATCGCTTGCAGGCATTGCCAAGTGAAAATCCTCAACCATTATCTGTTGCGGGTTGGCATTTATCTTGGCTGTGAGTTTGTCAATCTCAATGCCGGTCTGCTCCTTGCCGCGAACCGAGCGTATGTAGAGGTTAAGCGTGTCGCTGTTGAGTTTTTTTAGTGATAGGTTACATGCAATATCGCTCACTGCTATGTGGTGTGGCGAAAATGTCTCTTCCTCTTTTGCGGTCGATTCCACGTCGTAGTACACGCGACCATCGTAGATTTGAATATGGTTTATTCTGATGTCGGGCAGTTTGCTTTTCTCTTTTTCCGGGTCGCCTGCAAGTTTGTCAAGGATGAATTGTATGTTAAGCGGTGCATTCTCGTCTGCACGATAAAGTTTGATGGCAGGGGCGCCAATCATCAAGGTGTTTATGCGTATATCGCCTTTGAGCATGTGCCATGGCGACAGGTGCGCGGTAACCTTGGTGATGTTTACAGCGGTGTCGCCCCTTTCGTCGGCAAGGTGTATGTCTTTTAGTACCACCTTGTTCAAGTGCTGTACCTGCACCGAGCCTACGCTCAACGGCAGGTCGCTCAATTGTTGTATTGCCGATGTTACATAATGGGCTGCCCGATGCTGAACGGCATCGAGGCGCAGCAACAGCGATGCACCGTATATGGTAACGGCTGCAACGGCGAGCGTTATTACTATGTATTTAAGTAGTTTTATAGTATTAGTGTTTTGTGGAGTGCAAAAATATATAGAATTTCTTGTAGTTTGCTGTTTTATACCTGTAAAAATGGAGATTTTGTCGATAAAAAGGAGCATTTTTGTTAAAAAGATTTCTGTCGTGGCGTTAATGCGCTTTCCACACTGCTCTCTTTTGGCTTTTCGTAATCTATTAAAAAAAATGAAAAAATGGCGGGCTGTGATGTTTAGCTGTTGAAACGGCTTGCTTTTGCAGCTAAATTTTATTAATTTCGCAACTCCTTTTCGAGCGTAAATAATATTAATATCATGATACTTACAATACTTGTACTATTCCTGTCGGTTATTTTCTTCATAAGCGGGAAACTGCGTTCCGATATAGTGGCGTTGTGTTCGTTGGTAACACTGCTTGCCGCCGGTATCCTCACTCCCGAGGAGGCGTTGTCGGGCTTCTCGAGCAATGTGATAATAATGATGGTGGGCCTCTTTGTCGTGGGTGGCGCAATCTTTCAAACAGGGCTTGCAAAGATGATAAGCTCCAAACTTATGAAGTTTGCCGGCAACAGCGAATTGAAATTGTTCCTTCTTGTGATGGGTGTAACCTCGGTGATGGGTGCTTTTGTGAGCAACACCGGAACCGTTGCCATAATGATTCCCATTGTGGTGAGCATGGCGATGACTGTGAAGATGAATCCGGGTCGCTTGCTTATGCCCTTGGCTTTTGCCAGCAGCATGAGCGGTATGATGACTCTTATAGGTACCCCTCCCAACCTTGTGATAAACGACGAATTGATTAAAAACGGTTTCGATGGGCTCGGATTCTTCACCTTCCTGCCTGTCGGTCTTATCTGTGCCGTGGTGGGTACAATTGTGCTCCTACCGTTAAGCAAAAAGTTCCTCTCAAAGCCCGGTGCATTGAGCGCAACAAGTGCCGGTAGCGGAAAGTCGCTCAAAACATTGGTTGCCGAGTATGGAATATCCAACAATCTCCATCGCCTGCAAGTAACGGCGTCGTCGCTCGTTGTGGGTAAGATGATTGGTGAGATTGATATCCGCAAAAAGTTTGGTATTAATATCATTGAGCTGCGCCACATAGAGCGCGGGCAGCATAGGATATTGAAAAATGTTGTGCAGCAGGCGGTGGCATCCGATACTAAATTGCGTGTGGACGATGTCATTTACGTGTCGGGTAATGAGGATATAGTAAATGTTTTTGCACAGAAATATAAATTGCTGAAATTGAACGACAGTGATGAGACCAAGGGTAAATCGCTCGATTTTTACAACATAGGTGTTGCCGAGATTGTGATAATGTCGTCGGCAACGGTTGTCAATAAAACCGTCAAGGAGGTTGGTTTCAGGAAGAAATATAATTTGAGCGTGCTCGGTATCTGTCGCAAAAAGAAATATATATTGCAGGGTATTGCCGATGAGACCATTCACAGTGGCGATGTGTTGCTTGTGCAGGGTGCGTGGGATAATATAGCAGCCCTTGAAAACGAGAGCACCGAGTGGATTGTGCTTGGCCGCCCTTTGGAGGAGGCTGCAAAGGTTACCCTCGACTACAAAGCACCTGTGGCTGCGTTCATAATGCTTGCGATGATTGTAGTAATGGCTTGCGATTTTATACCCATCGCACCGGTAACGGCGGTGATGGTTGCGGGTTTGCTCATGGTGCTCACAGGCTGTTTCCGCAATGTGGAGGCTGCATACAAAACCATAAATTGGGAAAGTATTGTTCTTATAGCCGCCATGATGCCCATGTCCGTTGCCTTGCAAAAGACAGGAGTCTCGGCATGGATTTCAAACTCGTTGGTTAGCGGTCTTGGCGATTACGGGCCGCTTGCACTGATGGCGGGAATATATTTTACCACCTCGTTCATGACTATGTTCATAAGCAACACCGCCACGGCAGTGTTGTTGGCACCCATAGCCATGACAAGTGCCCTGCAAATAGGTGTGAGCCCTGTGCCTTTCCTCTTTGCGGTAACCTTGGGTGCAAGCCTCTGTTTTGCATCGCCGTTTTCTACTCCCCCCAATGCTCTTGTGATGCCTGCCGGCCAATATAATTTCATGGATTATGTAAAGGTGGGCCTTCCGTTGCAGATAATTTTGGGAATTGTGATGATTCTTGTTTTGCCTTTCCTCTTCCCGTTCTAAATAAAAAATGTGCCAAAATTGCCTGTTTTTGCTTGAAATTAAGTAATTTTGTCAGCGAAGAGGAATTAAGATAAAATCTATGGAGACAACAGAGATATTGAGGGTGAAGCAACAGTTTGGTATCATAGGCAACGACCCGGAGCTTATGCGTGCCATAGATACCGCCATTCAAGTGGCCCACACCGATTTGTCGGTGCTTATAACAGGCGAGAGTGGTGTGGGTAAGGAGTATTTCCCTCAAATAATTCATACAAACAGCGTGCGCAAGCATGGCAAATATTTTGCCGTGAACTGTGGAGCTATCCCCGAGGGTACAATAGATTCGGAGCTCTTTGGTCATGTGAAGGGTGCTTTTACCGATGCCATAAGTGAGCGTAAGGGGTATTTCAGTGAGGCCGACGGCGGTACCATATTCCTTGACGAGGTGGGCGAGCTGCCCCTCTCCACGCAGGCGCGCCTGTTGCGAGTGCTCGAGAATGGCGAGTTTCTGCGTGTAGGTTCTTCAAAAGTGGAAAAAACCAATGTGCGCATAGTGTGTGCCACAAACGTAAATCTGCCCGAGGCCATCAGCAACGGGCGTTTCCGCGAGGATTTGTATTATCGTTTGAGTACGGTGCCCATCAAGGTTCCGGCTCTGCGCAAACGTGGCGAGGATGTGCTGCTGCTCTTCAAGAAATTTACAATGGACTTTGCTGCAAAGTACAATGTCCCCCGCATAGAACTCGACGAGCAGGCCAAGCGTGCCCTGCTTGCATATTCATGGCCCGGCAATATACGCCAATTGAAGAATGTTGCCGAGCAGATATCCATCCTGGAACTCAATCGCACGGTTACGGCCGATGTAATAATGCATTACCTCCCCGAACAGCCTAAGAGCAACCTGCCGGCCTTTCTGGGCTCGGCCGGGGGTGGCAACGGTAAAACCTTTGAGAGCGAGAGGGAGATTCTTTACAGCGTGCTTTTTGACATGCGTCGCGATATAACCGAACTGAAAAAACAGCTCGAAGGGTTGCGTGCTGCGCAACAGTCATCGCCCCGTAGCGATGATATGCATTTGTATGCCGATGCGCAGGAGGTGGTTCCTGTGGTGCATCATCCTGTGCAACCGACTATACATCTTGCCCCCTCGGTGCCTACGCATCAGGTGGTGGAGGAGTATGTCGATGAAACACTCTCGCTCGACGATGTGGAGAAAAAGGCTATCAGGCAGGCGCTCGAACGTCATCGTGGTCGCCGTCGCGATGCTGCCAAGGAGCTGAATATTTCGGAACGAACACTTTACAGAAAGATAAAAGAGTATGGAATTGAATAGAATAAAGAGACTGTTTTTTGTGTTGCCCGCAGTGGTGTTGCTGCTCTTTGCGGGATGCAAGGTTAGCTACAAATTTACCGGTGCTTCCATAGATTATTCTGTCATTAAGACAATCTCCATGGAGACATTCCAAAACCGTGCTGCATACCAGTGGGGCCCCATGGCAGCAATGCTTAACGAGAAGCTGAGCGATGTGTTTATACAGCAGACAAAGCTCACACAGGTTAATCGCGGAGGCGACTTGCAGTTGGCAGGTGAGATTACAGCCTATGACCAGGTAAACAAATCGATATCATCCGACGGCTACTCGGCAATGGTGCAGTTGAAGATGAGCGTGAATGTACGTTTTGTAAACAACAAGAACCATAAAGAGGATTTCGAACGCACATTCTCGGCTACAAGGGATTTTGACTCATCGCAGCAGCTCGAGAGCGTACAGGAGGAACTTGTTACCCAGATGATAAACGAGATAGTGGAGGCAATTTTCAATGCCGCCGTTGCAAATTGGTAACCGATGGAACCCCTCTCGGCATATATATCCCACCCCGAAAAACTCAATCGCGACACGCTCTATGAGTTGCGTCTTTTGGTGGCAAAACATCCCACCTTCGATGTCGCACGCCTATTGATGTTGAAGAATCTGTACCTTCTGCACGATGTTGATTTGGGAAAGGAGATGCGCAAGGCTGCACTTTTCCTCAAAAACCGCTGGGCGTTGTTTGAACTCATGGAGGGATATGGGGCTGCCGTTGTTGAGCCCGCCCCTGCAACCGATATCTCTGTCGATAGAACGATGGCCCTCATAGATGCCTTCCTCGAAACATTGCCGGCAGAGAATTTTTCGCTTGAGGCCGAGGGTGCTGCTGCCGTGGACTACGTCTCGGCATATCTGGCAAAGGAGGCCCCGCAAGCGGCTGTGCCGCAGCTGCGCGGCCAAAGTCTGATAGATGATTTCCTCTCGGGTGATAATGAAAAAATAACACTCGACCTTAAAGGCGAGGCCGAAACCGCTGCCCCTTCAACTGTTACAGAGGAGGCCGAAGATTCCCTGCCCCAAACCTCATTTTTCACGGAAACTCTTGCAAATATTTATATTAAGCAAGGAAAATATGACAAGGCTCTGGAAATTATTAAACGGTTATGTTTGGAATATCCGAATAAAAATCGTTACTTTGCAGACCAAATTAGATTTTTAGAAAAAATAGTTAAACATACAAAAAGAAAATAACATGTATTTGGTTTGCGTTTTACTTATTGTAATAGCATCGGTGCTAATGTGTCTTATAGTATTGGTTCAGAATTCAAAGGGTGGTGGCCTTGCATCGGGCTTTGCATCATCTAACCAGATAATGGGTGTGAGAAAGACAACCGATTTCCTGGAGAAAGCTACATGGAGCCTTGCTGCATTTATGGTTGTGGTAAGCGTTATTGCTGCTTGGTCTATCCCTCATGCTACATCTACCGATGAGAGCGCTATTCAGCAGAGTGCAATAGAGACAAGCGTTGTAAATCCCGAGGTTGCTCCCGATTTCACCGAGGAGGTTCCTTCCGAGGTTACAGTGGAGACACCTGCTGCCGAGTAATTTGCTCATAGCATAATTGCACATACACACAATAAACCCCGAAGCATGCGCTTCGGGGTTTATTGTGTTGTTTTATATCCTCTTTTATATTACGATGCGAGAATCTCCTGTGCGCGCACCGTTTCGCGGTCAATGGGTTTGTCGTCTTTGATAGCCTTGGTAAAGGGTATATAGACAATCTCGTTGTTGCGCAAGCCTATCATCACATTGCGCTGTCCCTCCAACAGTGCATCGATGGCTGCCACGCCCAAGCGGCTGGCAAGTATGCGGTCGTTGGCAGTGGGGCTGCCGCCACGTTGTAGGTAACCAAGGATGGATACACGCACATCGAGCTCGGGGAACTTCTTGCGCATGCCTTCGGCAACGTCCATGATGTTGTAGTCCTTTTCGCGGCCCTCGGCAAAGAGTACGATACTGCTGCTCTTGGTGCGGCGCAATCCGTTGGCAATGAATTGGTTTATGCGCTCGAATTCGGGGTCTATTTCGGGCAATACACAGGCCTCGGCACCTGTTGCAAGTGTTCCGTTGAGGGCAAGGAAGCCGGCATCGCGGCCCATAACCTCGACGATGAAGAGGCGTTCGTGCGACGATGCGGTGTCGCGTATCTTATCCACGCACTCCATGATTGTGTTCAGCGCAGTGTCGTAGCCTATGGTTGTGTCGGTGCCATATAGGTCGTTGTCTATTGTTCCGGGCAGGGCAATACAGGGAATGTCATATTCGCGTGCAAGGTTGTATGCACCGGTTATGGAGCCGTCGCCACCGATAACCACAAGCGCGTCGATACCCTCTTTTTGCAGTGTGGCGTATCCTATCGCGCGGCCCTCCTCGGTCTTGAACTCGTCGCAACGGCTTGTCTTTAATATTGTTCCGCCACGCTGGATTATGTTGCTCACATTCTCGGTCTTGAACTCCTTTATCTCGCCTGTTATGAGTCCTTTGTAACCGCGGTAAATACCTTTTACCTTCATTCCATGGTAGATGCAGGCGCGGGTAACGGCACGAATGGCTGCGTTCATTCCGGGGGCATCGCCGCCCGATGTGAGTATTCCCACACAGTTGATTTTGTTTTTCATTGCTCTATGTTTTTATGGTTGTTATAGTTTAGAATCTCCTGCTTGCAGTTTTCCATGAGCCACTTGGGGGTGGATGTGGCACCGCAGATACCTATGCTATCCACGTTGTCTGTTAATGAGAGGTCTATCTCCTGCGGGCTCTCTATCTGGTATGAATTGGGGTTTACACGCTTGCATTCATTGAATAGAATCTTGCCGTTTGAACTTTTACGCCCGCAAACAAAGAATATCAGTTGGTGGCTCTTTGCAAATTCGCTTATTCCGCGCATACGGTTGGCCACTTGGCGGCACACGGTGTCGAACGATTCTGTTTTCTTGTCGGCATCTATGCGCTGTTCAATGGCCTCGGCTATCTGCTTGTAACCTTCTAATGATTTTGTCGTTTGCGAATAGATGTATGTGTTTTTGTCGGTGGCTATCTTGTCGAGCTGTGCGGTGTTTTCTATTACGATGGCTTCACCGTGTGTCTGCCCCACAAGCCCCAGCACCTCGGCGTGTCCCGCCTGTCCGTGGATTATTATCTGCCTCTCCTCGTCGATTGTATCCTGCCACTTCTGCTTTATGCGCTGTTGCAGTTTAAGCACCACGGGGCAGGTTGCATCAATGAGTTCCAGATTGTTTTTGCGGGCTGTCTCGTATGTGGCAGGCGGCTCACCATGTGCGCGCAACAGAACCTTGGCATCGTGTAATTGTGCAAAGGTCTCGTGGTCTATTGTTATGAGCCCCAGCTTTTTAAGCCTGTCGCACTCAATGCCGTTGTGTACTATGTCGCCCAAGCAGTAGAGGGTGCCGCCGTTTTGTAGCTCCTCCTCGGCTTTTTTTATTGCGGTGGTTACACCGAAACAGAATCCCGAGTGTTCGTCAATCTCTATTCTTAACATTGTGTATGTGCAATAAATTGTTCTTGCAACCAAGCCTCTTGCTCTGCATGAGTCATGTTGCTGTTGTCGAGCAAAAGGGCATCATCGGCCTTTTTCAATGGGCTCACTTCGCGGGTTTGGTCTATGTGGTCGCGTTCCAGCACGTTTTCAAGTATTTCGTTGTAATCGGGGTTGTCGCCACGGGCTTTCAGCTCGTCGTAGCGGCGCTGTGCGCGTACCTCGGCCGATGCGGTTACAAAAATCTTCAGTTCGGCATCGGGGAATACGGTGGTACCTATGTCGCGCCCGTCCATAACTATCCCTTTCTGTTTTCCCATTCGGCGTTGCTGTTCCACCATTTCGGTGCGCACAAAATCAAGCGCGGCAACACGGCTCACAAGGCGTGATACCTCCAATGAGCGTATCTCGTGCTCTACGTTTGTGCCATTCAGTAGGGTTATGGAGTTCTTTGTTTCGGGGTCGGCCTCAAATGTTATGTTTATATTGCCGAGCTGTTTTCGCAACCCCTCGGTGTCTATTTCCTCTCCCTTTATAAGCCCGTTGCGCAAGCAGTAAAGGGCAACGGCACGATACATGGCGCCACTGTCAAAGTATAGGTAACCCACACTGCGTGCGAGAGCTTTTGCCATTGTGCTTTTACCGCACGACGAGAAGCCGTCTATTGCTATAACTATCTTCTTCATAATATCTGTTTATAATGTGTATGAAACATTGAACAGCAACGACGAGGATGATACGTGCAACTTGCTGTACGATGCTCCGAGTCTTATTCTCTTGGTGTGGAAACCGGCACCGATGCTCATCCCGTCCCAGCTGCTGTTGTCGGTGGAGAGCTCCTTGGTCATGCGATAGTTGTATCCCACGGCGGCATAGAACTTTTTGCCAAGCAACACATCGGCACCAAATGTAAAGTGTTTCAACAGTTTCTGCCCGAATCCGTCTTTGCTGCCATCGGCATTGTAAAAGTCGTCGTCGCTCCATTTGTGCAGGTTGTTCATTGTAACCGACAAGCGTATGGGGGCGTGTGCCAGCCTCTTTGTGAAACCTAATTGTATGTCGAAAGGCATCTTTTCGGTCTCCTCCTCAAAGGCTTTCACTTGGGCTCCCAGATTCTTGAACACCAACGATGCCGAAAAGTCGCTCTCTTCGTCGTAATAATTCAATCCAAGGTCAATCCCGAGTGCTATGGAGCTCATGGCATCGTATTTGGAGTAGATGAATTTCCCCGAGACACCGCCACTCCAATAGTCGCTCAACAGGTAGCTGTATGTGGCGGCAAATTCCATGTCCTTGGCGTTGAATGTTCCTGTGTGGATATTGTCCTCGGTATACCCCTCGAACTCGCCGTAATCAACATAGCGTGCGGTGATGGCTCCCGCCGAGCGCTCGCCAAAAACGCGGCTGTATGCCGCGCCGGCCACCTTGCTGTCGGCCATATATGTCATGTAGCCGAGGTTCAGTGTATTGTGGGTTACGTTTATGAGCAGTGCGGGGTTGTGTGCAGCCAAGGTTATGTCATCGTCGATTACTGATATATTCGTGCCACCTAATGCCGCAACGTGCGACGAGTATGGCAGGCGTAGGAAATTAAAGGCAATATCACCGGTCTGCGCTTTCAACAGGCATAATGGTGCTGCCAGAATTATTAAAAGTATGTAACCTTTAAGTTTCACTTTGTTGTTCTGTTTCGTGGTTAATATATGTGTTGCGGAACCTTTGCGAAGATAATGCTTTTTTTCATCTTAATATAATGTAGAGCGTAAAATTAAAGCATAAAATGCGCTGTTTCCCATAATAAATAACTGAAAAATGAGTTATTTATGATACACGCGGCAAAGAAAATCTTTATAAATTAAAAAAAGATGGCTTAAATTGTGTGTATTGAAAAATATTGTTTATTTTTGCCCTTTGGAAGAAGTAGCGAAATTAGGTTTCTACAAATATATAAAAAAATCATATGAATACAACAAACAATCAGCAATCGAATGAGCGCGAGCTTCTTGAAGTGAAGAAAAGCGCGAAGGCGAACCTTGAGCAGCACAAGACTACATGGCTCTTGATTGGCTACATCATGGTATTTGCCATTCTGTTTGTAGCTTTTGAATGGACTGCTACAGAGAAAAAACACACAGGTGAAATTGTGAGTGCGGGTATCCTTCTCGAAGAGGAGATTATGATTCCTATCACAATGCCCGAGAAGAAGGTTGTACCTCCTCCTCCCCAGGCAAAGCAGATTACCGAGATTCTTGAAATCGTAGATGACGAGGCCGAAATTGAAGAGAGCGAGCTTGCATCTGTGGAGGAGACCGGTGAGGTTGTGGAGATTGCCGATATCGGTAACGTGGTTGTAGAGGATATCCCCGAGGAGGAGCCCATCCTTAACGTGGTAGAGAAGATGCCCGAGTTCCCCGGTGGTATGCCGGCGCTAATGAAATATTTGAAGGACAATATCAACTATCCCCGTATTTCTCGCGAGAACAACTCACAGGGTAAATCGTTCATCAACTTTGTGGTAAACTCCGACGGTTCAATTCAGGATGTCGAGGTGCTTAAGAGTTCAAGCGATGTTTATCTCGACAAGGAGGCTGTTCGCGTGGTAAGCGCAATGCCCAAATGGAACCCCGGTAAGCAGGCCGGTAAGGCGGTGCGTGTGCGCTTTACATTGCCGGTAACCTTCCGCTTGAAATAATAAATAAAGATAATAAGAGAGAGGCTGCCCTTGTGAGTGTAGCCTCTTTTTTAATAATATATATATTGCAGCAAAAAGCATTTAAGTAATACCGAATACCTTTATAAACTATGTATAGCTGGGAACAGATAAGAGACGAAGTAAATCGTTTCATCGAAAGTATAAAATTTGAACGCGAACCGCTTGAATTGTATAAACCTATACGTTATACGATAGCACAGAGTGGCAAGCGAGTGCGCCCCGTGCTCTGCCTCATGGCATATAACCTATATCACGACGATATTACCGATGCTCTCTATCCCGCAGTGGCAATGGAGACATACCACAACTACACGCTCATACACGACGATGTTATGGATCGTGCCGATGTGCGCCGTGGAAAACCCACAGTCTGTGCAAAGTGGGGCGATACAGCTGCAATACTTTCGGGCGACACAATGCTTTTGCTTGCATACGAATTCCTTGCGCACGCCCCCGCCGAAAAACTCCATTCCATGCTTGCTCTTTTTACCGAAACAGCCAAGGAGGTGAGCGACGGTCAGCAGTATGACCTGGAATTTGAGAATCGTGGCGATGTAACCGAGGCCGAATATATGGAGATGATTCGTCTTAAAACATCGGTGCTCATTGCCGCTTCGCTCAAGATGGGTGGTATTGTTGCCGGTGCATCGGAGAGCGACCTTTGCAACCTCTATGCCTATGGCGAGACCATAGGGCTTGCCTTCCAACTGCAAGACGATATGCTCGATGTATATGGCGATGCGGCCCTCTTCGGCAAGAAGATAGGCGGCGATATACGTTGCAACAAAAAGACCTTCCTTCTAATAAAGGCAATGGAGATGGCCACTCCCGAGCAACGCACGCAGATGAATGCATGGATGGAAAATCCTGCTTGCGACCCCGATGAAAAGGTTGCCTTCTTCACCGATATGTATAATAAATTAGGTATAAAGGAGGTTTGTGAGCGCCGTATCGGCGAGCTCTTTGCCAAGTGCGATGCCTATATCGAGGCTCTCTCTGTCGATGCCGCCCGCAAGGTCAATCTTAAACAATTTGCCGATTCGCTCTTGAATCGTAATCTGTAACCCCATGCCTTACCGTCGCCTTCCAAAGACCGACCAGGCCCGCATAAGGGCGTTGCGCACCGCTGTGGAGAGCAGTGTGCAGAATGGTGTGTTTACCAATGTGCTCTCGCACAACACATATTACAAGGCAAAAACATTCCTCGAACGCTTCTCGCGCGAGGTGAGCACATATAAACGCTGCGTGGCAGAGCAATCCACCAAACGTGGCAACGAAAAGTACGAGGCAGCCCTCAAACGCGCCCGCATGTATGTGTCGCATTTCATTCAGGTGCTTAGCATGTCGATAATGCGTGGCGAGATAGCCCGTAGCAAGCGCCCCTATTATGGTCTCCCGCAAGAGGAGGACACCACGCCCAACCTCTTTTCCGAGGCTGCCGTGCTTGAATGGGGCGCAAAGATTATGGAGGGCGAGAGGCGACGTACAGGCGAGGGTGGTGTACCCATCTACAACCCCACCATGGGGCGTGTGTCGGTAGCGTTCGACCTCTTCAAGGAGATGTACGACAGGCAGCAATCCCTGCAACAGCGCACCGCCGAGGCTCTGCGTAATATATCCGATATGCGTTTCGAGGGCGACGAAATCATATTCGAGGCTTGGAGCGAGATAGAGAAGGCGTTTGCCGGTTTCACAGGCGAAGCGCGTATAAAAAAATGTGCCGAATATGGCGTTATATACTACTATCGCACCAACAGAAAAAGCGATACATCGGCCGATGAATAAGTTTGTAGATACCCATACTCATATTTTTTGCGAAGAGTTCCACAGCGACTATGCTGCAGTTGTGGAACGTGCCATAGCAAGCGGTGTTACCCGCCTGTTGTTGCCTGCAATAGATTATCACTCCATGCCGTCGATAGAACAGCTATGTGCCGAATATCCAGGCGTCTGTTACTCCATGATTGGTTTGCATCCCACTGAGATAGGCGACGATTACAGGGAGCAGCTGTCGGCCATTGAGCAGGTGTTACACTCTCCTCACAACCATGTGGCGATAGGCGAGGTGGGGCTCGATTTCTATTGGAGCGAGGAGCGCCGCAATGAGCAGTTCGAGGTGTTCGACGCTCATTTGCAGTGGGCGCGCACCACAGGCTTGCCGCTTGCCATACACTCGCGCAACGCCTTTGCCGAGCTTGCCGATGTAATGGAGAAACACCGCGCGGCAGGGCTCAAAGGGGTGTTTCACTGCTTCTCGGGCAGTGCCGATGAGGCCAAAGAGCTACTTTCGCACGATGGTTTCTATTTGGGTATAGGCGGTGTGCTCACTTTCAAAAAATCGGGGCTTGCCTCCGCGCTTGCTGCTGTGCCGCTTGAACGCATAGTCCTTGAAACCGACTCGCCATACCTTGCTCCCGTACCTCATCGTGGCAAGCGCAACGAGAGTGCATATATACCATTGATAGCCGCGGCACTTGCGCAGATTTATGGTTGTACCACCGAGGAGATTGCCCGCGTTACAACGCAGAACGCCGAGGCTTTGTTTCCCTCAATAAAACAATAACCGGTAAAATGAATATTAACGAGATAGATATATTTTCGGGAGCCAAGGCTCCTGTTGTTATAGCAGGCCCATGCAGTGCCGAGAGCGAAGAGCAGGTGATGGCCGTTGCCACGCAGTTGGCAGCGGCGGGGGTTACCCTTTTTCGCGCGGGAATATGGAAACCGCGTACCCGCCCCGGTTGTTTCGAGGGTGTCGGCCCCGAGGGCTTGCAGTGGCTCGGTCGCGTTAAGAAAGAACTTGGTCTGCCTGTTGCCACCGAGGTGGCAACAGCGGCTCATGTCGAGGCGGCGCTGTCGGCAGATATCGACTTGCTGTGGGTGGGGGCACGTACAACCACCAATCCCTTTGCGGTGCAGGAACTTGCCGACGCTATGCGTGGCGTGGATATCCCTGTGCTTGTGAAAAACCCCGTAAACCCCGACCTTGAACTATGGATAGGTGCTTTTGAACGCCTTAACAACAGCGGTGTAACGCGCTTGGGTGCTATACATCGCGGATTCTCCTCGTATGGCGAGAAAATCTTCCGTAACTCCCCGCAGTGGCAAATACCTTTGGAGCTTAAAAACCGCTTGCCGCAGCTGCCTATAATATGCGACCCCAGCCACATAGCCGGCAAGCGCGAGCTTGTGATGCCGCTTTCGCAGCAGGCTTTGGACCTCAATTTCAATGGTCTTATGGTGGAGGTGCATTGTAATCCCTCATGCGCGTTGAGCGATGCCCGCCAGCAACTGACCCCAGCCGAGCTTGTTGCCATGCTCGATGGGTTGGTGCATCGCATGTCCGAAGGCGAAGCCTCGCATTTTGCCACTCATCGCGCTCGTCTCGACGAGATTGATGACGAACTGATACGCCTGCTTGCCCGCCGCATGGAGATAGTGCGCGAGATAGGTAAAGTGAAAAAAGAGAAGGGGATTACCGTGTTCCAGCCGTTCCGCTATAAAGAGACCATGGAACGCTGTGCTGCGCTCTGTGTGAACCATAAATTGGATATTGAGGCTGTGAAGGATGTGTTCGAGGCTATACACTCCGAGAGCATACGCCAGCAGCTGTGCATTGTGAACGATAATATCTGATTCCCATGCGTGGTATTTCCTGTATAGTAAAATGCTTTTGTTGCCTGCCTCTTTTCGCCATCCTTGTTACGTGGGGGTGCGGTGCAGGTGCTCCGCAACAAAGTGATATAGCGGGGGATACTATACCCATGCGCCATGCTCGTCTTTTGTGCATGGTCGATTGCGACAGTTTCACAGTTACCGATGTAAAGAATCCTTGGGGCACAGGCCTCCTGCATCGCTATCTGCTTGTGCCACGCAATGCTCCTCTGCCACAGAATATGCCGCATGGAACGGTGTTGCGTACACCGCTCGATAATTTGTTGCTTTTCTCCACTGTTCACACAAATCTGCTGGAAGCCTTGGGTACGCCCAATGCCATAGGCGGTGTGTGTGATTCGCGCTACATGCTATCTCCCTTTATTCATCAAAGGATAGCCGAGGGTGCGGTTGCCGATTGCGGCAGTTCGCTCAATGTGGATGTGGAGAGAGTGGTGCAGCTTGCCCCTTCGGCAATATTTGTGTTGCCGTTCGAGAATGGCGGCTATGGCAAGATAGAGAACCTTCCGTTCCCTGTTGTGGAGTGTGCCGAGTATATGGAATCATCGCCCCTTGCCTCGGCCGAATGGATGCGCTTTTATGGTCGCTTGGTGGGGCGTGATGCTGTTGCCGACTCTTTGTTTTCTCTTGTGTGCAGCAATTTCGAAGAACTCAGAACGCTTGCGGCAAGTGCAGGGGAGGGCCCCTCGCTTATGTGCGAACTTAAAAGCAGTTCGGCATGGTATATGCCTGCCGGCGAGAGCACCATGGGGCAGATGTACCAAATGGCAGGGGCGCGCTATCTCTTTGCCCATTGTGCGGGCAGCGGCTCTGTGCCCCTTTCTTTTGAAACGGTGTTGAGCCGTGCGGCCGATGCCGATTTTTGGCTCATAAAGTACAATTCGGGCGAGGATAAAAATTATGCTTCGTTGCTTGCCGACTTTGGCGGGTATGCCCACTTCAAGCCCTTCAAAACGCGTAATATATATGTGTGCAATACAGGGCGTAAACCTTTTTACGAGGAGACTCCCTTTCGCCCCGATGTCCTGTTGCGCGAGCTTGTGGCAATCTTTCATCCACAGTTGTTACCTTCTTATGAATTAAGATATTATGAGAAAATGTCGGAATAGTGCCATGCTCTTGTTTGCAGGGTGGGGCACTCTGCTTGCAATCCTCTTCCTGGCGAACCTCTTTTGGGGCTCGGTGAGTATCCCTTTTCATGCTGTTGCCGATATTCTCACAGGCGGCGATGCCGGTAACGAGGGGTGGCGGCTCATTCTGCTTCATACACGCTTGCCGCAGGCTGTAACCGCGCTTTTGGCGGGCATGGCGTTGTCTGTCGCGGGCCTTCTGCTGCAAACCCTTTTCAATAACCCCTTGGCAGGCCCTGAGGTGCTTGGCATAAACAGCGGTGCAGGGCTTGGTGTGGCGGTGGTTATGCTGTTGCTGCAAGGAACACTTGTGGCAGGGTGGGGCGGCTATCTTGCCGTGCTTGCCGGTGCGTTTATGGGCGCTCTGTTCATAATAGCCGTGGTGCTGCTGCTTGCCCGCTTGCTTTCAAATAAAATATATCTGCTCATTGCCGGTCTTGCCATGAGCTACCTTACCTCCTCGGTTATATCCATTCTTAACTATTTTTCCACTGCCGAGGGCGTACACTCCTATCTCATTTGGGGTATGGGCAGCTTTGGGGCGGTTTCTGTGGCACAGCTGCCTTTCTACTCGGTGCTGTTGGCTGTTGTTCTTGTTGCGGCATTGTTGCTTGTGAAACCGCTGAATGCTCTGCTGCTTGGGGATTTCTATGCCTTAAATCTTGGAATAAACATTAAGCGCGTGCGTGGTGTGCTATTGCTCATTGTAGGTTTGCTCACAGCCACAGTTACGGCCTTCTGCGGCCCCGTGGCGTTTATCGGGCTGGCCGTGCCGCATCTGTCGCGCTTGGCGGTGGGTACAAGCAATCATCGAAGACTGCTGCCTGTTACCATGTTGCTTGGTGGTGCAGTAACCCTGCTGTGCAATCTTGTTTGCCAATTACCCGGGGAGAGTGGCTTGTTGCCTTTGGGTGCAATCACCCCGCTCATTGGCGCACCTGTTATCATCTACGTGGTGCTTAAAGAGCGTTCTTCCATGGGATGATTGTCTTTATAAAAAAGTAAAAATGTTATAGCTTATTTGCTTGCTTGTAGTAATATGAGCGGGCTAATTTTTTGCTTGTTAATGTAATTTGCTTATATTTGCAAATGATTGTGAATACAATGCCTTTTTGCACGCTATGTGTGCCGAGGCGTTCGTTCCCAATCGAGCCACTTTTGTGGCACGACATACAAAAATAGCGCATTAGCTTTACTATCTTACTGATGGAGGCGTTAGCCTCGGCAAGGCATTTGTCCTTGTCAAACTTGGCGGTTTATTAGAGAAAGAATAGTGGCAAAGTTGATGTCCGCGCTGTGTTTACGGCGTGGGCAATTTGCATATCTTTCTTTCGGGTACGCCAAGACCTCATCAGTGGATAATGTAAGTTGTCCACGTTTTTTTTGTAACATACTCACGGGCTATTTTGTTTTATGAGGCTTGAAATACTAATCTTAACTATAAATAATATGAAAAGAATCTTTACTCTCGTTTTGGGCGTTTTCTGTGCAGTGTCGCAGATTATGGCCGACAAGATAGAGGTGTCCACAACCTTGCCCACAGCGGGCAAGCCCGAACACGTCTATACTATGGTGAATGGTAACGGAGTTTATTCAAACTCCCTTACGGCTCCCACGCGAACAGCCGAGAATTACGGTCTGTTCGCATTCTATGCAGTGGATGGTGTTGAAAACGCTTACTACATTTACAGCCACAATGGCGCAAAATGGCTTACATACACCCCTGCCGCAAGCTACAACAACGGCAAGGATTTTGTGAAGTTAAGCACCACAAAACCCGAAATCTATTTCCTTGTGGAAAACTACTCGGGCGACAATTATCAGATTCGCCCCTTCACCACATCGGGTACCAATGACAAATATGTTAACTGGTACCAGGGTGTAGGTGGTAACCCCTATGATGGCACAAACACCCTTGGTCTATGGCAGCAGGATGCCAATGCCGATGCCGGTAGCCGCTATCTGTTTAGCGAAGTGGTTATCGTTGAGCATGTATATACCATAAGCATCCCCGACGGCAAAACCATTAAGATTGGCGAGAATACCTATGCCGACGGCGATACATACACCACAGAGGGTTCTGTTTCAAAGAGCGATATCACAGTGGTTGCTCCCGAGGGGCAGTTCGCTGCTGTAGCCATCGATGACGAGGCCGAAACAATCACCGTAAACTTTGTTACCCTTCCCGTGCTTCCCGATTGCGAGACATATACCAATGCAATTGTATATCCCGCACAGCAAGAGGCAGTGGGCGCTGCTGTGGCAATAGAGAGCAATGGCACATACGTTCTCAGCAACAACGTGCTTGCAGCCGGCTTCATGAAGGTGGGTGAGGCAATCTATTTTGCCGGCTCCACAGCTATGGATCTTGTTGCAGGTACCGAAATATTCAGTGTGGCATTTGGCAATGGCGATAACGTATATGCGTCGGGCATGAAGCTCAACAGCGTGGAGTTGCAAGATCTTGCGGCCAACCCCAATGCTGTTGGCGGTGCCGAGCATTTTGCAGGCAAGCAACTTGTTGCAAACTACGAATATACATATAAGGAGAAGAAGGTGGAGATTGTATGGCGTGCAGTATTGCGCGACGGCAGCCACTATCTGCGCACCGAGATGGAGCTCTACGGAGTTGACGATGTGGATATGTTCAACGTTATCCCCATGATGTATAATGTGGATACCAAAGCGGCAGGCTCAATACCCGCTGTTGTTGGTAACACACGCGGTGCCGTGCTCATGAGCAATAAGATATTTGCAGGCCTTGAAACCCCCACCGCATACAACACCGTGGGTGATGCTTCGGGCGAGGAGGACAACTACAACCTCACCACCTCAATGGACCCCATATCCCTTACTGCTGATTCTTGGACACAGGTAGCCGATGGTGCTGTTCCTGCCCGTGTGGTTGAGGCAATCGGTGTGGATTATCCCAATATCTATGCATACACCAAAGAGGGCCTTGAACTCAAAGCAAATCAAAAGGTTGAGGTCCTTGTTGAGTATGTAAGCGGTAACAACCGCTTGAACCTTGGTGGTGTGGACATCTTGGATGGCAACAACTCTATTGCAGCCAACGATTACCACAGTGGCTATACAGGCTCAGCAAAGAGCAACAACACATTTACTTTCATAGCTCCCAATGACGGCACATTCACTCTTCGTGTGATGATTGAGAACAAGAGTGAGGCTATCACAGCATCAAGCAAAGTAACTGTGAAAATATACACTCCCAAAGAGGGCGTTGTAATTAATACCGATGTAGTGGGTATTCAGGGCCGTTGGAGCCGCAATACCACATTGCAGGCAGGCGAAACATGGAAAGTGGGTGCCGTAGTAGGTCTTGTGGCACAGGACGGCACACAGGCCGATGCCAATATTTACAATACACAGAAACGCCGTTCATTCCTTGCATACAGCGAGCGCGAGCGTGCAGTACCCTGGCGTGCATTCCCCCACTATAACAGCTGGTACGAACTTAACATCAACCGCAACAATGCCGCCCCCGGTAGCGAGCACACCAACTTTACATCGGAGGATATAGAGGATGTTCTCCGGAATTGGAAGACTGCATTCTACGACCGTTACGGCCATGGTCCCGTAGCCTTCGTTATCGACGATGGTTGGGATAACTATGGTCCATGGACATTCCACAGCGGATTCCCCGACGAAATGCGTCCTATGGCACAGCTAGCCGAGGAAATGGGTGCCGGTGTTGGTGCTTGGTTAGGCCCTGTCGGTGGTTATGGTCAGAGCGGTAACTATCGTCGTGCATATTGGAATGCCGAGAATCGTGGCGGTATGCAGTTGTCTAACCCCGCATACTATCAGGCATTTAAGGATGCTGCATATAACCTTGTAAAGAATCAGGGCGACTTTAAGTTCTTTAAATTCGATGGTATTTCGGCACAGTTTACATCAGTGGGCCCCGATGCCGGCGATACAGGTAACGAAAATGCCGAGGGTATCATCCGCCTCGAGCGTTATGTGCGCGAGGAGTTGCGCGAGGATATCTTCTTCAATACCACGGTGGGTACATGGGCAAGCCCCTTCTGGTATCAGATAAGCGATGCTACATGGCGTCAGGAGAACGACCACGACCGCATTGGTAACAACACACTCAAACGCGAGAATTGGATTACCTATCGCGACCGCCTTGTATATCAGAACTATGTAACCAACTCACCCATCTGCCCCATCAACACATTGATGACTCACGGCTTCATGCTCACACAGTTCGGTCCTCCCGCAGGCGATGAGCGCGATTACGATGCCGTTCTCCGCGAGATGCGTTGTGCATTCGTATGCGGTTCGGGTGTGGTAGAGCTTTATGTAGATTATGCATTGCTCAACAGCATCAACAACGGACAGCTTTGGGCCGACATTGCAGAGTGCATCGCATGGCAGAAACGCAACGCCGATGTATTGCCCGATGCACATTGGGTAGGTGGCAGCCCCTGGACAGGCAGCGCAGCTCAGATTTATGGCTGGGCCTCTTGGAACGGCACAAAATCTACTCTTGCATTGCGCAACGGTAGCAACGACGAGAAGAGCTACACCTTTACATTGCGTCAGGCACTCAACATCCCTGCAAATGTAAGCGGCAGTATCGTTCTCCGTCCGTCATTCAGCAGCCAGGCTGCTCTTGCCGGCATGACCGTGGGTGAGGCTGTCAATATCGATGACGAGCTCACAGTAACACTCCCCGCAAGCTCACTCTACTGCTTCGATGGTATCGATGCGGCAGCAACAGCAACTCCCATCGAGAGCATCACACTCACAACAGAGAATGGTGCCGAGGAGGTTGCGCTCAACCGCACAATGGTTATCACAGCAACCATCAATCCCGCCGAGGCTACACATCCTGTATTGGAGTGGACAACAAGCGATGCAAGCATTGCCACAGTAAATAACGGTCTTGTTCAGCCTGTTGCCGAGGGCGAGGTTACCATCACCGCAACAGCCGCAGATGGCTCAGGCGTTTCGGCATCGGTTACATTAAAGGTTACACCCAAAATCGTGGAGCCTTATGCAACCAACTTCGATAAAACAATGAACCCCACACATACTCATCGTAAAATAACAACTATTGAATTTACCGAGGAGGGTGGGGATACACAGGTTATCGAGATTAACGAGGCAAGGCCCTATTTTGACAAGACTGCAGATGAAAATTGCGTTCTTGTATGCTCTCCTTCGTCAACAATTAACGCAGTTATAAATAAAAGCGGTAACTGGATGAACGCTTACGTTTATATAGATTTTGACAACGACCAGCAATTTTCGTTCAACGAAGGCTCTACCGACCAGAGCGGTACCGATGTGGTTTCGTTCAGTTTCTATACAGGTAACTTTGCCGATGATGTAAATGGTGGCGTGAACTCGGCGGGTACTTCACTTACGGACGCTGCGCGTAACACAATGTTCTTGCCTTCTTTCACGGCCCCTGCCGTCGAAGGCGACTACCGTATTCGTTTCAAAATGGACTGGAATGGCATTGATGCCGGTGGACAGCTTGCAGCCAATGGTACTTGCTCGGGCACAAATGGTTTCCTTACCAATAGTGGTTCTATCGTTGATGCCACACTGCGAGTGGTTTCACCCGCAACAGGCATTGAAATTGTTGAGGCCGAGAACGGTAATTCAAAGATTTACGACCTCAGCGGTCGCGAGCTCAATGCGGCTCCTGCAAAGGGTGTTTATATTATGAACAATAAAAAGGTTGTTAAGTAATAAATACTTGCCTTATAAACCAAATTCGGCGCAACTGCATGGTTGCGCCGAATTTTTGTTTGTTTTGCCGAAGGCGTGTTAAATAGTGGAAAGTTGAGAGCGAAAGCGAACAACTTCGACAATACGAGCAGTGGAAGGTCGCACGTAGCACGGTGTATTCGTGCCGTGCGGGTCACGATTAGCGAGCATTGTCAAAGTGGAAAG
>CALGJF010000018.1 GCA_937914945.1 uncultured Bacteroidales bacterium | reverse complement strand
GTCCGTCAAAGACTCCGCGGAAGTTATTGTTCTCCTCGCCTGTGGAGCCGATAGGTGTCCACGGTCTGCCTTCAAGGTCGATGTCTGCCGTGAGGACTGCATTGGCGGTCCTGTCAGCGGTGTTGACGTGGTTGGCAAACCAGAAGAGGTTGCCGCCGTTCGCTATCTCGTAGTAGCCGCTGGCGTTCAGTTGTGCAGGCTCATAATCGCCTGTCTCGCTGAAGCCGTTCACCCACTCGACAGCCTCGCCGCCCACTATCTCTTGCTCGTTCCAGTCGTCCACGGTGATGCCTTCAAAGGTAAGCACATCGTTCAGGCTCATACGGATGGTGTAGGACTTGCCGCCGACCCAGTTATACTCATTGTTCGGATTGGCAGCGGCCAATTTGTCTGCATCCAGCTCGAAAGAAAGGTGTTCGTTGTCCGGGCCCAATGCCTCGATGGTGAATTGTATTTTCTTGTCCTCGAAGGCGTTATTGTCGGCAAGTGGCAAGGCAAGTGCATACGCTGTGTACTTGGCATCTTTCTGCACAGTGGTACCATTTTCACCCAACTGCGTTGAAATCGCGGCATGAGTGCTTCGACTGAAAGAAAGATTTCCTTGAAAATCGATACTTACCCACTTGGAGGCTACAGGCAATGCAGCATCTGTCTGCGACACCTGAACACTCTTGATGGTTGCCTCCGTTGGCCGCTTGTTGGTAATGATGAAGCGGAAGGTGGCAGGGATATGCTTGAACCGGAGCGTTGCCCTATTGTCGTCAATCATTTCGTAGGCATACATATACATATAGTTGCGCAGGAAGTCGGGCTCTTGATCGGCAACCTGTGTAAATGTAGCAGGCATTAGCATTGTGGCATCGAAGATAATGTCATGACTCACAATTGAAGCACCGTTCGCTTCGCAGATAGGAGCGACAGCAAGGACATCAAAGCCCTCATACTTACCGCCAGTTATATCATATGGGTACGTCTCTATGGTCTTGAATGTTGCCCAGTGAGCATCGTCGGAGTGTTCACTGAGCCTATGGATGCTGGCGTAGGTGTGGTAGTTCCCTTCAATGCTCTTGACAAGTTCACCTCCCACAATTGCCATCACCATCTCATAATCCTCTGTACCCTCAGGAGTATAGTCCCACTGGAAAATCAGGTTGCCCGAACCATTATCGTCATTCCAGACAGCACGGGTACCAGTCTCAATGCCCACACCTCCGTCAAAGGTCAGGTGATAGCCCTCGGTAGGAGCATCGGGTGTGTCGGGCACGATGTCGTCGTTGTCGTTGCAAGCAACGAAAACGAAAAGGGGAAAGGTTAAAGCGGAAAGCTTTATCCAATTCCAAATTTTATGCTCTAATTTATTCATATATTATTTTCAGTTTTCAGTTTTTACCTTTCAGTTTTCAGTTTTCAGTTTCCCAAAGGTCGCCCCAATTAACAACACTTGCTGAACGTGACCCGCACGGAATGAATTTCATCCATTCTTCGTGCGACCTATCACTGCTCGTGTTGTTGATAGTGCGATTTATTTCCATAAATCGCCCCATTGGCCGCGACGCTGTACCGGTGCACCGAACTCGCTATCGTCGCTATCCGGTGCATTACCTGTAAAGGAACCTGCCAATATCTGCAATGTCTCTATCTCCATCAGCGTCATTACGGGCGCTGTGTAAAATTCTTTTTTTGTGTTTTTCTGTTTCATTGGTTGGTTATTGTTTTTCATTTATAATGGCTAATAAAGATTATTAAGGGTTACTAAAGGCTACTAAGGGTAATTAAGGGGGGCTAACGCCCCACGGCCTGACGGCCTTTTGCTCTGTTATCTTTGCTCTTGCCTAGCAGTGCAAAAATGTTAAAATGATTCCTTATCTGCAAATGTTAAATTGGAGAATTTTAGCATAATGATTGATTTTTTTGTTTTTTAACTAAAAAGTAAAATGTTTTTGCACCATTAATTTAGCCTATTCTCAATATTGTTCGTTTCCTATTGCGCAAAAGAATATTTATTACTAAATTTGCTAAATTATAGGCACAACTGTATAAAATATGCAGTTTTAATACAAAAACAAAACTACAAACACAAAGCTATATGAATAAAGGAGTAACAATTATGACAGCAATGGCACTATCGGGAATGATACTTGCAGGGTGCGACAGTACGGGCAGTAACGATAATTCTGCAGAGATAATAGGCAAGAAGGATATAAAAATAGAGGGAGGGCTCATGACACCCGAGGCTCTGTGGGCCATGGGCCGTGTGGGCAATCCCACAGTGTCGCCCGATGGCAACAAGATAATCTATGGCATAAGCTATTACAGCGTGGAGCAGAACAAAAGCCACCACACCATAAACATAATGGATGCCGACGGCGGCAATAAAACACTGCTCACCACCACCGCAGCCAACGAAACAGGCGCAACATGGATAAAAGGCGGCAGCAAAATTGCCTTTCTATCCAACGAGGGCGGCAGCAACCAAGTGTGGCTGATGAACCCCGACGGCAGCGGGCGAAAGCAGCTCACCAACAGCAGCAGCGACATAGAGGGATTCCTCTTTTCGCCCTGTGAAACAAAAGTTATTCTCATAAAACGTGTAAAGATAAAGGATAGCACCGCCGACCTGCACCCCGACCTGCCATTATCAAAAGGTATAATTATTAACGACCTTATGTATAAACATTGGGACGAGTGGATAACCGATGCACCCCACCCCTTTATAGCCACATTCGACGGCAACAGCATAGACGAGGGCAAAGACCTGCTCGAGGGCACCGCTTACGACTGCCCCAACCGCCCCTTTGGTGGCACAGAACAACTCGCTTGGAGTGCCGACTCTAAACAGATTGCATACTCTTGCATTAAAAAGACCGGTATTGCATATACACTGAGCACCGATACCGATATTTTTCTCTATAACACCGAGGACGGCACAACAAAAAATCTGTGCAAGCTCAACAGCGAGACAGCCAACTACGGATATGATACCACACCCACATTCTCGCCCGACGGTACACACCTCGCATGGCTCAGCATGAAACGCGACGGCTATGAGAGCGACCGAAACCGCCTGTGTATAATGGATATTGCTACCGGCAAGCAACGCTATCTCACCGACGATGAGCAGGGCCGCCCCACATTCGACAGCAATGTAGATGCCTACTGCTGGGCAAACGACAGCAAGAGTCTCTATTTCGTGGGCACATGGCACGGCACCACACAGGTATATAACGTAACCACCGAGGGCACACTATCCAAGCTCACCGACGGCGATTACGACTACACATCGGTAGCCACCACACCCACCGGCACACTGCTTGCCAACCGCAGCTCCATGAGCGCACCAAGCGACATATATGCAATATACAAAGACGGGCGCATAACCCGGCTCACCAACGAGAACGAGCATATACTTTCACAGATTGCAACAGGTAAGGTGGAAGCACGTTGGTGCAAGACCTTCGACGGCAAGGACCTGCACTCGTGGGTAATATACCCCCCACACTTCGATGCAAGCAAAAAATACCCCACCCTGTTATTCTGCAACGGTGGCCCGCAGTCGCCCGTGAGCCAATTCTGGAGCTACCGCTGGAATATGCAAATAATGGCAGCCAACGGCTACATTGTAATAGCCACCAACCGCCGCGGCCTCCCCGGCTTCGGCTCCGAGTGGAACGAACAGATTAGCGGCGACTATGGCGGTGCCTGCATGAAGGACCTCTTTGCGGCTATCGACGACATTGCCAGCGAAGATTATGTCGATAGCGACCGCCTCGGTTGCGTGGGTGCCAGCTTCGGCGGCTACACAGCAATGTGGATGATGGGACACCACAACAAACGCTTCAAGGCATTCATTGCACACGATGGATTCTTTAACATGGAACAGCAATACTTTGAGACCGAGGAGAGCTGGTTCACCAATTGGGACTTGGGCGGTGCGCCCTATGAAAAGAGCGCACAGGTGCAAAAGTCATTTGCCAACTCGCCCCACAAGTTTGTGGAGAATTGGGACACCCCCATCCTGCTCATTCACGGAGACCGCGACTACCGCATACTTTCGTCGCAGTCGATGGCAGCCTTCAACGCAGCCAAGCTCAAGGGCGTGCCTGCGCAGTTGCTTCTTTTCCCCGACGAGAATCACTGGGTACTGAAACCACAGAACGGCATTTTGTGGCAACGCACATACTTTGCATGGCTGGATAAGTGGTTGAAGAAATAGGTAAAATAAAATAAACGAGATATCTCACATACGTTCGATATGACAAACGGAGATTCTTCCTCCTTGCAGGCGTCAGAATGACAAACACAGAGTTTTGTCATTCCGACGGAGACAAAGTTGCGATTAAACGAGCGAGTGAAAATTTATTTTCAATTATAGCGAGCGAAAGCAAGTTCGCCAAAGGCAAAGCGACGAGGAATCTAAAAAAGAACAAACGGGATATCTCACATACGTTCGATATGACAAACGGAGATTCTTCCTCCTTGCAGGCGTCAGAATGACAAACAAGACAAACAATTTAGGCAAATATAAAATAACATATAAATAAAAACATATACAAATGACTGTAACACAAAAAATTCAGAAAAAGCTAAACGACTCGGCAGCAGCACGTTGGAGCGCGCTTGCCATTGTATCGTTCACAATGATGATGGCCTACTTCTTTACCGATGTAATGGGGCCACTCGAAGCACCCCTCACCACAAAGGGCAAGCTCGTATATTTTAACAACGGATCATACCTTGCAGCCGACTCGCTGATGAAGGTGAGCACACAAGAGATAGCCTCGGCAGAAGATATCGTGGTGGGCAACGAGTACACCATTAAGTACACCGACAAGGAGAATACACCCCAAGAGGAGGTTGTAAAGGTAACATCGGCCATCGACGGCCTTGGCTGGGGAAGCGACGACTACGGAATTTTCTCGGGGGCATACGGCTACATTAACGTATTCCTGCTGATGCTGTTCTTTGGCGGTATAATCCTTGACAGATGCGGAATACGCTTTACAGGACTCATGAGCACATCGCTCATGTTCATCGGTGCCATGATTAAATGGTATGCAGTGAACAACGGATTCGAGGGCGTGATATTCGGCTTGCCCACACAGGTGGCTATCGCCTGCTTGGGCTTTGCTATCTATGGCATGGGTTGCGAGATTGCCGGCATCACAGTAACTAAAGTTATTGCAAAATGGTTCACCGGCCACGAGCTTGCTCTTGCAATGGGCTTGCAGGTGGCTCTTGCTCGTGTGGGAACAGCGTGCGCACTATTCTTCGCACTGCCCCTTGCACAGCACTTCGGTATTGTATCGGCACCGGTGATGATTGGAGCATCCACATTGTGCATCGGCATGCTGTCGTACATTGTATATTGCGTGATGGACAAGAAATTAGATGCATCGCAAAGCATGGCTGCCGGTACCGAGAATAGCGAAGAGCAGTTCAAGATGAGCGACCTTAAAGTAATCTTCTGCAACAGGGGATTCTGGCTCATTACACTGCTCTGCCTCATGTTCTACTCGGCTGTATTCCCCTTCCTTAAATTTGCCACAAACCTCATGATTATTAAATACGAGGTGAGCCCCAGCCTTGCCGGTATAATCCCCGGTCTGCTGCCATTTGGCACCATTCTGCTCACCCCCATCTTTGGTTCAATGTATGACCGAATGGGCAAGGGAGCGACACTCATGCTCATAGGCTCGGCACTGCTCACAGTAGTACACATACTGTTTGCACTGCCCATCATGAATGTATGGTGGTTTGCTGTTATTGTGATGATACTGCTTGGAATAGCATTCTCGCTTGTTCCATCGGCAATGTGGCCCTCGGTACCCAAGATTATACCCATGAAACAGCTTGGCTCGGCATATGCAATTATATTCTACATACAGAACATAGGCCTCTCAATGGTACCCGTGCTCATTGGTAATGTAATACAGAGCAACACTGTCAATGGCACAACCGATTACACTGCCCCCATGGCAATATTTGCCTTCTTTGGTGTGATAGCGGTAATAATTTCGCTATTGCTCAAAGCGGCCGACAAGAAATATAACTACGGGCTTGAGCAGAAGAATCTGGAATAAACAGCAGTGTCCTTCATATACAACAAACGAGTTCCGCGTGCGGAACTCGTTTGTTGTTTCTTTCTAAACTCTCACTTCTTTTCTTTCAAGAACAGACATTGAAAATGCATAGATTTTACCTTAACATCATTACCTAATGCAGTATATTCAATTCTCCGAATCACTAAAAAGAATTCTTCATGCTCAAAATATGCCAATTGAGAGCCATACTTATCGCTTTGCAATTCTTTCACTATATTATTATCGGCGACACCAATACGCTCCATTAGTTGTTTATGCACATCCTCGCAGGTAAATGATATCTTACCGTTTTTTGTACTCACTGAGTATGTATCATCGCCGTAAACAGATGTTTCATTTGGGAAATAGATATAAGAAAACCCATCGGGAATTTTCAAGCCCTCATATTCGGTATAAACATCGAAATCCTTACTTAAATCCTCTATAAAGCTTTCGGGCATATCAAATGTTAGGTTACAAGATTCGCCATTATCGTTCAAGAATGCAATAACGCTTTTCAGCTCATCTAAAGCCTTATACTGTTCTGCCGTAAAGCTGGCCAATGACGAGTGGCTAAAATCCACATTACCCGATTCATCCACAAAGCCAAGACTGCGCGCCATAGATTCCATTCTGCTCTTTTGAGATGCAACCGATATATATTTTGACGGCAGCAACAAACCTGTTGCCATAAATGCCAGGGAAATAAGCAATACCGTGAAATAGCGCCTATCCTCGCGGCACACAAGCAAAGCAAGCAGCGACAATGTAACGGCAATACCCACAACCACAAGCATCACGCGGTCTTCGGTGAAACCATACTCGCCAATACGATAGCACACAGCCACCCAAAACATTACAAGAATTGGTATCTGCACCAACGCCAATCTTGGAAAGAACCACTCATACAATTTGGTGGAAGAGAGTTTTTTTACCAATCCCAATACCATTGACGATATCATGAGAGAGAGTGTCATATATACTATTCCGCCTTTGGGCAGTTCCCATAGTATCGCAATCTGCCCAAAGTATATATAAAGAATAAGAGTATATATGAGCAAAGACGGCACGATGAGTTTTGAAAAAACCGTTTCACCAATTTTACCAAGAGACACATCGGCATTCTTTCTTTCGTATGCCGATACAAACGAAGCAGGAGCAATAACAATATATACCACATAAGCAATGGTATTATAGAAATCAGAAGGTATATCCATACCAAAAATATAATCGGCAGACAAAAGGATTATAAAAACCAGGCATAAAGCCACCGTTGAAAACAACATTGCGTTAAAGAGACTTCTGACAAAGCTGATAAACGACAATGCACAATCCTTATCTTCAAATTTGCAATGGGTCAATAACAGGCCTATTATGCTTAAAACATACAATGGTAAAAACTTTATACCCAAAACATCTACACAACCATCGAAGAACATCAAGGGTGCAGAAATCGCAAGCATATAATAAAAAAGACGTTTCATACCACTCAAACAATTGAGTGAGATTGCTGCGAAAAGCAATATCGGATAAAGTAACAATCCTTCATAAGGGCCACTCTCTGCCGCAATATACGCAGCAACCATTAACAGTAATTCCACAGGCTTTGTACGAGGAAAAGACCAAAGAGTCTCTTTTAGCGATGATAAAAATCTATCAAACAAGTTTTTCATAATAATATATTGTTTTTTGGTTACTCTGCCATATACAATAAAAAGAGATTGGTACCAATCTCTTTCTATCAGTGTCTTTTTAGTTTAACACATAATCCTGTACTATTCCATTCTCGCTCTTGCACACTCTGAAATTTCGGGCAAAATTTCTAATGAATTCCAGCGAGGTGGGCGATGGCGAAGGCATCTTCTCGCACCTTAAAGCCTCTGCAATAATTGGATGCTGTAATTTAGGAGTAAAATTTCTATTCATAGGCTATATAAGTTTTCACATTCTGTTATTAAAACGCAAGAAAACCTTATATAGTATTTCGGCCGTAACATTTTTTTGTTACGGCCGAAACGGATATAAAAAGTTTATGATTAGTTAAGTATTATTCAAGCACTAACGATATCTTCTTATCTGCTGCTATGCGACGCATATTAAGGATGGCATAACGCATGCGACCAAGGGCTGTATTTATGCTCACACCGGTTATATCAGATATTTCTTTGAAAGACAGCTGTTGATAATAGCGCATATAGACAACCTCGCGCTGGCAGTCGGGCAGTTCGTTTACAAGAGAGCGCACATCGCACAACACCTGCTCATTGACCAAACGATTCTCGATAGTACCCTCGGCAAGGGCTGCATTATTCAGCAAATCGACCTCGGTTTCGTCGTTTGAAACAAGGTTCTCATTGCGTTCCTGACGAAATTGGTCTATAACAAGATTGTGCGCTATGCGGGTTATCCACGCAGCGAACTTGCCGTCGGGCTGGTAACGACCCTCCTGCAATTTAATGATAGCCTTAACAAAGGTCTCCTGGAATATATCCTCGGCAACCTCTTTGCTACGTACAATAAAATATATGTAATAAAACAACCTGTCTTTGTGACGATTCAGCAAAACATCAAAAGCCGAATTATTGCCCCCAATATACAGCGACACCAACTTATCGTCGGTCATCTGTGTCAAATTCTCCATTATCTTCTATTTTGTCGTTTGGAGTAAAATTGGTCTATAGGCAATTGGTTTTAGGTTATTTATAATGAATTATCGGTACAAAGGAAACTATTTTAAGCATAAAATCCAAACATTTGAAAAAAAATGTTTGGATTTTAACAATAAGAAGATATAATTTGCGTTATATAATCTCTGTTTATATCATTTTCACACTATACCCTTGGAGCGAAAACCCACACAACAGGTCGTCTATGGGCATGCGCTTTTTTCCCGGTATCTGCACCGACAATAACGATATAAAACCATCGCTCACAGCCACTTTGGCATAGCTCTTTCCATCAGTGAGCAACGTGCCCGCTTTTTTATCGTGCTTGGCAGGTTCTTTGGCAACCTCATACACTTTTATGGCAACAGGGGTATCGGCAGCATCGCATAGCTCAAACCATGCTGCGGGATAGGGCGACATTCCACGCACAAAATCATACACGGCTTGGCAATCCTTTTCCCAATCTATGCGACAGGTATCGCGGAAGATTTTGGGTGCGGGGCGCAAATCGCTCTCCTGTGCAAACATTTGTTCTTGCGGTTGCGCTGTGGCTGTACCGTTTACAATGGCCTCTACGGTGCGCAGAACTGTTTCACCACCCTGCAACATGAGTTTATCGTGCAGGGTACCGGCTGTATCGCACTCCTCTATCGCCACCTTGTCGCGGAATATCACATCGCCAGTGTCAATTGCATGTTTAAGGAAGAAGGTGGTAACACCGGTCTCTTTATCGCCGTTTATTATAGCCCAATTTATGGGGGCTGCACCACGATACTGCGGCAGGAGCGAGGCATGCAGATTAAATGTACCAAGACGAGGCATATTCCACACACTCTCGGGCAGCATACGGAATGCCACTACTATCTGCAAATCGGCACGCCATGCAGCAAGTGCAGCAAGAAAATCCTCATTTTTAAGAGACTTGGGCTGCAATACAGGCAACCCCTCCTGCACGGCATACTGCTTTACAGGGCTCATGAGCAACTGATAGCCACGCTTGATTATCATCTTATCGGGCATTGTTACAACACCCACTACCTCGTAACCGCAATTGGCACTTGCACGCTGTTTCTCGACCAGTCTTTTAAGTGGCTCCACAGCAAAATCGGGGGTACCAAGATATACTATTCTTAATTTATTGTTCATGTAAATAATCTGTTTTAATGCCGAGGCACAAAGATTCTGCACCCCTGTTATTTTAATCCGATGTAAATTCGAGTAATGTTTTTCTGTATGCGGTAAAGATTGCCGATTTTGAGATAAAACCGATATACTCGCCACTGACACCCTCTACCGGCAGGTTCCATGCATTCGTCTCCTCGAATTTGCGCATAACTGCCTCCATGGGCTCCTCTATGCTCAACCGCACGGGAGCCTCGCGCATGAGCGTGCCCACGGCATAACGATGATATAGCTCTTGACGGAACATTATATGGCGCACGTCATCAAGATAAAGGATGCCCACAAGATGGTCGCTGGCATCTACCACAGGGAAGATGTTACGCTTGGTTTTTGCCACCACAGCCGTGAGTGCCCCTAAATCCATATCGGGGGTAAGGCGCATGAAATTCTTCTCAATAACATCCTCAACCTTCAAGATAGTGAGTACCGCCTGGTCTTTGTGGTGGGTAATAAGCTCGCCACGCTGCGCAAGGCGCACCGCGTAGATATTATTCTTATCTACAATCTTAACTGTAAGATAGGAAAACACAGATACTATCATAAGTGGTAAGAAAAGAGCGTATCCACCCGTGAGCTCGGCAATAAGGAACACACCGGTGAGAGGAGCATGGAACACACCCGACATAAGCGCAGCCATGCCAAAGAGGGCGAAGTTACGATCGGACACATAAACGCCCCACCCTGTGAGATTGCACAAACCGGCAAACAGATATCCCGATGCGCAGCCCAAGAAAAGGCTGGGTGCAAAAATACCTCCGCAACCACCTCCACAATTTGTTACAGTGGAAGCAAATGCCTTAAATAATATTATAAGGAACAGATATAGGAAAAGGAATCTCGCATGGCCGTAGAACAACGAGTTATTCAGTATAACATCGGCCGAGGAACCATTTATAAGATGGTGAATCATCTCGTATCCTTCGCCATACAGTGGAGGGAAAAGAAATATAAGCACACTGAGTACGCTGCCACCTATCGCAAGGCGAACATAAGGATTGGTAAAACGCTTGAAGAAACGCTCTATATTAGTTGTTACCTTTGTAAAATAAAGCGACACCAAACCGCACACAATTCCCAACATGATTACGTATGGCACACGCGCGAGGTCGAAATTATCCTCCAAATGAAACTCAAACATGGCATCGGTACCCATGAGCAGATATGACAACGTGGCTGCCGTAACGCTTGAAATGAGCAGCGGCAAGAGCGACGACATTGTGAGGTCGAGCATAAGCACCTCGAGAGTAAACACCAAACCGGCAATGGGTGCCTTGAAGATACCCGACACCGCTCCCGCTGCACCGCAGCCAATGAGCAGCATCATCACCTTCTTCTCCATCTTGAAGAAAGAACCGAGATTCGAGCCTATGGCCGAGCCGGTCATAACGATTGGCGACTCGGCACCCACGGAGCCACCAAAGCCGATGGTAATGGCACTTGCAAGCAACGACGACCATGTGTTGTGCCGGCGTATCTTGCCCTGACGACAGGATATTGCATAAAGAACCTTTGTTACTCCATGGCTTATGTCGTCGCGCACCACCTTGCGAATGAGCAAACCGGTGATAAAAATACCTATAACAGGATACACAAGATATAGCCAGTTAAATGTATCTTTATCGAAACCGCCTGTGAGCAGATGCTGGATAAGGTGTATAAGATGCTTTAACGCATAGGCGGCAAGAGCAGACAAAACTCCCACCATAAAACTCAGAATCAGGATAAACTGGCTCTGGGAGATATGTTTCTCACGCCACTCGATAAAACGGTCGAGCATACTCTTGGTATTTTTATTTTGCACGCTCATTCTCTTATTATGGCAACAGTTCCATCTGCTGCAAGTTTTATTATACTCGATGATTTGGGACGCCCCATATCGAGTTGTTTGTAATTCACCACATAATCTACCGCTGCTTTTATCTCGGGGCTTATCTCACTAAAATTGGCAGGTGTGGGCTCACCACTGATATTTGCCGAGGTCGATACCACAGCCTTTTGAAAACGATAGCATAGTTCCTTTGAGAAGAGTTCCGATGTTACACGAATACCCACACTGCCATCCTCGGCTATGAGGTTGGGGGCCAGGTTACGCGCACCGTCATATATTATGGTAAGCGGTTTATTGGCTAGCTCCACCAAATCCCACGCAACGGCAGGTACATTACCCACATAGCGCGAGAGGCGGTCGGCACTATCCACAAGCAACAGCAGGGCCTTGCTGTCGGCGCGGTGTTTAATTTCATACACACGTTTAACGGCCTCGGGGTTGGTGGCATCGCAACCTATGCCCCACACGGTATCCGTGGGATAGAGTATTACACCACCCTTGCGCATCACCTCAACGGCTTTTTTTGCTTCATCGGCTATTGTTCCCATAGCATTTAACGGTTAGAATTCACTTGTAAAATGGAAACGGATACTCTTAAAGTCGTTCTGAGCCATCTGCAACACATAGTTGCTGTCGGCGAGGAAAACATCGCGCCCCTCGATATCCTTTGCCATGTACTGATATTTGCGCTTCTTGAAGTTCTCGAGTTCAACGGCATCGTCGCTCTCTATCCAACAAGCTTTGTAGAGGTTTACAGGCTCCCAACGGCATTTTGCATTGTACTCGTTCTCCAAGCGATATTGAATAACCTCGAACTGCAACTGCCCCACTGTGCCTATGAGCTTGCGACCATTGTGCTGATTGACAAATAGCTGTGCCACACCCTCGCCCATCAGTTGGTCGATACCTTTTGCAAGCTGTTTGGTCTTCATGGGGTCGGCATTCTCTATGTACTTGAACATCTCGGGCGAGAAGCTGGGCAGGCCCTTGAAATGAAGATTCTCACCCTCGGTGAGTGTATCACCGATTTTGAAGTTACCGGTATCGGGCAAGCCTATGATATCACCGGGATATGCCTCTTCAATGGTACTTTTACGTTGCGCCATAAATTGTGTGGGCGACGAGAAACGGAGGTCTTTACCCAAGCGTATGTGGCGATATGGGGTGTTGCGCACAAATTTACCCGAACATATTTTGCAAAAGGCGACGCACGAACGGTGGTTGGGGTCGATATTTGCTGTTATCTTGAAGATGAAGCCTGTGAATTTGGGGTCCTCGGGATTTACCACGCGCTCCACAGCCTGCACGGGGCGGGGGCTGGGTGCTATCTTCACAAAACAGTTGAGCAACTCCTCTACACCAAAATTGTTTAGTGCCGAACCAAAGAACACGGGAGCAACCTTTCCGTTCAGGTAATCATCTACATTGAATTCGGGATATACACCATCCACCAGCTCCAGGTCGGAGCGCAGCTTTTCGGCAAGTTGCTCGCCTATGTTGGCATCGAGCTCGTCGCTGTTTATGTCTATCTCCACCTTCTCTGTAACACGCTGTTTGTTGGGGGTGAAGAGGTCGAGTTTCTGTTCAAATATATTATACACTCCTTTGAAACGCGCGCCTTGATCAATGGGCCAGCTCAATGGGCGCACGGCTATTTGCAGTTCCTGTTCAAGCTCGTCGAGCAGTTCAAAGGGGTCGCGGCCCTCGCGGTCCATCTTGTTTACATATACAATAACGGGGGTGTTGCGCATGCGGCACACAGCCATGAGCTTGCGTGTCTGCGTCTCTACACCCTTTGCACTATCTACCACAATTATCACGCTATCTACTGCGGTGAGTGTACGGAAAGTATCCTCGGCAAAGTCCTGGTGGCCCGGGGTATCCAGGATGTTTATTTTGTATCCTTCGTAATCGAACTCCATCACCGATGTTGTTACGGAGATTCCACGCTGTTTCTCAATCTCCATCCAATCGGATGTTGCAGTCTTTTTTATCTTATTTGATTTTACGGCACCGGCCACCTGTATCTGGCCACCAAAAAGAAGGAGCTTCTCAGTGAGGGTTGTCTTTCCGGCATCGGGGTGCGAAATTATCGCAAATGTTCTTCTTCTACCAATCTCTTCGTTTACGTTCATGATGAACAATCTGTTTTATCGTGTTATTTCTTTAATCTTCACTCTCCAAATTGAGCCTGCCCTCCTCTTCTTCCTTGAAGTAGAGCGCAAGCATAGATATAAATTTACCTATTTCGGCTGTAGCATTGGCCGTTTCGGCATTAATATCGCGTTTCTGCACCTTCATCAGCCACATCATGTATAGCGCATCAAAGCAATTCTCTATCTCGCCCTTCTCGCGACCGTTACTCTTGTTACGGAACTCTACAATGAAGGGGAGCGCCTTGTAATATGCAGCCGAGTAGAATGGCACTTTGGGCGATTTAAGAAGGCGCAGATGCAGGTCGGTGAGGTTTATTATCACATTCTTGTTTATTTGTAAATGCCCACTCTCCTTGACACCCTCCTGACGCATCATCTCAATGAGATTCTCGTACCATGCTAGCAGTTCATGCTCACCTTCGGCAGGTAGGTTATATGGAGATACAAGCGCCGTCTTTACTTTATCTGCCGACAAATCGTTGGCACGAAGCAGGTCCTCTACCTGCCACATATATAGCAGATACTCTGCTACATTTTTCTTTCGCAGTTCTTTTGATACAAACAAAGCCGTAAGAATTAATGAAAAGAATAAATACCTGTAATTATGAGTACCGCACCAATGAACGCGCCAATCATCACCAGCGTACCTATGACACGGTTTATAATCCACACACCACGCACATCAAAACGCGCCCGCAATTTGCTCACGGCGTATGTTATAAAAAGCCACCACAACATGGCACCTACAAATATTGCCGCATAGCCTATAAACTGATTATAAAGCGGCAGTTCGGGGAGCATAAAATTCATGGGTGTGAAAAGTGCCAAGAAAAGCAATACAAGCAAGGGGTTGGAAAAAGCCAGGAAAAAGCCTGTTACACAGTTCTGTACCAGGCTGCTCTTGTTGCGACTGACCTTGTGGGCACTTTGTGTAGGATTGCTGCGGAATGTGTGGACACCGAAAATAAACATAAGCACTGCTCCAAAGAGTTGTAACCAGAAAAGAGCCGTGCGGTTATGTATAAAATCGTATATAAACGACAAACCATAGCCTGTAACAAGTGCATATATAATATCGCTCATGGCTGCACCAAGGCCTGTTATGAGACCATATATGCGCCCCTTATTCAACGCTCGCTGCACACATAATATACCGACAGGGCCCATTGGTGCAGAGGCTATTATGCCTATTACAGCACCTTTCACTATAATTTCAAGCAATGAAACCTGCGATACAAGTTGCAGAAAGAAATCGTTAAATTCGCCCATATTATCACTTAAATTTTCACTATTTGCAAAGTTGGCATTTTTTTATGAAAAATCCCACATAAGAGCCCGTTTTTTTATTGCTAAATGAATTATATATATAAAAAAGCGGGCAATAAACCCGCCATGCCTTGCCCACATTCCCAAAAAGCACCGATTAAAACGTAAAAAATGCCTCATGGGTAAATAATCTCACAACTATTTTATAGCCTTTGAGCGATGTATAAGATACAAAGAACCCACAAGATCGGACAAACCGGCAAGAATAGCCCCGATACCCACCACAAGAAAGGGCAAGCCGGCGGCCTCGAAAGGATTTACAATAACCAGCACCCCTATTGCCAACAGCAAGAGAGGCACCACATACATATAAAAGCTCAATTGCAAACGCCGTTGCTCCATAAGCAGCATTGCCAATTGATACAAACCAATAACCAATAGCAGAACACCCAACAGCAGCATGAGCATCGACAAGAACATTGCAGGCGAGAGCAACAGCCACACTCCCAACGCAATACCCGCCACACCGGCCGTGGCAAGAACAAATATATCAAATTTCCTTGACACGCCGCGCTTGTTAAGCACGTACACATTAAACAGAGAAATAGCTCCCGATACCACAAAAGCAGCACCCACGAACTGAATTATCACCGGCATAAACGCCTCGCGCAACACCACCATCAACACACCAATCAAAATAACACACAAACTGCGTACAACAACATTCAGCATACTAAAAAACTTTACAATACGGGCAGAACAATCTGCACTCTATATAACAAAAAACCTTGCATTTTGCTCACATAGCAAAAATAATCACAAACGAGTGATAGGAGGAAGAGTGTCGGCGGCAGCACAGATTGTGAGCAACAATCCGTCATCGAACAGATAGCCGATGGAAAACGAGCGAGAGACATCATGCAGCAACGAAAGGGCAAACACCCCGCACTGCTTCGGCCGAAAAACAGGCATAGAGAGCGACTCTTTGTAATCGACACCACCGACAAGTTTATAAACAGCTTCGCACGCTGTCCAGCGCAATAAAAGATAGGCTGCGCGCCACTCCACAGGCACAGCTGCCATTTCGTTTTCTTTCATCACATAGGAGCAAGCCACAGCCGCATTACGGGATTGCAATTCCACATCAAGCCCGACAGGCCCCTTTTGCGAGAGAGCCACAGCCGCGTATCCACGTGTGTGTGATATACTTATATAGCCGCTTGCACCCGCAAGACGGGGCTTGCCGCTATCGGCATACTCTATGCGAGCATCGGCACCGGCCACCTCGCGCAACAACAAACGCACTGCAAGCCACTCGGCACGGCGCGCCTCACTGCCAAATGTGCGCGCATGCTGCAACAGCGATTCGCTGCCAAGCATCTCGCCCAACTGCTCCGATGTCTCTTCTATTGCCCAAACAGCAATCTCAACATCGCCACAAGCATATCTTCTACTTATCGGCATCCTGGGTTTCGCCTGCCTCGGGCAACAGACTCGCCTTTATTTTTATCAGTCGGTGCTTATCCTTGCTCATAACCTCGAACTCCACACCCTCGCACACAATCTTCTCGTGAAGGCGCGGGAACTCGCCTTTCACCTCCAAAAGAAGCCCGGCGAGAGTATCGGCCTCACCCGCCACATTGTCAAAGAGTTCATTATCGAGCGACATAATCTTAAAGAAATCGGCAAGCATGGTCTTGCCCTCAAAGATTATGGTATTTTCATCTATGCGCTCATACGAGGAGTCGGGCTCGTCAAATTCATCATTGATTTCACCTACAATTTCTTCTATGATATCCTCAAGAGTAATAAGGCCTGACACGCCGCCAAATTCATCGACCACTATTGCCATGTGTATGCGCGATGTTTGAAAATCGCACAACAGGTCGTCGATTTTCTTTGTTTCGGGCACAAAATAGGGCTGGCGAATGAGCGACTGCCAACGAAAACTTGCCCCCTTGTTCAAATATGGGAGAAGATCTTTTATATAAAGCACACCGCGTATATCGTCTTGCGTGCCTGCATACACAGGGATACGCGAGTAGGCATTGTCGGCGGCACAATCAAGGACCTCGTTGTAAGGGGCACGAATATCGAGCATCACCATATCCATGCGCGAGGTCATAATGCTGCGCACTGTTTCATCGCCAAAACGAATTATACCCTCCAACATATTCTTCTGCTCGCCAATCTCCTTTTTATCAGTGAGTTCAAGAGCTTGTTCGAGTTCGTCCACCGATAACGAATAGTTGTTTTTCGATGCCAATCGCTCGGTAAATGCGGTTGAACGCACCAAAAGCTTGGAGAAGGGTGCCACAATACGATAGATGAGATAAAGACCGTTTGACGCAAAGAAAGCAAAACGGCGCACATTGTTCTTTGAATATATCTTGGGCATAACCTCACCGAAAAGCAACAGCAGGAAGGTGAGCACGACCGTAAGCAACAGGAACTCCAACCATTTCACACTATCGCCAAACGAGAAAATGGACATAAAGAAATAGTTCAGCAACATAACTATACCCACATTCACAAAGTCGTTCACTATGAGAATGGTGGCAAGCAGGCGTTCCGGTTCCTTCAGCATGGTAATTATACGTTGCGCCGACAAGGATTTATCGGCAGCAGCCTCATCGAGTTCGGCACGACTAAGCGAGAAAAAGGCAATCTCCGATCCCGAAGCAAAGGCCGAGAAACAGAGCATCAACATGGCTATAACCAATGCAATAATGGCACTCATCGAAGGTGTATTTATGCTGACTTCGGAGAGTGCAAAAGCAAACAGCTGCAAAAAAGCAGGTATCATCAACAGCAAAAAATCAGATTAATAAACAGAACTATCCGTTACAGGAGCCTCGGCTGCGGGTGTTGCACCACGCGATGAGAGCATCTCCATTGTCTCGGCAAGAATCTCCGTGCGATAACGACGAATACCATTCTGGTCCTCATAGGTATTGGTTCTTATTTTACCCTCAACATATATGCGATCGCCCTTGTGAACATACTTCTCTGCAACCTCGGCAAGACCACCCCAAAGCACTACATTGTGCCACTCTGTTCTTTCGGGCACCTGTGTACCGTTTTGCAAAGTGTAGGCGCGCTCAGTGGTGGCAAGCACCATGTTTGCAACAGCCACATTACGATCCAAATGACGAACATCGGGGTTTTTACCCACATTACCAATTAAAATAACCTTGTTTACTGACATATTGTAAAAAATTAAATTCTCAAAAAAAGCACTGCGATGTGCCTATTTTCCATGCAAATATAGCACAACTGCACACCCTACAGAACTATATTATAAATTACTATATAAATTAATTCGGTTACAAAATTAGTAATTTTAATTAATATAGCACCCAAAAGCCGCATAAAAGAATAGAAATAGAAGAAAAAACCCGCCAAACAAGTTGTAAACAACGATTTTTGCACAAAAAAAGTCGATTATATTTCGGTGTGAACAAAAAAAGCTATATATTTGCCTTCCGAAATTTGGTTATACACCATTTACAACATAAAATATACAAACAAAATGACAAAAGCAGACATTGTAAACGAGATTGCAAAGAAGACAGGTATTGAGAAAGCAGTGGTTCTCGCTTCGGTAGAATCATTCATGGAAGTAGTGAAGACATCTTTGGCAAATCACGAGCCGGTATATCTACGCGGTTTTGGCAGCTTCATCATCAAGCAGAGAGCTGAAAAAACAGCCCGTGACATACACAAGGAGAAGACCATCATAATTCCCGCACACGATATTCCCGCATTCAAACCCGCAAAAACATTCGTAAACGAAGTAAAAAAATAATAGTTGTTAATTTATAAATTTATTAATTATGCCTAGCGGAAAAAAGAAAAAAAGACATAAGATGTCTACGCACAAGCGTAAAAAAAGATTGAGAAAGAACAGACATAAGAGCAAGTAAGCTCGTCTGCGCAGACACAAAAAACAAACTTGCAGGAATGGGAAAACAAAACTTCAAGTTTGTTTTTTGTTTTAAGAAACCCCACTACCCCACACAAAGGTCAAGAGGCTCACCTTTTTAATAAAAGAGGCTCACTAAATCAAAAATACGAGAATTGTGACAAGCGAACTTATTGTAGATGTTCACTCCAACGAAGTCTCCATAGCTATCACCGAAGAGAAGCAGCTGGTGGAGTTTCAAAAGGAGGAACAGACAGAAACATTTGCGGTGGGCAACATCTACCTTGGGCGCGTAAAAAAAATAATGCCCGGGCTGAACGCCTGCTTTGTCGATGTAGGTTCCGAAAAAGAAGCATTCCTTCACTATTTAGATTTAGGCCCACAATTTTACTCTTTACAAAAGTATCTTAAACAGATTACAAGCGACCGCAAAAAGAGTTTCCCCATGGCAAAGGCAAGCATAATGCCCGAGAAAAAGAAAGAGGGAAACATAGCCGAGGCGCTGCAAACAGGGCAGGAGATACTTGTGCAGGTAACAAAAGAGCCCATAAACACAAAGGGACCACGCCTCACCTGCGAGTTGTCTTTTGCCGGCAGATTCCTGATACTCATCCCCTTTGAGGACAAGGTATCGGTATCATCAAAAATAAAGTCTCCCGAGGAGCGCACAAGGCTCAAGCAACTGTTGCAAAGCATAAAGCCAAAGAATTTCGGAATAATCGTGCGCACAGTGGCCGAAGGCAAAAAGGTAGCCGAGCTTGATGCCGAGCTACGCAGCCTTGTAAGCAATTGGGAGTCGCTTATAGGCAAAGTGCAAAAAAGCACCAAGCCCCCGACAATCGTTCATGCCGAATCGGACAGAACACTTGCTCTGCTACGCGACCTCTTCAACCCGTCGTACGAGAGCATACATGTGAACGACATTGAGGTATATAAAAGAATAAGAAATTATGTATCTGTGATTGCTCCCGAGAGCATCGACATAATCAAGCTATACCGCGGGGAACTGCCCATATTCGACCACTTCGGGATAACCAAACAGATAAAATCCTCATTCGGCAGGATTGTATCGTTCAAAGGCGGGGCGTACCTTGTAATAGAGCACACCGAGGCACTGCACGTTGTAGATGTGAACAGCGGCAACAGAGCGCGCAACAACGCAAGCAACCAGGAAGAAAATGCCTTGGAGGTGAACCTGGGAGCCGCCGACGAGCTGGCACGCCAGCTGCGCCTCAGGGATATGGGCGGAATTATTGTTGTCGATTTCATTGACATGGACAAATCGGAACACCGCCAGGCACTCTACGAGCGAATGACCGAAAACATGAGCCGCGACAGGGCAAAACACAATATACTGCCCCTGAGCAAGTTCGGCCTCATGCAAATAACACGCCAACGAGTGCGCCCGGCAATAAACATGCCCGTGGAAGAGAGTTGCCCCGTATGCTTTGGTAAAGGAAAGGTACAATCATCCATTCTGTTTACCGACACTTTGGAGAGTAAAATAAGTACATTGGTAAAAACATTGGGAATAACATCGTTCAAATTGCATGTTCACCCCTATGTAGCCGCCTACATTAAACAAGGTATAATATCAATGTACCGCAAGTGGCAACTGAAATATGGTTTTGGAATACGAATCATACCCAACCAGAAACTTGCCTACCTTGAATATCATTTCTATGACAAAAAGGGCAAGGAGGTAGATATGAAAGAGGAATCGGAAATCAAGTAAAATACATTTTACGGCACTATAACAAAAGAGAGCGATTCTTGGGAGAGTCGCTCTCTTTTGTCGTATAAAGCAGGGATTTAGATACCCATAGCCTTTTTCATCTCCTCGATTATCACATCGGCCTTTTCACAAGCAGCCTTGTAGTCGTCGCGTGTAGGCATTGCAGCCTTGGCCTCCATGTAGAACTTAATCTTGGGCTCGGTACCCGAGGGGCGAACAGACACCTTATTGCCACTCTCGGTGAAGTACTGCAATACGTTTGATGTTTCGGGCATATCGAGGTCGGTTACATTACCATCGCCATCAACAGCCTTCAACGCTTTGAAGTCCTTGTAGCAAACAACCTTCTCGCCAGCCATCTCCTTCAAAGGATTGGCACGGAAGTTCTCCATCATCTGACGAATCTCGTCGGCACCGCTCTTGCCGGGCTTAACCACATTCACGGTAATCTCTTTTGAGAAGCCATACTCAACGTAGATGTCCAAAAGCATCTCGTAAAGAGTCTTGCCATTCTCCTTGGCCCAAGCGGCTACCTCGGCAATGAGGCTGCAAGCCGATACAGAGTCCTTGTCGCGACAGAAATCCTCGGCCAAGAAACCAAAGCTCTCCTCACCACCACCTATGTAGCGCAAGATACCCTCGTTATCGCGTATAACCTTGGCAATCCATTTGAATCCGGTATAGCAGTCGAACATCTTGATGTTGTTCTTTTCGGCAATATTCTTGATAACCTCTGTGGTAACAATTGTCTTGACAACAAACTCCTTTCCTGTCATTTTACCCAACTTGGTGTATTGTGTAATAATGTAATAAAGGAATATCATGCAGGTTTGGTTACCGTTTACAATAACCCACTCGCCCTTGTCGTCCTTGCAAGCAATTGCCAAACGGTCGGCATCGGGGTCGGAAGCCATTACAAGGTCGGCATCTATCTTCTTTGCAAGATTTACAGCCATTGTCATGGCCTCGGGGTTCTCGGGGTTGGGCGATACCACTGTGGGGAAATTTCCGTCCTTAATCATCTGCTCCTCTACGCAGTGGATATTCTCAAAACCCCAACGACGCAACGATGCGGGAATAAGCACGCGACCGCATCCATGGATAGGTGTATATACAATCTTCAAATCCTTGTGCTTGGCTATCACCTCGGGGTCAATGATAAGTGTCTTAACGCGGTCGAGATATACATTATCAACCTCCTCGCCTATAATTTCGATGAGCGAGGGATTGCCCTGGAACTTGATATCCTCTACGCGCACCTTCTCCACATTCTCAATTGTTTTAACATCGTGGGGAGAGAGCATCTGGGCACCATCGTCCCAATAAGCCTTGTAGCCGTTGTACTCCTTGGGGTTGTGGCTTGCAGTGATATTTACACCGCTCTGGCAACCCAAATAACGGATGGCAAAGGAGATTTCGGGTGTGGGGCGAAGGTCCTCGAACAGATAGACCTTGATACCGTTGGCCGAGAAGATATTTGCTGTAATTTCGGCAAACAGACGGCTGTTGTTACGGCAGTCGTGGCCCACAACAACAGATATCTGCTCACGGTCCTTGAACACCTCGTTCAAATAGTTGGCCAAGCCTTGTGTGGCCTTGCCCACTGTGTATATGTTCATGCGGTTGCTACCTGCACCCATGATACCGCGCAAACCACCCGTACCAAATTCCAACTCGCGATAGAAGGCATCGATAAGGGGAGTCTTATCTTCGTTGTCAAGCATAGCTTGAACCTCTTTGCGTGTCTCTTCGTCATAAGCGGGAGAAAGCCACTCCGTAGCCTTGTCCGTTACCATTTTAATTAATTCCTGGTCCATAAATTTAATCTTTATTGTTTGTTAATTGTATATACAACAAATTTACCTCTATTGTTTTGGCCGACAGCTTTTTGGCTTTGTTAAATCTTGCTTACACACTGCCACGGATTAAACAAATATTGTTAACCTTGCGAATATATATAATTTATCTTTATTTTGAAAGAGGAATCAAATATTTATCGCCGGTTTCCTCTATTAACCGCTTTTTATACTCCTGCGGATAGCCGGGACGAACAACGGTGGCACCTATACCGGTTGATGTACGCTTGAAACAGCCGTTCTCCTCGGGTTTCACAACAAAGTCGTTGTATTTAACTATTATATACTCTCCGAATTTTTTCCACTCACGCAAAGCCTCCTCGGCGCTGTTGCACGAGAAATCCTTGATGGCAGCCACGGCATATTTGGGCGCGTCGTTCAACGAAGGCGCAAACTGCTTTTCGAGTTCAAGCGCACGTTGATAGATTCTATTTTCAATATCGCTACGCACACGCAAAAGGTCGGCCTCTACAAGCGAATATTTAGGGTATATCATATTTGACACCCAGTTAAAAACCCAGAAAGAGGAATCCCATGAGAATGTTACGGGGTCGGCATTTGCAGCAGAGTAGCATGCCGGAACACGGTCGAGACAGCAATACACCGGTGTATATACTATCATATTGGCATCGTCGCAGCCAAACCACAACACGCCGCCTAACTCATTGGGCAAGTGGGCGCGCATCTGCGCCACAAAGGTAAATGCCGATTGGAATGTGGAGATTGGGCGCTCATTAAAATACTCCTTGCCATCGTATTCAAATGTAAGAGGCGACAAGCGATAAGGCATGTTATATATACCACCGCCCAAATCCTGATTTACAGCAAAGGGAGTACCCTCGTAGTGGTCGCGCATGGCAGCTTGCACATCCTGCAATGTTATTTGCTTTTTAGGCTTGAAATAGAGGGGCATGGGGGTTGCTGTTGCATCGCCCGATGCCCATGGGAGGTACTCGTTCATATCGGCATCGGCATACATATTAAAGAAACTCCACGCACGGGCATCGCACCAACGCAAGCCGCCGAAATCGGGCGGGCAATATGCCATTGCAAAGCTGAAATCCTCGTCCTTGCCACTGAAGTAGCCTTTTTTGCGGGCAAACTTTATCACATCCTTGGAGTACATCACATTCTCTTTGTCCTTCATGTCGAACTTATGAATACGGGCCTGATTGGCATGAGCCGCAATACAATCGTCGGGAATACGCACAGCCACCCACACAGTACCCTTCTCACTGCCCTTGCCTATCATTTCAAGAATCCACGCCTCGTTGGGGTCGGCAATGGAAAAGCTCTCACCCTCGCTGTAATAGCCATACTCCTGTGTAAGGGTTGTCATAACCTTGATAGCCTCACGCGCACTCTTTGAACGCTGCAAAGCAATATAAATGAGCGATCCATAATCAATGATACCGGTAGTATCCACCAACTCATGACGGCCACCGAATGTAGTTTCGGCAATAGCCACCTGATGCTCATTTATATTACCTATTACATTATACGTAACAGGTGCCTCGGGAATAGCTCCAAGATATTTGCCGGTATCCCAATCGTAGATGGGGCGCATTGTACCTTCGGGGTTTACCGATGCGGGGTAATGAGCCAAAAAACCACTCATGCCAAAACTATCGGCACTGTACGAGATAAAGACAGAGCCATCGGCCGAAGCCTTTTTACCTACCAAAAAATTGGTGCATGCGGCAGCCGACTCAAAAAAGAGGACAACCACAGCCAAGAGAAAAACAATTTTCTTCATAATCATTTATATTTTAATACATTATATTCCTTTCCAAAACAGTACGGTTTCCCACCCTGTCGGTAACCTCAAGACGCAAAGCATGTTTCCCGCGAGCAACCCTCTCTTTCTTGAAATCGCACGTTATACGCCCGTTTTTACTGCTATACTCAAACAGCACAAACTTGCCATCAATGGTACCACGGAAGGTGTTTATACCGGTATGCTTATCGGACACGGCAAACACCGCTCGACCATTACGCGCCCACAAATTCTCTTTAACAGCGCTTATACGCGGTGCCACCGTATCTACAGCCACCGCATAATCATCAAGCAAAAGAATATCGGCCGATACAGCACCGCCCTCTACCGTGCCACCGACGGAGCTACGCTTTGCACCATGCACACGTTCTACATAGCATTTATCGGCATAGGGCAATAACGAAGCCGGTATATCAAGTGTTATACGGGCAGCACGCCATAGAGGCACCGGCGCATCGGCAAGACGATAAATGGGCGACGGGTGGGAATCATCAACAATAACCTTCATATAGCAGTCGTCGAACAAAGCCCCGCGAGGTACGGCAAGCCGACATCCCTGCACACAGATATCATTTTCAAGGAACCAGCGCAACATATAACCACCGGTGCGCTCCACTGCGGGTATATCATACTGCTTGCCCATAACCACAAACGGATATACGGCAGTGTTTCCATGATAATCGCGCAGACGATACTCCACTCTGTAAAGACGCTCTTCACATATATTTACCCAACCGCCAGCATCATCGGCACTAATCATGCGCAAAGGATTATTCGGCAACAGAAAAGAACGCAGGAACCAACCCTCACCCGATGACCACCTATCATAATCGGCCCACGCATTTATAAGGCGGTTTTCGGCATAAGAGAAATTATCCATTCGCGAAGCAAAGCGCAGTGAATCATCCACATAAAGCTCTATCTCATATATCCCATACTTGTTTGTGGTACCGGTCATGTAATCAAGCCCTTTAATGCCAAATCCCACATAACCCCATGCTGCAAGAGTATCGGGAACAGCACCATTCTGCACCTTGCGAACGAGCGAAGAGGCCGAGCCATCGACCACTCCACCCCCTGCCATTGGATAGAAAGCCACCGCTTGCGCCACCGGCGGGCGGGTATCGCTTATTTTAGAAGAATAGACACTCATTGGGTTATACAACTCCTCGCCATCGGCCGAACGAATCTCAAAATGGAGATGCGGGCCAAACGAGTAACCCGAATTACCCGCAAAAGCCAACACTTCGCCCTTTTTTACAGGAAACTGCCCGGGACGGAAATCCATATCCACCGCAAAACACTCATCGGCATATTGACGTTCGCGCACAGCGCGCTCCACGCCCACCGGAAACTTCTGCAAATGGCCATAAACAGTCATATAACCATTATCGTGCATCACATACAACGCACGACCATAACCTCCCGCCTGCACCTTGGCACGGACAATATAGCCATCGGCAATCACAGAGATAGGTTTACCCTCTACACCTTGTGTCTTAAAATCAAGCCCCGCATGAAAATGATTACTGCGCAATTCCGCAAAATTACCGCTCAAATATAGAGGGAAATTAAACGGCACATCAAATTCGGCAGCCTGCTGGGCACACACCGCTACAATAGATTGCAGAAGTATATATATAGTTGCAAAAAACTTTTTCTTTATCATAACATTATTTATTGCAAATATAGTGAAAGGCGAGCGCAGTAAAAAGAAGTTTACTTATTTTTAATGCCGAGCCGAATCCTATATTCGATAACCAAATTCAAATATAGTGAAAAACCACAAACAATTAATAACAAACAGCAAATAACAAGAAAATAATACTTAAAATAAACAAATATATTTTTGCTATTATCGGCAGCTTGTAGTATCTTCGCAGTAACATAAAGAATAGAAAGACAATAATGAAATTGAGCATCATAGTACCGGTTTACAAGGCAAGACGCCACCTGCAAAATTGCATAGAAAGCATATTGCAGCAAACCTATACCGACTATGAGCTTATCCTTGTTGATGACGGCTCGCCCGACGGTTGCGGTGCCGTGTGCGACAGATACGCGCAAGAGTGCGAAAAGGTACATGTAATTCACAAAAAAAACGGAGGGCTCTCATCGGCTCGCAACGCAGGCATTGCCATAGCCAAAGGAGAATACATAACATTTGTAGACGCCGACGACATAGTGGCATCGGGTACATATTATTACAATATGCGCATACTGCTTTCCAACCCCGACATCGATATAATAGAGTACCCCGTAAACATACACTACGAATCGCCACAAAGCCAAATAATATCCTTCAAGCCCGAGAAGATAACCGGCAACAAGGAAATCTTTGTCGATTGGGTTAAACGCAAAGGATACACCCACGCCTATGCATGCAATAAAATATACCGCAGCGACCTATTCACATTTGTACGTTTCCCTGAGGGCGAAGTATTCGAGGACCTCTACACCACACCCATGCTGTACGAAAGCAGCGATTGCGTCTATTACTCCGACTGCGGTTTCTATTACTACCTCGACCAAAAAGAGAGCATATCCAACAGCTACTCATTCAAAACAAGATATTTCCTCTATCGCAACAGCGTAAACCTTTACAAAAAGGTTAAAAACGAATACAAGCTGGAGAAAGAGGCCAACGAAATGCTGCTTGTCTGCGCCGACAGACTTACCGACCTACTGCGTTGCAGCGACGGCCCCAAAGAGCAATACGCCCAAGCCGCCAATATGTTGCGTGGCGAAAAGATAGACATAAAAACACTCTATCAAATGGAAATTCCACTGCAACAAAAGATAAAATACACCACATTATCACTCTTAGGAGCCGCAATACACTGTCGCCTCCACGCAATGTTGCACCGCAAACTATGCTAACCAACAAACGCCAGGCATATGTTTCTATCAATAGTCATACCACACTATAACCTGCCGCAATCGTTTCTTAAAAGATGCATCGACAGCATATTGGCAACAAAGTTGCCCACCGACTGCTACGAGATAATAGTTATCGACGACGGCTCCACCACACCACCTCGGTGGATAACCAATGCATACCCCGAAAGCAACATCAAGCTAGTTGAGAATGAACACAACTGCCAGGGAGCGGCACGCAACACCGGCATAGATGCCGCACAGGGGGAATATATCTTATTTGTAGACGCCGATGACACCCTTCAATACAACAACGCCATACAGCAATGCATGGAATGGCTTGAAAAAGAGCACCCCGACATTCTGCGGTTTCAATACAGAATATGCCCCAAATACAAAGCCGAAAAGAGATACAAAACACAAAAAGTAGAGTTCGGCAACACCATAAGCGGAGCAGCGTATATGGCAGACAACAACCTACATGCAAGCGTATACAGCTACTTTATAAAAAAAGAGTTGCTTGTAAAAAAGAACATACGCTTTACACAAGGCATATATCACGAAGACGAGGAGTTCAGCGCAACTACCCACTTTCATGCGCAAACCCTCATTGAGAGCGATGCCCCCATATACAACTACTGCATAAGAAAAAACTCCACAATCACCGGCCGCACCGCAGAACAGGTTGAAAAACGCCTGCAAGACCACATGACAGTGCTGGAGCGACTTGCCACCTTCAAAGCAACAACAAGCACGCAAAGCAACAGCGTGCAGAGAAAAGCACTGCAACGCAAACTCACCACATTGGTAGTTGATACAATAGTCAATCATCTGCTTGCAGGGCGAAGCGCAACGCAAATACACAAAACCTGCACACAGAACATTACTCCTATGATGCTCTACCCCATTGCAAACGGAAATTACGGTTACAAGTTCAAAATATTTCGTAAATTGGCAAATAGCAAATTAGGACTCTTCATTCTGCGCCTCATAGTACCAAGCACCAATAAACCCACAAAGGAATGAAAATACTGCTCATAGGCGAATACAGCAATGTCCATTGGACACTCGCCGAGGGGCTACGCTCTTTGGGGCACGAGGTATGCGTGGCAAGCAATGGCGATTTCTGGAAGGACTACAAACGCGACATATCACTAACACGCAGCAGCAGCAAAGCAAGCGGCATAAAACTGCTACTAAAAATCTTGTTTACACTCCCCCGCATGCGTGGCTACGATGTAGTGCAGATAATAAACCCCATGTTCCTGGAACTTAAAGCAGAACGCATTGCACCCATATACCGATATCTGCGCAAGCACAATAAAAAAATGTTCATGTGCGCACACGGCATGGACCGCTATTGGGTAGAAGGCTGCACAGCGCAGCCACCCCTTTTCCGCTACTCCGACTTCAACATCGGCAACACCCCCATAAGCAACCCGTTTATAGAGGAGCAGAAAAAGGATTGGAACGGAACAGCGAAAGCCATGCTCAACGAAGAGATAGCCCACGACTGCGACGGCATAATTGCCGGCCTCTACGAATACTACGCAGTCTACGAAAGAGAGTTCAAAGAGAAGCTCACATACATACCCCTCCCCGTGGAGCCCGAAAAACGCATAGAAAGAAAGCAAGGCAACAACAAGATAACATTCTTCATTGGCATAAACAAAGAGCGCAACGCATATAAAGGAACCGATATAATGTTACGCGCACTCGAGCGCATAGCCCGCGACTACCCCGACAAATGCGAAATACTCAAAGCCGAGAGCGTACCGTTTGCACAATATCGACAAATGATTGACGACAGCGATGTACTGCTCGACCAATTATATGGCTACTCGCCCGCAATGAACGCCCTCCTCGCCATGTCAAAAGGCAAAATAGTGGTGGGAGGAGCCGAGGAAGAATACTACCGGATGCTTGGCGAAAGCAGCCTGCGCCCTCTTGTAAACGTAACCCCAAGCGAAGAAGACGTTTACAATAAACTTAAATGGCTCATAGACAACAGAGACAGAATACCACAGATGCAGGCCGACTGCATCACCCTCGTCAACAGGCACCACTCCCCACGCAAGGTAGCAAAGCAATATCTGGAATTCTGGCAGTCGCGATAAACAGTCTCATACAGCACCGGGAAAGGATATATTATTATTTTTACAAAAATAAATCCCAATACGTTTGCATATTTAAGAAAAGCATATTACCTTTGCATCGCAAAATAAGGGCGTAAGCACTTCCAAATGGAAGTTTGGGTGAGTGGCTGAAACCAGCAGTTTGCTAAACTGCCGTACGGGTTACCGTACCGGGGGTTCGAATCCCCCAGCTTCCGCTTAGGATTTTGCAGAGCAACATGGCGCTTTCGTCTAGTGGCT
>CALGJF010000017.1 GCA_937914945.1 uncultured Bacteroidales bacterium | reverse complement strand
TGCTCCTTTTTGTGCGACAAAAAGGAGATAAAAGAAATAAAATTAAATAAAGAATCGCTCATGGGCCACCGAGGATTTTGTAGCAACTCCCCCCAACTTTTGCAGGTGAGCCGCAATTCTTCTTAGCGGTGTAATGCAGGGCTGGCGGTATTGCCGTTTCCAAGTTGTATGAGTACAAAAAGGGCTTTGCGCGTGCGCAAAGCCCTTTTTGAGTATGAATGAGAGTGTGTGATTATTTATATCTGCTGCTTACAACCTCAACCTCTATCGGGTGGTTGGCACCGCCCTGCAATCTTATGTTGCTAAGCTGTGTGTAGTGCTTTATTTTTACAAGAGCGCCATAGCTGTCGGTTGTGGCATCAATTGGAATCAGTACAACCTTTTCCCAATCGGCATCGGCATTGCCGGCCTCATACTCCTTGTAGCAGTTCTTTATCAACTTGGCTATGTTGCTGAATGTGTATCGGCTGCTGTTGCTTGTGATTGTTGCGTAGAACGATGTCTCGTTGTCGCATATTTTGTTCTTCTCAAAGAATTCGTTCATATCCTTCTTGCGCACCATGAGCAGAGCAGTGGGCGGGTTGAAGTCGCTGTCGTCATCGGCGCGGAATCCGGCAAACTCGATTTTTACCGAATTCAATGTATCGCCATAGCACTCCTCCATAATTTCATCCATGGGCAGTTCTACTTCAGTGAATATGCCAGCGGGGGTTTTCAGGTATGTGGCATCGGTGTTGTTGAGCAGTGCGCTGATGTCGCCATTGTCGAACTTGTTGAGCTGCAATACCTCTTTGTTTGAATAGAAGGGGGTGAAGAGAGTCTCTATTGAGTCCTTCTTGCCCGAACTGCTTAAGATATAGTGGTTGAATGCCACCTCTAAACGCACACGGTATACATTGAGCAGTGTTCCGTCTCCCTGGGTGCATTTTACATATATACCCTTGAATACGTTGTTTATGAACGCTTCTGAATTTGCAAAGTCGGTAGGTGTGCTGTAATAGTGCTGTATCATGCGTGTGCCAATCTCGTTAGGGAGTGGAATCTCTATGTTGGCATCATAGTTTTGCTCTGTCAGTGAGTCGTGCAGTGTATAGTCCTTTGCGCTATAGACTTTTGTGGCAATGGGTGCCTTGCTGTTGTCTATGTATGCCTCAAGGTCCAGGTCGGTGTAATAGCTCTCTCCTTCGGGAATGGTGTTGTCCAGCTCATATATATTGCATTTCATGGCGTTGTTCTTGTCGCCTGTGATGCTGTCGTAGTATATGCGCAGTTTGGTATATACGGCACTGTTGTCAATTACTCCTTCCTCGGGAAAAGCGTTGCCGTCTCCGCTGGCAAATTGGGTGAGAAAACTGGCTTCAAATGTGGTGCTGTGCTTGGGCTCTGTATATCGTCCCAGGTACATATAATCCGATTTGTTGATTATCGAGTTGCCGGCATCAATGGATTTGCTCGTTGCATAGAATGTCTTTTTGCTCGATATAACAATATCGTTATCGGGTACAATACTGCTTCCAATCGTCGCAGTTTCATCATCACATCTTGTGAAAGTTAGTATTGCAATGGTTGCAAATAAGAAAAACGAGATGTACTTTTTCATACGGTTAGTCTGTAATCCGGTAGGGTTTTGTAACTCTCGAAGGGTTGCTCTCGGTTAAAAGGCAAGCCCACTCTGTTCGTTATTTGATATCAAATGATGGTTTCATAGAACTTGTTGCACTCGGCTGCATACTCCTCGTCTGCGGGTTTGGGCAGCACGGGTTTGCCGAGTGATTTTGCGTAATCTATGAGGGTGGGCGATACGTTGTCGCCGTTTATAATCACACCGTCGCTGTATCTTATTGCGAGTTTTGCTACCTCCTCGTATGAGGCGGGCTCTGAAACGCCGTCAAGCAACTCAATGCCCATTCCTCTGTGCAGTGTTTTTTGTGAGAAACCTGCGGGGAAGGTGCTGTTGAAATTTTCGTCGTATAGTGATATTACAACCTTTGAATTGCGGAACGAAGGCTCATCCTTGTATGCTGTTTTTACATACAGGGCTGCGAGGGCTGTTATCCAACCGTGGCAATGGATGACATCGGGGCACCAATTGGTCTTTTTCACGGTTTCAAGTACGCCACGGGCAAAGAATATAGCGCGCTCATCGTTGTCGCTGTATTCCACTCCGTTCTCATCGGTTGTCATGCGGCGATTCTGGAAATAGTCGTCATTGTCAATGAAATATACCTGCATTCTTGCCGCCTGCAACGATGCCACCTTTATTATGAGCGGGTGGTCGGTGTCATCTATAATAAGATTCATGCCCGAGAGTCTCTGTACTTCGTGCAATTGGTTACGTCTGATATTTATGGTACCCCAACGTGGAGTGAATACTCTAATCTCCTTTCCACTGTCTTGGGTTGCTTGTGGAAGACTGCGGCCTATGTTGGCTATTGTCGATTCGGGTACAAATGGTGTAATTTCCTGAGTAATAAATAGTACTTTATTTGCTTTCATCATTTTTATTTCCTTTTCCGCAGGTATGTTACGCGGCTTTTGCAAAGTTACGAAAAAACCGCCACAGTAGCAAATTTATCTATTTTTTTAAGCGTTTTTGGCTGTAAAAAGCCTTTGATTTACAGATATTAACGCGCTTTTAACAGGTTATAACAGAGTGGCGATATGTCGCTTGTTGAAAATGTTACCATAAAATCTATACAGGGGTGTGGGGCGTAAATTTTCTTTTATTTATTTCTTTTTGTGGTTATTTGTTTGTTACTTTGCAGCCCGAATGATAAAACAAGCAAACTTTTTGTTCAGCACGCATAAATATTGAAAAACATAAATTCCATTTTTATCATTTGAAGTTAGAAATGAGAGTAATACATACTATAAAGGAGTTACGTGAGGTGCTCGATGCTTGCCGTCGCGATGGCCGCAAGATAGGCCTTGTACCTACAATGGGCGCTCTTCACAATGGTCACGCTTCGTTGGTTGAAGCTGCAGTCAGGGAGAATGATGTTGTGGTTGTGAGTATATTTGTGAATCCCACACAATTTAACGATAAGAACGACCTTAAAAATTATCCTCGCACCTTGGAGGCCGATTGTGCTCTGCTTGATTCTGTCGGGGCTGCAATTGCTTTTGCTCCTTCGGTCGAGGAGATGTATCCCACCCCCGATAATCGTGAATTCTCTTTTGCGCCGCTCGATACGGTGATGGAAGGTGCTTGTCGCCCCGGACATTTCAATGGCGTGGCGCAGATTGTGAGCAAACTGTTCTATGCGGTGGAGCCCGATAATGCCTATTTCGGCGAAAAGGATTTTCAGCAACTCGCCATAATTCGTGCCATGGTGCGCATGTTGGATATCAAAGTGAATATTGTGCCTTGTCCCATTGTGCGCGAGCCCGATGGTCTTGCAATGAGTAGCCGCAACACCCTGCTTACAGCCGAGGAACGTACACGTGCGCTCACAATTTCCCGTACCCTTTTTGCAAGTTTGGATTTTGCAAAAAACAATACCCTTGCTTCCACAAAAGCCTTTGTGGAGCAGGCTATAAACGATACGCCCGGGCTCGACCTTGAATATTTCCAAATTGTGGATGGCAATACCTTGCAACCTGTTGCCGAGTGGGCCGACAGCGATTATCCCGTAGGTTGCATTGCTCTTTTCTGTGGCAAGATACGCCTTATCGATAATATAAAATATTAAGATGTAGTAATATGTTTTTGCAGATTATTAAATCGAAGATTCATTGTGCCACGGTTACCGAGGCCAATCTCCATTACATGGGTAGCATAACCATAGACGAGGCTCTGATGGAAGCTGCCGGCATGGTCGAAGGCGAGATGGTGCATGTGGTTAATAATAACAATGGCGAGCGCATCGTAACCTATATTATAAAAGGCGAGCGCGGTTCAGGTGTTATTTGTCTTAATGGTGCCGCAGCCCATAAGTTCAGTCCGGGCGATGTGGTTATTATCATGGCCTATGCCATAATGACACCCGAGGAAGCGGCAGTAAATAAACCTCGTGTGATAATACCTGAAAAGGGGACTAATCGTTTGGTGTAAGTAAACAGGTTGTTTTTATAAGCATAAAAAAATCTCCGAACCCACGGTTCGGAGATTTTTGTGTTTTATGGTTATCGGGTCTATTTGCCACAGTTGTTTGTAACCTTCAGGTTTGTGATTTTGCTGTTGAACTTACCTGCCTTCTTCAAAGGGAATACAAGTGTGCGTACATAATACATCTTGTCCTTGCCCTCGTTGTGGTAGATGGTCTGTTTGTTAAGGGTTTCAACGAGCTTGCCATTAACGTAGAGGTATGTCTCTTGCTCGTTGCCGCTAACGGTGATTGTAGCCTTTTCGCCGGGGAACAGCTGGTAGTTGAATGTGTTCAAGTAGCCGTCGCGTGCAAAGCCAAGCATGCCCGAAATGGGGTCGCTCAAATAGAACTGTGCATCGCCCGAGCAGAACAATACTGTGCCGCGTTTCTCTTTTGCAGCCTCAATATCGAACGTAACAGAGTAGTTGAAACCAATCTCCTTAATATTGTTCTCGCTTCCGGGAACAACCTTGTCGAGTGCAAGTATGGTCTTTGTCTCGCCACTGAAACGGCCGGCAATATTCAACCCGGGAGCATCGCTCAAAGCGGTACGTGCGGTGTTGAACTGCTCAAAGGGTAGTTTTGTGTTTGCACCTGTCCACATCTTTACTGCCATTGTCTGCATTGCGGGATATACGCGGTAGTGAACATCCTTTGCGCTGATACCGTTGCCGGGGTGGTCGTTCCACACAGCGAACATACCGCCTTTAATTTGCGGGTGGCACTCGTCGAACTTCTTGTCGCCAATGGTTGCGGGTGTCCATTTCTCATAGAGATATTCATTGTTCAAATAGTCGTAGTAGTAACCTGCTGCGGGTACAATATATACCAGGCCGTCGGGGATGCTTATGAGGTCGTAACCCTGCTCCATCATTGCGTCGGGCTGTGCATAGGGGTTGTGCCATGCTGTCAGTATCACATTTTCCGATTTCACAGGTGTCTCGCCGTTGGCGTGTGTGAGCGCGCCCCATGCAACAGCCTGCTTGCCATATTTCTCTACAAGGCGTATGCAGTGGTCGGTGAAGTAGCGGAACTTCTCAACAACTGCCTTGTCGCGGTTAGAGTACTCGTCAGTACCCACGTTTACGCGTTTGCCACGGAACACGGGCTCGTCGCCTTTGAGATACTCGTCAAAGAGTGAATCCACAAATTGATAGGTCTCCTCCTTAAAGAGGTCGAGGTGGTCCATACCATACTCTTTGCTCGCAATCTCGGGGCGGAATTTTGAGAATGCGAGAGAGTGAGCCGGTACGTCAATCTCGGGGATAATCTCCACAAAGAGCCCCTCGGCAAGCTTCTGCAAGTCGATGAACTCCTGTTTGGTGTAGTAGCCGTCGCGTGCTGTGAGGTTGGGGAAATACTCGCTCTCCAAGCGGAATGCGCTGGGTGTCTTGTTCCAATCGTGGTTGAAGAATTGTTTGAAAGCGTTGTCGTTCAAGTGAATCTGGAATGTGTTCATCTTGTAGTACGACATGAACTGAACATACTCGCGCAAGAAATCGATAGTAAAGAACTTGCGGCCACAGTCAAGCATGAAACCACGCACTGCATAGTCGGGCCAGTCTTTGATTGTTCCTTTGGGGAGTTCGCTGCCGTTGTTCTGCTCAAGAATCTGCAACAGGGTGCGTGTACCCCAGAATACGCCTTGTGCAGTGGGCGCGGTAAGTGTTACTTTATCGCCAATAGTGATTTTGTATCCCTCCTCGCCAAGTTTTTTGTCTTTCTTTGTGGCAAGTATAATGTCGCCTTTGCTTGCTTTGCCGGCTGCGGTTGCAACCTCTGTTCCGAACATTGCTTTAATGTCGGCGGCGAACTGCTTGGCAACCTGCTCCATTTGGGCATCTTTCTTGCCATAGACGATTTTGGTCTCGGGTGTGATTGCGAATGTGCCTGTTGCTCCCTGCCACTCGCGTAGTTCGGGAATAACAAAAGGTTTTTCGTTCTTCACAATTTTGTCGCCTGCAGCAAAAATGGCTGTCGAAAATAGAACACTTACAAGTGTAAATAATAGGAAAAAGCGTTTCTTCATAATATAGTTATTTATAGAGTTATTCCAGCACTACAAGGGCTGCGCCGTCGGCAACGGTGTCGCCTTTTTTTACAGCTATGGATACCACCTTGCCATCGCGGTCGGCGTTTATGTTGTTCTCCATCTTCATGGCTTCGAGTACAACAACCGTATCGCCCTTCTTTACCATGTCGCCCACGTTTACTTTTACGTCGATAATTACACCGGGCAGGGGAGTCTTTATGGCATTACCACTGACGGGTGCTGCCGCAGGGGTGGCTGTGGGTGCGGGTGCCGCAGTGGGCTTGGTTGCCACGGGTTTCACTTTTACCATGGGTTTCTCCTCTTTGGGTTTCTCCCACTCTACATTATACACTGCGCCGTTGACGGTTACTTTGGCATTTGTTTCGCCGGCTTCTTCTATGGCAACACTATATTGATTGCCATTAATGGTATATTTATACTCTTTCATGATGATTATCTGTTAAGGTTGTTCCAATTTTTGTTTACATAGGTTATGGTGAGCACGCCACTCTCCTCGTCGTGTATATTGTTGCCAAGGAAATTGTTCAGTGCCATTGAAATTGCTGCTACCACAGCGCCATCTATCTTGTTTTTTTCCATAGTTATACTGTTTTATAGAGGAATATTACCATGTTTTTTCTTGGGCAGGTCTTGACGCTTGCCTTGCAATTGTGCCAATGCGCGTATTACGCGGAATCGGGTGTTGCGTGGCTCTATCACATCGTCGATATAACCATATTTTGCTGCCTGGTAGGGGTTGGCAAACAGGCGGTTGTACTCTGCCTCCTTCTCGGCAATAAAGGCTTTGGGGTCCTCTGCCTCTTTTGCCTCTTTGGCATAAAGCACCTCGGCTGCTCCGGCTGCACCCATAACTGCAATCTCTGCGCTGGGCCATGCGTAGTTGAGGTCGGCGCGCAGTTGCTTGCAGGCCATAACGATGTGAGAACCACCGTATGATTTGCGCAGGGTTACCGTTACTTTGGGTACGGTTGCCTCGCCATAGGCGTATAGCAGTTTTGCACCATGCATGATAACGGCATTGTACTCTTGTGCAGTACCGGGAAGGAATCCCGGAACATCTACAAGTGTTACAATGGGAATGTTGAAGGCATCGCAGAAACGTACAAAACGTGCTCCTTTGCGCGATGAATTGCAGTCGAGCACGCCTGCATAGCGGCAGGGCTGGTTGGCTACAATACCCACCGATTTGCCGTTCATGCGTGCAAAGCCTACGATGATGTTCTGTGCATAGTCGCGGTGTATCTCAAGGAACTCGCCGTTATCTACTATCTCGCCGATAACCTCGTACATATCGTATGCCTGGTTGGGGTTGTCGGGGATAATCTCGTTCAGGATGTCGCTTTTGCGGTCAATAGGGTCGGTGCATGGAAAATCGGGTACGCTTTCCATGTTGTTCTGCGGTATGTAACTAAGCAATTTGCGTATAAGTGCAAGGCCCTCTTCCTCGGTCTGTGCGGTAAAGTGTGTAACGCCCGATTTGCTTGCGTGTACGCTGGCACCGCCAAGTTCCTCCTGTGTAACTACCTCGCCCAATACTGTTTTTACCACTTTGGGGCCTGTGAGGAACATGTACGATGTACCCTCAGTCATGATTGTGAAATCGGTGAGTGCGGGGGAATACACGGCACCGCCGGCGCATGGACCGAAGATTCCCGATATTTGGGGAATAACACCCGATGCCATGATGTTGCGTTGGAATATCTCTGCATATCCGGCGAGAGCATTGATACCCTCCTGGATACGTGCGCCACCGCTGTCGTTTATACCTATAACCGGGGCTCCCATCTTCATGGCCATGTCCATTACCTTGCATATTTTTTGTGCCATAGTCTCGGATAGTGAACCGCCTGTTACGGTGAAATCCTGTGCAAATACATATACCAAGCGGCCCTCGATGGTTCCGCTGCCCACAACAACACCATCGCCCAGGAACTGCTTTTTCTCCTGCCCGAAGTTGGTGCATCTGTGCGTAACAAACATATCCATCTCCTCGAAACTGCCTTTGTCAAGCAGCATTTCTATTCGCTCGCGAGCAGTGTATTTGCCTCTCTCGTGCTGTTTTTCAATAGCTTTTTCTCCGCCGCCCAAACGTGCTTTGGCGCGCAGGGCCACCAGCTCTTTGATTTTTTCAAATTGCTTGCTCATAATGTTTTCTTTTAATATGCCGCTGCCTGTCAACTTTTCGTTGTGCGTGTTGATGTGGTTGGCAGGGCTTGTTATTTATTGTATTTTACTTTCTTTACTTTTTGTCGGGGTTCTCGCACAGCTCGGTTAGTACGCCTTGTGTTGCTTTGGGGTGCAGGAATGCAATTTGCAAGCCCTCGGCACCGCCACGTGGGGCCTTGTCTATTGTGCGTACCTCCTTCTGCTCGCACTCGGCAAGTGCATTTGCAACGCCATCTTCCACGGCGTAAGCAATGTGGTGGATACCCTCGCCGCGGTTTTCAATGAATTTGGCAATGGTGCTGTCGGGCGAAGTAGCCTCCAATAGCTCTATTTTGGTTTCTCCCACTTTGAGAAAGGCTGTACGCACCTTTTGCTCTTCCACAGTTTCTATGTTATAACATTCAAAGCCCAGGACCTGCTCGTAATAGGGCAGGGCGGCCTCTATGCTCTTAACGGCAATGCCCAAATGTTCTATTTTTGATATTTTCATATACTATGTAATTAAAATAAGGTATATAATTTGCAATTTATGTATTTTAATATTGCGAAGATAAGTAATAAAAAGAATTTATCCCCTTTTTTATACTATTATTTTCCTTTCTGTGCTAAAATCAATAGCTTCACTGATGATTCTGTTATTTTATTTTTTTTACAAGCAGACCTGGTTCCTTTGTTCAAAAATGGCAGTTGTTTTGTTCTTTTTGTGCGCAAAAGGGTGCGAATTGTGAAATAAACACCTGTAAAATATAGTTATATTTATACTTTTTTGTATCTTCGCACCATTAAAAATCGGGAGACGCTGCATAGCTCGTCTTTCTTAAAAATAAAAGTTATGAAGAAAACATTAGTAGATCTTTTTGAGGAATCAGTGAGATTGTATCCTAACAACACATTCCTTTTGGAGAAAACAGGTAAGGAGGGTTTCCAACCCACAACCTACACACAGGTAAAAGAGCAGGTGTATCGTTTGGGTGCCGGTTATCAGGCGCTTGGCGTAAAGAAGGGCGACAACATGGCCCTTTTGAGCGAAGGCTGCAATATGTGGGTTATTGGTGAGCTTGCCATGTTCTATGCAGGTGCCGTAAACGTGCCCCTCTCTATTAAATTGGAGGAGAGTAACGACCTCCTTTTCCGTCTAATCCACGGAGATGTTAAATTCATCCTTGTATCTAATCATCAGCTTAAAAAGATACGCACCATTAAAGATAAGCTTACCGAGGTAAAGAAGGTTATCGTATTCGGTGAGGTAAAAGGCGGTTTGGAAGAGGGCGAGATTGCTCTCGACGAGGTAATGAAACTTGGCGACGAGTTCCTTGCATCGCACACCATGGAGGAGTTCTTGAGCGTTGCAAATTCTATCCAGAACGACGATTACGCCACCATTACATATACCAGCGGTACTACTGCCGATCCCAAGGGTGTTGTGCTAACCCACCGCAACTACACCTCAAATGTGGAGCAGGCGCTTACACTTGTTCACATCGATGAGTCGTGGCGTACACTCATTATATTGCCTCTCGACCACTGCTTTGCACACGTTGTAGGCTTCTATATCATGATGTCAAAGGGTGCAACAGCCGCCACAGTCCAGGTTGGTCGCACGGCGCTTGAAACATTGAAGAATATACCTTCAAACATCAAAGAGGTTCGTCCTCACTTTATATTGTCGGTTCCCGCACTTGCCAAAACATTCAAGAAGAATATAGAGGGTGCCATCCGTGCCAAGGGCGAAACAACAGTTAAACTATTTAACCTTGGTATGAAGACACGCCAGATTTATTTCGGCGACAGCAACCTCGATTTCAAAGGCTGGAGATATCTGCTCAAGCCCGCAGTGTGGTTGTTTGACAAGCTCATCTTCTCAAAGGTGCGCGAGAACTTTGGTGGCGAGCTCCGTTTCTTTGTGGGCGGTGGTGCGTTGCTCGACAAGGAGTTGCAGAAATTCTATGTAGGTGTGGGCATGCCCATGTATCAAGGATATGGTCTTTCCGAGGCTACACCTGTTATTTCGTCTAATGGTCCCGAGCGTTATCGTTTCGGTTCAAGTGGCAAGTTGGTTGAGCCTATCGAGCTTAAGATTTGCGACAGCGACGGCAAGGAACTTCCCGTAGGCGAGATGGGCGAAATCGTTGTTAAGGGCGAGAATGTGATGGCCGGTTATTGGAAAAACCCCGAAGCAACAGCCGACACCGTGCGCGATGGATACCTCTACACCGGCGACCTCGGCTATATGTCGCCCGAGGGGTTGCTCTATGTGAAAGGTCGTTTCAAGAGCCTTCTTATATCAAATGACGGTGAGAAATACAGCCCCGAGGGTATCGAGGAGGCTTTCGTGAGCAAGTGCCCCACAATAGACCAGGTGATGCTCTACAATAACCAATCGCCTTGCACAAGTGCGCTCATCGTTCCCAACAAGGATAACATCAAGCGTGCATTGGAGGCCAAGAAACTCACACTCGATACAGAGGAGGGCCGCAAGGCTGCTCTCGACCTCATTAAGGCCGATATAGATATGTTCAAGAAGGGCGGTGAGTTCGATGGAATGTTCCCCGGTGTGTGGTTGCCCAGCTGCTTTGCTGTTCTTGCAGAGCCTTTCACCGAGCAGAATCAGATGATTAACAGTACCATGAAGATGGTTCGCCCCAAGATAGAGAAAGCCTATAAAGAGCGTATCGACTATATATACACAGCCGAGGGTAAGCAGCTTTACAACGAGCAGAACCTCGACGCTTTGAAGTAATCTATCATTGACATACGATATTTCAGCCGCCCGTAACAGGGCGGCTGCTTTTTTTGCATGCGGCATTAAACCTTTCCGGCTTTATGCAATCAAATGAATAACAGGCTTCATTGAGCAGAGGTCGTTGCAGCCTGTTGTAAAGAATTAAAGACAACTATTAAAACTGACTAAATTATGAAAGCGAAATTTTTAATGATTCTTGCCGCTGTTGTGATGATGAGCAGCGCAGTGTGTGCACAAGAGAAAAAACAGGCTCCCACTCCCGAACAGAGGATAGAGAAACGTGTCGAACGTATGCAAAAGAGACTTATGCTCGACGATGCCACAGCAGCCAAGTTTGCTCCAATCTACAAGGAATATTTGCAGGCTAAATTTGCAGCGCGCCCTGTTTGTAACAAGTGCGATAATCCCACCGATGCGCAGATAAAGGAGAATATAGCCAAGCGCCTCGATGCGCAGGAGAAGGCTGTCGATGTAGAGAAGAAGTATTACAAGAAACTCTCTTCAATCCTTTCGGGCCGTCAGTTGCAACAGATATTCTGCAAGGATAATAAAAAGGCTGCGTGGGGCAAGAATAAAAAGGCTCCCTTTGGCAAGCATGGCAAGCAGGCACCCTGTTTCAATGGTAAAAAGTGCCCTAAATGCCCTGTTGGCGCGCCTGCCTGTCCCAAAGCTCCTGTAAATAAGTAATTATAGTTCTTTCCTGTTATTAGAGGGCTGTTCTCTGCGGAGAACAGCCCTCTGTTTGTTTATCCCGGGAGGTAAGGGGGGCGCACAGTGCCTCCTTGTGTCTGCACGGTGGGTATGGCTTCTATTCGGTGTGCATTACATTTCCACAACCACTTTTGCATTAATTTGTCTGCCTGTGAGGTAGTTGGGTACGGCATATTGGTTGTTGCTGATGTCGCTTATCCAATAATATGAGTTTACGTTGTTTATATCGAGCAAGTTGAATGCGTCTACCCCCAACCATATATTTTTTATGTGCCTGCGTATGCCTGTGCGGAAGATACCCTCCTCGTTGTTGAGCAGGCGGTACGACATGCCTATATCTACGCGTCTGTATGCGGGTGCTGTGAAAACCTGGCTCTCGCGGCCGGTGTGCGGGGGACCGAATGGAAGTCCGTCGGCATACACGGCACGCAGTGTCATGCGCCATTTGTCGGTGCCGGGAAAATAATCGGTAAAATGTAACGAGAAATTGAACTTTTGGTTGGTGGGGCGGGGGAGCATCTTGCTGCCGTTTATCTTCTCCTTCGTGTCCATGATGGAGAATGTTACCCACGAGTCGGTGCCTTCCACAAATTCTCCAAAAAGTTTGAAATCCACTCCTGCTGCATATCCGCTTGCGCAGTTTTCCCCATAATATACAATGCGTACATTGTCCACGTTGTAGGGAATGAGGTTGTCGAGTTTCTTGTAATACGCCTCGGCTGTAAATTTGAATGGGCGGTCCACCATCTTGAAGTGGTAATCGCCGCCAAGAACAAGTTGCAGGGAGCGTTGCGATTTTATATCCTTGTTAAGCTGTACCGTGGTGATGCCGTTTGCGGTTACCGTGTCGCGCATCTCCTTGTAGAAGGGGGTTTGGTAATAAATGCCTGTGGCAATGCGCAGTGTGATGTTCTCGTTTGCCTCGGGAATAAATCCCAGCGATGCACGTGGCGATACAAGCAGCTCCTTGTTCCAATCCCAATATGAAACACGCATGCCGGCATTGAGCGAGAACACGCCCCATGGGCTTTTGAACTTATATGTATCTTGCAAATATGCACTGTAATGGTTGCTGCTCTCGTTGTTTTTGGATGTGAGGCTGTAAATGGGGCGCATATAAATGCCGCCTTGCGGTATGTTGTATCCGGCGGAGTCGCGCATCTGCCATTCGCGTTGTTTGTCGTCAAATTTCTCTTTTTTCCACTCTGCACCCCAGCGTATGTCGTGCGATTTCAAGAAGTGCTTGCCGCTTAATGCCGTGGTCTGCACGTTCGCCTCCAAGCGGTTACGGGCATGCTCCATATATCGGCCTACGCCTAAATTCTCACTTGTGTTTATGTCGTTGAGCCAATATTCGCTGCTGATGTCATAGGTTACCTGCTCCTCGGTGCGGAATGCCGATGTTTGCAGTATTATCTGGTTGTACTCATTGGGTATGTAGCTGACAGCTGCTGCACCGAAGAGGGTGGTGAAGAGGTCGTTTTCCCACCCATCGAAATATACCTTGAACTCCTTTACATCCTCCATTGTACCAAACGAGGTGTTGCGGTCGCTGGGTGTGAATTTATATTCGTTGCGCGATATGTTACCAATGAAACTTATGCTCCATTTGTTGTTTATTCGCCAGTCGAGGTATGTTTGGTAGTCTATGAATTGTGGCTCGTATTCGCCCTTGGTCTCCAATGAACCAAGCAGATATTTGTTGCTTTTGTAGCGTATGGAATTTGAAAAGCTATACTTCCTGTTTCCCACGCCTACATAAGCGCTGGCACCAAGCATGCTTGCCGATACGGTGCTTTCAAATTGCCGGGGTTTGCGGTATGTGATATCAAGTACCGACGACATCTTGTCGCCATATTTGGCCTCAAAACCTCCGCTTGAAAATGCAACGGTTTCCACCATGTCGGGGTTTAGGAAGCTCAGTCCCTCCTGTTGCCCTGCACGTATGAGCAGTGGGCGGTATATTTCCACTCCGTTTACATAGACGCTGTTTTCGTCAAAATTTCCTCCGCGCACATTGTATTGCGACGATAGCTCGTTGTGCGAACTCACTCCCGCCTGCGTGGATATTATATCCTCTATGGCATTGCCGCTGGCGCTGGCTTGCAGGCGCAGATGCTTGGGTACGCTAATCTCCTGTGTGCTGCCCATCTGTTTCTCTTGGGCTGTTACCTCCACCCCTTCGAGCGAGTAGTCGGTGGTGGGCAAGGTTATGTTTAATGTTATGGTGTCTTTGGGGTTGTGGAATGTGCGTTTGCGTGTTTGGTGCCCCATCATGCTGAACGCAATTACAACGGTGTCCTTGCTGTCGCAACTGAGCGTGTAGCCTCCTTGCAAGTCGGTAATTGTGCCTATGGGTTCACCCACGATGCTCACTGTGGCAATCTCAATGGGTTCGCTCTTTTCGTTGGTTACCTTTCCTTTGAATGTTACTCTCTGTGCAAGAGTTCCTGTGGAGATAAACAGCGCGAGTAACAATATGATATGTTTGTAGAATCTCATTTCGTTGTGTTTGTTATTCTTTTGTAAGCAGGTGTGCGGCGGTGTATATTGCCGTTATATACTTTATCTTTAATTTAACGTGCTTTTTTGCTTAAACGTATATTGCACGCAAAATTTTATTTATAAAATTCCATTTGAAGTGGTACCAACGCAGCGTGCTCACCTGCTTGCCACCAAAATTCAGCAAAAAATTCTTGAACCCCGAGCGTGTGCCTATAAGTGTGCGCGACTCTAAAAACTCTATATGTGCATATCCGCTTTTGTGTGCATGCTCTATTGCGGCCCACACAGCTACAATGCCTGGATATAGCAGCGGGTGGCTCTTACGTAGCCCGCAGCTGAATATCAGGTATGCATTGTCGTTGTGGTATGTGCAGACGGAGCAACCTATAATCTTCTCCCCATTCTCCACTATGAACATTTTTTGCCTTTCATCGGCAAGTAATCCCTGCATGATGTCGTTGGGTGGCAGTGGGCGGCGTATCTTTGTTTTATAATAGTTTTTAAGCAAGCGCAGGCCTTGGTTTCTCTCCTCGGGTGTCGCGGCCTCGCGGTATGTGGTGCCGCGTTCCTTGCTCTTGCGCAAGAGTGTGCGGTAGTTGCGCAAAAGCCGCTCCTCAGGAGCTTTGCTGTGCAACGATATGTATATGCGATGGTCGCGTATCGGTATAAAATGGTGCCTGCTTAACGTGGCGTATGCAAAGCGGGAATCCATTATGCCCTTTATCTCTATGTGGCTTTTGAAAATGTCAAAAATGTCAAAAAGTTTCTCAATGAATAGCGAGAAAACCTCTTCCCGCTTGTGGCAGTCGTGGCTGTAAACCCCTTCGCCGTATATGGTGAACCATGAGCCGGCAACAGGTGGCAGCAATTTTATTCCTCTCCTTTTTATTATAATAATGTGCGCTATTTCGCTACCATCTTCTGTTGCAACCATCATGTATGGGACGGTCGAGCTGTTTTTGCATAGCATGCGGAACATCTCGGCCGAGTGCTGTATGCTGCCGGGGAGCAGTGTGGGGAGTTCTTCGCTTTTTTTGTATATATCTATGTGCATAATGAAACTTTCGCCATGGTAAAGTTATAAAGAAACAATTGAAATTTCTATAAAAAGAAATAATATTGTATCTTCGCGTAAAGTTTTGGACAAAATTTTATGGAGAATATATATATATTGGCTATTGAGTCGTCGTGCGACGATACATCGGCTGCGGTGATGCGTGGCGAAACCGTATTGTCCAATGTTACAGCCGGGCAGGCGGTACACGAGCAGTATGGTGGAGTGGTGCCTGAACTTGCATCCCGTGCGCATGAGCAGAATATCGTTCCGGTGGTGGATGCCGCGCTCAAAAAGGCAGGCGTTGAGAAGGAGCAGTTGAGTGCCATCGCCTTTACGCGTGGCCCGGGCCTCATGGGCTCTTTGCTTGTGGGAGTTTCGTTTGCCAAGGGATTGGCGGCGTCGCTTGGCGTGCCTATGATTGAGGTGAACCATCTGCAAGGGCACATAATGGCGCATTTTATAAAGGAGGATGGCGAGGAGCATAAGAGCCCCGAATTCCCATTCTTGTGCCTTATGGTGAGCGGTGGCAATTCGCAGATAGTGAAAGTGAACAGCTATAAGGATATGGAGATTGTGGGGCAGACGATAGACGATGCCGCGGGTGAGGCCATGGACAAATGTGCCAAGGTTATGGGCTTGGGATATCCCGGCGGTCCCATAATAGACCGTTTGGCCCGCATGGGTAACCCCAAGGCTTATAGCTTCAGCAAACCGCATATCCCGGGGTTTGATTATAGTTTCAGCGGTCTCAAAACATCATTCCTTTATACGTTGCGCAAATTGGTTGCCGATGACGATAATTATGTAGATGCTCATAAAGAGGATTTGGCTGCATCGTTCGAGGCTACGGTGGTGGATATTCTTATGGATAAGCTGTATAAGGCATCCAAGGCGTTGGGTATAAAACGAATAGCCCTGTCGGGTGGCGTGTCGGCCAATACGGCGTTGCGCGAGGCTTATAAGGCTTATGCAAAACGATATGGTTGGGAAATCTTTATCCCAAAATTCGGTTTCACAACAGACAATGCAGCAATGATAGGTATTGTGGGCTATTACAAATTTCTTGATAAGGATTTTTGTGCAATGGACCAACCGGCCTTTTCGCGTACTACATTATAATAATGAGAGAAAAAATAAAAGATATTGCAGCAGCGACAGTGGAGAGGCTTGTCGAGCGTGGCTGCACGCTTGCCACGGCCGAAAGTTGCACGGGTGGTGCAATAGCTGCGGCTGTAACAGGCATTGCCGGCTGTTCGGCTGTGTTCAAAGGCTCTGTTGTGGCATATAGCAACGAGGTAAAGGCCGCCGTGCTTGGTGTAGGCGAGGAGATTCTCGCAGCCCATGGCGCGGTGAGCGAAGAGGTGGTGAAGCAGATGGTACAAGGAGTGCAACGTGTGATGAGTGTAGATTGCGCTGTGGCTACGTCGGGCGTTGCAGGCCCCAGTGGCGGAACCCCCGAAAAACCTGTGGGCACGGTGTGGATGGCAGTGGCTGTGGGTAACGATGTATTCACCCGCCTGTTGCAAATGGCCGACAATGGGCGCGAAGCCAATATAGAACACGCAGTATTTAGCGCGCTCTCATTTTTCTGTGAATGTGCAGCCGAAACCGAAAGGGGGTAATCTTTTTACTTTTTGTAAAATAATTGCTTTTTTGTTTGCAAGGTTATGTAAAAATCTATATCTTTGCACTCTGTTTTGAGTAAGTATCAAAAGAATAAACAAAAAAATATATAGCGATGTCTAAAATTTGTCAAATCACCGGTAAAAAAGCTATGGTGGGTAACAATGTATCACACTCAAAGAGAAGAACAAAGCGTCTTTTCAACGTGAACTTGTTTACTAAGAAGTTCTTCTATGTAGAAGAAGATTGTTGGATTCAGTTGCGCGTGAGTGCAGCGGGGTTAAAAACTATCAATCGACTTGGTCTCGATGCAGCACTTAAAGATGCTGTTAAGAAGGGCCACGTTGCTTGGGAGGAAATTAAAGTACTCGATTAATTAAAGGAGGAAAAAGTATGGCTAAGAAGGTTAAAGGAAACCGCGTTCAGGTAATTCTTGAATGCACAGAGCAGAAAACAAGTGGTGTTCCCGGTATGTCTCGTTATATTACAACAAAGAACCGCAAGAACACAACAGAGCGTTTGGAGTTGAAGAAATACAACCCCTATTTGAAGAAAGTAACCGTTCACAAAGAAATAAAGTAATAAGAGATGGCAAAGAAAGCAGTTGCAACTCTCCAGACTGGTGATAAGGAGAAATTCGTAAAGGTTGTTAAAATGGTTAAATCACCCAAGACCGGTGCTTACATGTTTGCAGAGGAGATGCTTCCCCAAACAGATGCTGATGCGGCTTTGAAGAAGTAATACAGACCAATAGGTGTGTCGTCCTAAAAAAGTGTTACAGGATTTGACACAAAAATAATCAAAGTTTTC
>CALGJF010000016.1 GCA_937914945.1 uncultured Bacteroidales bacterium | reverse complement strand
ACTGCTTGTCTGTATGGAATGTTTTCAAGGATCATCGTGCTTCGGTAACGCGTTTGCTGCGTTGCTTCCCGAAAGCGAGTGCAAAGGTAAAGCAAATATTTGAACTAGCAAACTTTTACAAAAGTTTTTTTCAATATTTTTTCACTTTATTTGCAACTCTTTTAATTCTCAATCACTTACAAAATAAACTTTTTTTTAGCGTCGTTTTGCAAAAACACATCGCAAAACTTAAAACGCCATTTGCAAAGCGAATGGAAGAGCAAATTAAAACAAAATATTTTACACTACAATAGAAAAATCATATTTTTTTTACTTTTTAGCTGTTTTTTTATTCCAATATCCTCTTTAATCGCAAAAAAGCAGCATCACATTACATGGCTTTGTCATTTTTTAAGTAATTTTGCAGCGAATGAACATCGCTTTTACCTTATATATTATATATATAGAGAACAGCGATATAAAAACAATGAAATGAAAAAAACTATATATTGCATCATTTTCACAATAGCCCTACTCGTGTCATTTACAGCGGCGGCACAAGAGAGCGAGAAAAAGAGAATTTACGGAAAAATCACCGACAAAGCAACAAAAGAGGAAATTCCATACGCCGCAGTGAGAATAAGAAAGACCTCGAACGGATGCAGCAGCGACAACAACGGATATTTTTCGTTCTACACTGCCGACTTGCGCGATACACTCATTATATCCAATCTGGGATACAAGGATGTGAAAATACCACTCAACGCAAAGACACGATTCCCGCTTAATATAAGAATGGAGGCCGAGAATTACGAACTTGCCGAGATTACCATCAAGCCCAAGCGCGAAAAATATCGCAAAAAAAACAATCCCGCAGTGGCATTAGTGCGTAAAGTTATTGAGCGCAGAGATGACAATGCACCCGAAAACAAGCCATTCTACAGCCGCAACAGGCACGAAAAATTAAGCATAGCCTTAAACAATTTCAGTTCGGCAAAGGAGAGCCACTTTGGCAAGAAGTTCGCATTCCTTGACCAATACATCGACACCTCGCTCGTTTCGGGCAAGCCCATTCTATACATATCGGCAAGGGAGATGATTGGCAGCGACTACCACAGCAAAGATCCCAAGCGCAAAAGACAATACGTAAAAGCACGCAAGCGCAATGGTATAGACGATTTTGTATCGGCAGAGTCGTTAGAAGCCATCTACGAAGAGACGTTCAAAGACATAGACATTTTCCAGGATAACGTATCACTCTTTGGAAACAAATTTGTGAGCCCCGTTTCAAAATTGGGCCCCACATTCTACCGTTATTATATAATGGACACAATAGATATCGAGGGCGAAAAATGCTATGACCTTGCTTTTGCACCATTCAATGCCGAGTCGTTTGGGTTTACCGGTCATATATACGTAACAACCGACTCTACATACTTCACCAAACTTGTGCAGATGAATGTTCCACACGACATCAACATGAACTTCATAGAGTACATGAACATAAAACAGCACTACGACCGCCTGCCCGATGGCACACGCATATTAAACAACGAATCATTGGTTGCCGAGTTCAAAGTAATTGACGCAGTCAATGGTTTCTACGCACACAGACAGGTGGAATACCGCGACTACTCTTTTGAAAAAGACAGCATGGCGCAGGTGGTACTGGATTTTCCCGGGACAGTAATGGAAGACGACCTTTCCAACCGACGTGCGCAGGAGTATTGGACCGAAAACCGCATTGCCGAGGTAACCGAGAAAGAGCAGTCTGTGGACAAGATGATGCGCGAACTGCGCAACAACCCTGTATATTACTGGATGGAAAAAGGACTTACATTTTTATTTACCGGCTGGATACCCATACGCGAACATGAACCGCCAATCTTCTATGGCCCCGTAAACACAACAATAAGCCACAACGAATTGGAGGGATACCGCTTGCGCACAGGAGCCATGACATCGGCCTACCTTAACCCCCACCTGTTCGGACAATTCTACGCTGCATACGGAATAGATGACAAGAAACTGAAATACATGGGCGAAGTAGAATACTCGTTCAAGAAGAAGAAAGAACACCCCAACGAGTTCCCAATACACTCGGTGAAGATGCGCTATGAGAACGACATATATCAATATGGACAAAACTACCTGCACACCAACAAAGACAACATATTCTTGAGCATCAAGCGCAAAAAAGATGATAAAATAGGATACATGAAAAAGGCTGAATTCACATACACAAGAGAATTCTACAACCATTTTTCGTACAATGTAACATTGCGCAACCGCAAAGACATAGCCTCGCACCTTGTGCCCTTTGAGCGCACTAAAACCATAAACGGACAAGTGGAGAGCGATTTTGTAAAGGAACTGACACAGAGCGAAATTGAACTGAAACTACGATGGGCGCCAAAAGAGAAGTTCACACAAACGAAGTGGAACCGCTACCGCGTTCAGCCCGAGCACCCCGTGTTCACCCTTACACACACAGCCGGAATAAAAGGATTATTGGGCAGTGATTTCAACTACCAGCACACAGAATTCAGCTTCGAAAAACGATTCTGGTTTTCGGCCTTCGGCTACACCGACTGCATAATAAAAGCCGGCAAGGTGTGGAACGAGGTACCTTTCCCGTTGCTCATCATGCCAAACGCAAACCTGTCGTACACAATACAGAAGGAGTCGTACGATTTGATGAATGCAATGGAGTTCTTTAACGACGAGTATTTCTCATGGGATTTGACATACTACATGAACGGATTGATATTCAACCGATTACCACTCATAAGAAAATTAAATTGGCGCGAAGTGGTTACCTGCCGAGGCATGTATGGCCGGTTGAGCGAGAAAAACCGCCCCGACCCGACAGACACAGACAACCTATACAAATTCCCATACGAGAACGACGAATACCACTACCTCGCAGGCAAGCCATACGTAGAAGTGGCCGTAGGTATTGAGAATATATTCAGAGTGCTACGAGTGGATTATGTGCGCCGTATTACATATACCGACCTACCCGGAATAGACAAAAACGGATTCAGGATACAATTCCACATACAATTCTAACAGGCATAAAAAAAAGGAATCACGCGTGATTCCTTTTTTATGTATAACTGCCAATGCCCTACTCAACCTCGTTCCAAGCCGCAGCCGAGTACCATTCGAGCATAGCAAAAGAGTTATTGAATTCATTAAAACGAGAATCGGTGTTTGGCAGATACATAGATATTCCACTACACGATGCATCGACCATAACAAAATCCTCTATATCACTTGCATCACTATCCCTATCCAAAACAGACGAATACCATTTGGCACTTACGCTGCGGCACGGCACAGCTGCATTCAATGCGGCCTTCCAGATGGCATATTCATTGACAGTAAGGTACTTTTGCATCACCGAATTCATGTCAAAGAAATTTGGGAAAGAGTTTGAAGCCGTAAAAGAGGCACCGGGGAGATAAGAAAAAACATCCCCGCAATCACTGCCCGATACATTGTAAAGGGCATTCTTCACAGCCACAGCAGTAGCATCGGCAAGTTGCTGCATGGCACTGCAACGCACAGCCGACAGCACCACACCCGTTTTTGTTCCATCGTATGCAACCTTGTATGCATCCATTATATTTTGCAGGGAGGCGGTTTCATCGAAAAAGAGAGGTACAAGAGCATCATAAGGAGCGCCTGAACCGGGGATTTCAGCGGGCGATGCAATTATCCAATTCGCACTATTGCGCATTGCATAAGCAACCTCGGCACACTGCATGAAACAAGCGTCAAACATAAGCCTATCAGGTTTAACAGCAGTTTTCTTCAAGAAATCGGCAAGCTCCTCTATATACATTCGGCTGCAATCACTATTATCCCCTTGCGAAATATCATAGCCAAAAGAGTATAATTGCGCAGAACGTTTCTTATCGTCGCGCAACCAGCCTGTTGCATGGGACCACAGCACCATATCCATCTGTTTTGCGGGATAGTTCTGCTCCACCCAATCAAAGACCACGCGCATATCTGTGGTATCGCACGATGCAAACTCACGACCAAAATTATGCACCGTTTTGTAATCACAATCTCCGTCATTATTGAAATAGCGCAAAAGACGGGCGTTTTTATCATCATCGACAAACGCAAGAAGATAGCAGTCGTTAGGTATCTTATTGGCAACCTGCCACACCTCTCGCAAATCCTGCTGTGCAAAATGCACTAGGTCATTATCGGCCACTATATACAGGAGGAGCATGCGACGGGCCTCTTCACCATCGGCAATAAGAGGAATATCCTCCCTTTCGGGCACATCAATCTCGTCGCTGCACGCTATCGCGCACAACGATAAAAGCAACAATACTATAGTTGCGAATTTACTAAATTTCATTTCAGGGAAGGGTAAAACGGAATTTATCGCCCAGATAGCGCACCGTGCGATTATCCTTGTGCAAAATTTTCTTTTTTACTTTGGCCTCTACCTTTTCGAGTTTCTTGCGACTCTTTGCAAAATAAATAACCGATATACGTCCGGGCTTTCCTTCGGTAAAATTCATATAATCCTTTAACTCATAGGCATAGTGCTGACGATCGGGCAAAATGCGCGAATGGCTTTTCAACTTAATACCCTCAATAGGTTGCACCTCGGTAAAATATACTATCGAATCGTTATAGGCATACGACACACCAAACAGGTAAGCTACATCTTTATCCTTTTTTGCCGACACCGACAAAACCGCACCAAAGAGAGCAAACAACAGAAATATATAATTTTTCTTCATACTTTTATTTTAATACATTACCGAATAAGTAGCACACGAGCGGAAACTACAATGTAATACAAACTGCACTTGCCGCAAAATTAAGAAAAATATCAGCATTATAGAAAAATATTGCCACTTTTAACAAAGAAAGGCCCATTTTTTGATTTACAAAAGAGCCATTTATATAAAAATCAACGGGCCACACAATGTGTGGCCCGCAAAGTATAGAACTTGAATTTATCCCAAATAAGGTTTCAGCGTCTTACTGCGCTGGTTCTGTTTCAAACGACGAATAGCCTTCTCCTTTATCTGGCGTACACGCTCGCGTGTGAGACCAAATCTATCGCCAATCTCTTCCAAAGTCATCTCCTGCATACCGATACCGAAGAACATCTGAATAATCTCCTTTTCTCTATCGGCAAGGGTAGATAAGACACGGTCGATTTCGCGCGAAAGAGATTCACTGACCAAGAGATTGTCTGCCATGGGAGAATCGTCATTTACAAGTACATCGAGCAAGCTGTTGTCCTCGCCATCAACAAATGGTGCATCAACAGATATGTGCCTACCAGACACTTTAAGCGATTCAACCACTTTGTCAACCGGAAGATCCAACTGCTCGGCAAGTTCCTCTGCCGATGGACGACGCTCATTTTCTTGCTCAAATTTAGAGAAAGCCTTGCTGATCTTGTTCAACGAACCTACCTGGTTCAACGGCAAGCGTACAATTCTCGATTGCTCTGCCAGAGCTTGCAGAATTGATTGTCTGATCCACCAAACAGCATAACTGATGAACTTGAAACCACGTGTCTCGTCAAATTTCTCTGCAGCTTTTATAAGTCCCAGATTACCCTCGTTGATAAGGTCGGGGAGGCTTAATCCCTGATTCTGATACTGTTTAGCCACTGAAACGACAAAACGCAAGTTAGCTCTTGTCAGTTTTTCAAGCGCTCTACGATCACCCTTGCGGATTTTCTGTGCCAACTCAACCTCTTCTTCTACGGTAATAAGGTCCTCGCGACCAATTTCCTGCAAGTACTTGTCGAGAGAAGCGCTCTCGCGGTTTGTAATACTTTTTGTAATTTTTAATTGCCTCATTGTCTTTACTGATACAAATTCAATTCGCTAAGATAATACATTTTCACTCACTATAACAGCCAACACCTTATAAAAGTTTATAAAAAACAAAAAAAACTCTTATACTTTTGTTGGCATAAAAAACCGGAATCGCCTTGCAACCAAGGTTATATCACACATGAAAAATAACGAATCTTGCCGCTGCAATTGCAAACTGAAAGAAATTGGAGAAAAGTAGAAAGTACCTTACAGTTTACACTCCGTTACTACATATACAGCATTCAAACTGCATGCTATGCCCCATGTGATAACCCTTTAGCGAAAAGCGATTACCGGTTATAATACTAAAAGGTTTTCATCTATTAGAGCAAGAAAAATCAAAATTCTGGTTTTTCAATCTGTTAATATTTGTTAAAAACCAACAAGATTCCATCTACACCACACTGTAACGCATTGATATTCAGCGCATATATTATCTTTTTAATTCTTTTTCAAGATATGGTGCAGTATGCCCTATCCCGGCTGCCACAATCTCTTCGGGCGTTCCAGTCGCCATAACCTTGCCACCATCGCTACCACCTTCGGGCCCCATATCTATGATATAATCGGCCATTTTTATTACATCAAGGTTGTGTTCTATTATTATTACGGTGTTCCCTTTATCCACCAACCGATTTATTACATTCATAAGAACACGGATATCCTCAAAGTGGAGGCCTGTCGTTGGCTCATCGAGCAGATAGAGAGTTTTGCCTGTATCACGTTTAGATAATTCTGTGGCAAGTTTCACTCGCTGGCTCTCGCCGCCCGAGAGGGTTGTCGATGGCTGTCCGAGTTTGATATATCCAAGCCCCACATCCTGTAACACCTTTATTTTATTTAATATCACCGGTACATTCTCAAAGAATTCCACAGCCATATTAATTGTCATATCCAGCACATCGGCAATGGACTTCCCTTTATAACGCACCTCTAATGTCTCGCGGTTATAGCGCTTGCCGTGGCACACCTCGCATGGAACCATAACATCGGGCAGGAAGTTCATTTCAAGCGTTTTATAGCCATTTCCACTGCATGCTTCGCACCGACCGCCCGACACATTGAAGGAGAAACGCCCCGCCTTGTAGCCACGTATCTTGGCCTCGGGCAGCTCCACGAACAGATTGCGTATATCGGCAAACACGCCTGTATAGGTGGCAGGGTTGGAGCGTGGTGTACGCCCCAGAGGCGACTGATCCACATCAACAATCTTATCTATATTTTCTATACCCTCTATTCTATCATAAGGCAATGGTTCGCGCAAGGCACGATAAAAATGTTTAGCCAATATAGGTTGCAGGGTATCGTTCACAAGCGACGATTTACCACCGCCTGAAACTCCTGTAACACAAATGAGCTTGCCAAGCGGGAATTCCACATCCACGTTTTTTAGATTATTGCCACGCGCACCATAAATTTTTATACTTTGTCCATTACCATCGCGCCTCTTTGCCGACACCTCTATGCGTTCCTTTCCCTCCAAAAAGCGTGCGGTCATGGTATCGCTTTGGAGCATCTGCGCGGGAGTACCCGAAAATACAACTTTGCCACCCTTGCGCCCGGCCTGCGGCCCGAGGTCTATCACATAATCGGCAGCAAGCATAATATCGCGGTCGTGCTCCACAACTATTACCGTATTACCGCTGTCGCGCAAAGATTTCAGAGAATTTATAAGACGATCGTTGTCGCGCGAGTGCAAACCGATGCTTGGCTCGTCGAGTATATAAAACACATTTACCAGCTGTGAGCCCACCTGCGTTGCAAGTCTTATTCGTTGCCCCTCACCACCCGACAACGATGCCGACGAGCGGTTGAGCGACAAATAACCCAGCCCCACATCAAGCAAAAAACCTATGCGTGCCTGAATCTCCTTTACAATTTCGGTAGCTATGGCACGCTGTTTGTCTGTTAAATGAGAATCCAAATCGGCAAGCCAATAATGCAGCTGCGAAATATCCATTGAAGCAAGTTCATGAATATTCTTGCCATTTAGTTTGTAATGCAAAGCCTCACGATTGAGCCTCGCGCCACCGCACTCGGGGCATGGTTGCATGACCGAAAATTGTTCGGCCCAGCGAAGTTCTTTTGCCGATGCGCTCGATTCCTTTTGCATCTGAATATACTTAACCAAGCCGTCGTATGTGGCAATGCTATCGTAAAACATATCAGACGAACTACTCAACTTCAAGGGAACGGGTGATCCGTAGAGAATCTCATCAATAGCCTCATCGGGCAACTCCTCTATCGGTGTTTTAAGCGTTGCTTCGTAACGTAGGAGCACTGCCTCAATCTGTTGGAATATAGACGAACGGCGATATTTACCAAGCGGAGCCAGCGCACCATCGTAAACCGACAGAGTGCGGTCGGGGACAACCTTATCAACATCCACCAGACTAACCACACCAAGCCCCTTGCATTTGGGGCAGAACCCCTGCGGCGAATTGAATGAAAAGTTATGAGGGTCGGGTTCCTTGTATGAAAGGCCGGTTACGGGACACATGAGATGCTTGCTCAAATGGCGCACCTCGCCCGACGGCATCTCCATTATCATCACCAAGCCATCGCCCTGTTGCATGGTGGTAGCAAGACTCTGTTTTATGCGTGCCTCATCGGCGGCATTTACCTGCAATTTATCCACCACCACCTCAATATCGTGGGTTTTATATCTTTCAAGCATCATTCCGCGAGACATCTCACACATTTCGCCATCTATGCGCACATTTAGATACCCCTTGCGCATCATCTGCTCAAAAAGCTCTTTATAATGACCTTTACGCCCCTTAACCAACGGAGCGAGCATATAGATACGCTTGCCATCATAGTCGCGCAACAACAGTTCAAGAATTTGCTCCTCGGTATATTTCACCATCTTTTCGCCCGACAGATAGGAGTAGGCATCGGCTGCACGAGAAAAGAGCAAGCGCAGATAATCATAAATCTCGGTAGTGGTACCCACTGTAGAACGCGGGTTCTTGTTCGTGGTTTTCTGCTCAATGGATATCACGGGGCTCAAGCCTGTGATTTTATCCACGTCGGGGCGCTCCATACCACCAAGGAAATTACGTGCATAGGTTGAAAAAGTTTCCAGATAACGCCTCTGCCCCTCGGCAAAAATGGTATCAAATGCCAACGACGATTTGCCCGAACCCGACAGGCCGGTTATCACCACCAAGCGGTCGCGCGGAATGCTGATGTCCACATTCTTCAAATTGTTGACGCGCGCACCTTTCACCCTGATATATTCGTTCATCCTTACTCAGCGATTTACGATGTTTCTATTTTTTTCGTTGAAAAACATACCGCGCAGCCTCGTCACCGAAAATGTTGGCGGTACGACCTACAAAAGTAAATAAAAAAGCGAGACCTCTTTTATTTATCCATAAGATAGCACTGATAAAACCTCCGTACCTGTCGCTGTGACCTACGCAAACCACCACAATGCGCCGGTTTGAGCAGTCGGATTTCTGTCAGAAGCTAAAAACCTCCTATGGAATTGGCTATGATAACTGACAAAACAACGGCGCAGATGCCGGCATAGAGCCAGTCGTGCTCACGCAGGAAGTCGACCATCGAGAGGAGCACGCGCAAGATGGGTGTCAGCAGCAAAGCAATAACTCCCAGCTGTATCCAGCTGCGGGCATCCCATCCCAGAATGCCATCGACAATTCCTCCCAAAGTGGTGTAG
>CALGJF010000015.1 GCA_937914945.1 uncultured Bacteroidales bacterium | reverse complement strand
CTGGCAGGCTGCGGCTGAGGATGCAGCCAAAGCTGCGGAAGGATATGCCCCGGCAAGCATGGAAGAGGTGTCGGCCCCGTCATTCTACAGCATAAACGAGCACAACTGGATATGGGGATATGACATGACTACCGATGTAGCTCAGACCAATTCTTATGCTACAGCCAGTGCATGGATCAGGTCGTTCTCAGGAGACGGATATTCTGCCGGCACACAGGTATACTCTTGCATCAATAGTCTGCTGTACAACAAGATACCGGACACGGATGTGCGCAAAGGCTGGTGGGTGAATGAGTCTCTTGAGTCCCCGCTCCTTGAGAATGTGACATGGGACGGAGTCAGCGGCAACGAGGTGGCGACTCTCGAAATCGAGAATGTCAAGCTTACGTTCCTTCCCTATACCAATGTAAAGTTCGGGATGAACACCATCGGCGGGACAAACAACGATGAGGACTGGCCTTTCATGAGAGTCGAAGAAATGATCCTGATACAGGCTGAAGGTTATGTCCGCAGCGGTCAGGCCGATCTTGGCAAACAGATTCTTGAAGACTTCGTGAAGACATACAGGGACCCGTCATATTCTGCAGACGCCGGGGGCCGCACGCTTGAAGACGAAATCTGGTACCAGAGACGTGTGGAGCTCTGGGGAGAAGGCTTCTCGAATCCTGACACACGCCGCCTGAACAAGCCTCTGGTGCGATTCCACGAAGGAACCGCCAGCAATGTTCCGGCAGCATTCCGTTTCAACATGCCGGCAGATGACGGATGGTGGCTGCTCAGGTTCCCTACAGCCGAAACAAACACAAATCCCGCAGTAGTAGATAATACCGGAGGCATGCTCCCAATACAAGGACAGCATCCCCAGCTGCGGGACGGCGTAACAGATTAAGGAACTGATTACTGCTGCACGAAGGCGACAATCTCACTCTTGACGAGGCTGTCGCCTTGTTTTGCGCATACGGCCACAACTCTTCCGGAAATCGCAGGGACAATTTCCTCAATGCCATAATAGGTCTGCACATAACCCATAGGAACGCCTGCCTCGACTTTCATACCGACGACAGGGGCAGAAGACACATCATCAACATCTATCTGCCATAGCATCTGCCCTTTCACAGGAGCCTGGACCGGAACTGCTGACGGATATTTTCCGATTATAGCCTCTACATCAAACTTAGGGATCTCGACAACCGGTCTTTCCATCACGACAGGTGCACCTGCCTTGGCACGCGCCGCCTCAAGATCCGCGATGAAACGTTCTTTAGCCACACCGTTCTTATAGTCACGATACTGTCTTTCATGCATAGCAAACTCGAACAATTCTTCATCATCCTGTCCACATTCCCATTTTTCATCCCTCATCATAGAACGGAACTTATCCAATTCATCAGGAAATGCATCCTGAGGGTTGCCTGTATAGAATTCGAGTCCTTTTTCTTTAGCCAAAGCGACGATTTCCGGAGCAAGTTCACCAGGAAGTCTGCCCATTTTTCCAAGAATCATATTCCATGTATCCTTGTCTATCGTACTCCAGCGAGGCTGTCCTTTCAGAAGAGACATCAGGTTCATCAAAGCCGTATTCTTCACATATTGGCTGAAAGGGGTAACGAGTGGGGGATAGCCCACGCGCGGCCACACGTATGCAACCTCATTGAAGAGCTCCACCATAAGTTCGTCGAGTGTGTATGTGGGCTTGCCTTTACTCTGCAAAATGCCGTTTATTCCTTTGTGAACACCGGCAAGGTCGGACATCATTGAGCCCATCATACCACCGGGGAGGCCGCTGGTGAGCAATAACGAACTCATCAGTTTGTTATTATTGTCCATAAACACACCAAGCCACTCGTCGATGAACTCCTGTGTGAGGCTGCGTGCCTTCATGTATGCGTTCATGTTTATCTCCGGAACATCGAAACCGGCATCTTTGAGCATTGCCTGCACGCTGATGATATCGGGGTGTACTTTACCCCATGACAGCGGCTCAATGGCGGTGTCAATGATGTCGCAACCATTTTTGCACACCTCAAGTATTGATGCCATGGAGAGGCCAGGGCCGCTGTGCCCGTGGTACTGAATGATTATTTCGGGGTGTTTCTCCTTGATGCTCTTTACAAGTCGGCCAAGGAAATCGGGGCGGCCTATACCGGCCATATCCTTCAGGCAAATCTCCTGCGCGCCGGCTGCAATGAGTTCGTCGGCCATGCAGCTGTAATACTCTATGGTGTGTACGGGAGAGCTTGTGATGCAGAGCGTTGCTTGTGGAATCATGCCTGCCTCCAATGCGTATTTTATGGATGGTATAATATTGCGAGTGTCGTTCAAACCGCAAAAGATACGTGTAATATCCACTCCTTGTGCCTTTTTTACTTTATACATAAGGCGACGCACATCGGCGGGTACGGGGAACATGCGCAGTGCGTTCAATGCGCGGTCGAGCATGTGTGTCTGTATTCCGGCTTCGTTAAACGGCTTTGTAAACGTGCGTACCGCCTTGTTGGGGTTTTCGCCTGCCATGAGGTTTACCTGCTCAAACGCGCCTCCGTTAGTCTCAACGCGTGCAAAGCAGCCCATCTCTATAATTACCGGAGCAATCTTCTCCAATTGATTTGCAAGTGGTTGAAATTTACCTGACGACTGGAACATGTCGCGATAAACCAAACTGAATCTAATCTTTTTTCCCATAATATTTACTATTTTAGCGGGGTGGGGCGCACCCCGTGTAGGTTTATGTGTCTTTTTATATTTCTTTTGCTTAAGTTCTCGTATTTGTTGCCACAGCCCAGTGTAGCTCTGTTCTGCTCTTTTTCAACAAGTATATTTGCAAAGTTAATTGCTTTATTCAAATAACCTAACTATTTCTAAATTTTTATTTATCTCTTTCTTTATCCCTTGTGCAATATGTAGCTTTCGCTACCTCTCATTTTGTAGTTTATCAGGCAGTTTTTTCTTTATGAGAGTCTGCATAATGTTAAATCCAAGCATTTTTTTCGCTTTTGATTTCACCCCAAAATATCAGATTTCACCCCTAAATCCTTGTTTTGACCACTCGAACCTCCTCTCTATCGCCAAAATTCTATTTTATTAAAATGATGTGCGAACTTTGCACCGAAAAGTAATTCAAAATACTGTTCAAATGCGTAAAAAAAGGAACGCTTGTGTATTGATAGGTGCTTGCGACGTTTGGCGGCATCACGTTATGCGAGATTCCCGGTACTAACACATTTATTTTTTTTGTTTTATGAAACACTACTTAACTTACATTGAGGCGGCTATTAAAAAGCATTGGAGTCGCCCTGCCATTACAAACTATGGTGCAAACAGCTACACCTATGGCGAATTAGCTGCCGGTATCGAGAGAATTCATATTCTATTTAGTAAATATGCTATAAAGAAAGGCGACCATGTTGCAATCTGTGCGCGTAACTCGGCAGAGTGGTGCATTGCTTTCTATGGAATAACAACATATGGCGCTGTGGCAGTTCCTCTGCTTGCCGATTTTCTTCCCCAGAATATTGCCGACCTTACAAAAATTTCGGGTAGTCGCCTGCTTTTTGTCGACAAGACAATTTTAGGCAATCTCACACGCGACAATGTCATTTCGCAGTTTGCCGACTTTGAGGACTTGGAGGGTGTTATAGATATTGTAACTAATGAAACAATAGATACTTGTGGCGGAAATGTTAAAGTGTCGCATGAAGACATAGATGCAGCCTTTAATGCTCGTTTTCCCCAAGGCTTCACTGCTGCCGATGTTCATTACGAGGTGGGCAATCTCGATGATTTGGCTCTTATCAGCTATACATCCGGTACAAGTAGTTCGCCCAAGGGAGTAATGTTGCCTGCAAAGTCGCTTTCAGGTAACTTGGAGATGGCTCGCAAGCTTGTTCCCGTGAACGAAGATGAAGACAATAAAACATTGTCAATCTTGCCATTGGCTCACATTTTTGGCCTTGCATTTGATTTCATTTTGATGATATCCTATGGCTGCCACATGCATATATTCACCGAGCGTCCCGTACCCGCAAGGCTGTTGAAGGCTCTTTCCGATGTTAAGCCTTTCATTTTCCTTACCGTGCCTTTGTTGATAGAGAAAATTTTCCGTTCAAAGGTTATCCCCACTCTCAACAAACCCGTAATGCGCTTCCTTACTGCAATCCCCGGTGTACGTCAGTTGATATTCAAGAAGATACGCTCCACAATTATAGATGCCTTTGGTGGCAACCTTGGCAGGCGCGGTTTCTTCATCGGCGGTGCAGCCATAAGCCGCGATGTGGACAAGATAATGCAAAAGGTAAAAATTCCTTATGCAGTAGGTTATGGTATGACCGAGTGCGGTCCTCTTATCAGTTACAAGGGGTATAATCACCCTACACTGTTCAATGATGGCGGAATAACAGCACCCACACTCGATTTGCGTATCGATTCCGATGCTCCCGCACGCGTTCCTGGCGAGATTCAGGTTAAGGGTGATGTGGTTACTACCGGTTATTACAAAAATGAAGAGGCTACAAAAGCTTCGTTTACATCCGATGGATGGCTTAAAACCGGTGATATGGGTATTCGCGACCGCTATGGCGTGGTTTATATAAAAGGACGTTGCAAGAATATGATTCTCACAGGCAGTGGCCAGAATATATACCCCGAAGAGATTGAGGAGATGATAAACGCTATTCCCTATGTTATGGAGTCGTTGGTAGTTGGTCGCAAACACTCGCTTGTTGCGTTGGTGGTGATGAGCGCAGATGCTGTGAAGGCAGCCGGTGTTTCGGCCGAGGAAGCGCAGGCTGCTATTGAGCAAGCTGTGCTTGCCCTCAATCAGAAACTTCCTGTATACAGCCAGATAAGTCGTTGCGAGATGCGCCGCGAGCAGTTTGAGAAAACACCAAAGCTGAGTATAAAGAGATTTATGTATAACTAATTTGAAAATAATTGATTAACCTGCATTAGTTAAATTATTGGTAAAATGAAACACTATTTGTCCTACATTGACGAGGCTATTAAAACCAATTGGAATCGCCCCGCGTTGACTAATTATGGTGCAAACACAATGACTTACGGCGTTGTGGCATCGGAGATTGAAAAAATGCATATACTTTTTGAAAAGTGTGGCATTGAGAAAGGCGAAAAAATTGCTCTGTGTGCTCGCAGCCAGGCAGAGTGGTGCGTGGCATATCTTGCCGTTGTAACCTACGATGCCGTGGTGGTGCCTTTGTTGCCCGATTTTCTCCCACAGAATGTAGCCGACCTTACCCGCATGTCCGACAGCCGTTTGCTCCTTGTGGATAAGGCTGTTTTGGGTGGTCTTACACGCGATAACATAGTTCCGCAATTCGCGGCAATCAATGGCTTCTGCGGTATCGTGGATATTGTAGGCATGCAGGTTCACGATAACAGTAACGGCAAATTGGATAACATTCAAGAGGAGGTTGAAAAGACATTTGCTGCGCGCTTCCCCAATGGTGTAACACCCAAGCGTGTGGATTACACCAAGACCAATCTTGATGCCCTTGCGGTTATCAGCTATACATCGGGTACAAGCAGCTCGCCCAAGGGGGTAATGCTCACATCGCGTTCTCTGTCGGCAAATGTGGAATATGCGCGCGTACATATACAGGCAAACCCCGAGGATTCTATCCTCTCAATCCTGCCTATGGCACATATTTTCGGTCAGGTATTCGACTTTTTGTTCCCCTTCTCTTCGGGTAGTCATATAAATATATTTACCGAGAAACCCATTCCTGCACGCTTGCTCAAAGCGATTGCCGATGTAAAACCCTTTATGTTCCTTACCGTGCCTTTGTTGGTGGAGAAAATTTTCCGCCTGCGAGTGATGCCGCAGTTGCAAAAGCCCATTATGCGTGTGCTGTTGGCCATCCCCGGAATCAGTTCGCTCATACTTGGTAAGGTGCGTGCAAAACTTATGGAGACTTTTGGTAGCAAGATAATCAAAGGCGGTATCATTATAGGTGGCGCGGCCATAAGCAAGGATGTGGAGCTACTTATGAAGAAGATGAAGTTTACCTATTGCGTGGGTTATGGCATGACCGAGTGCGCTCCCCTTATCAGCTATAAGGAGTGGCCTAATTTCGTTCCTCGCTCATGCGGTGCAGTGGCGCGTCCCGGTGTGGAGGTTCGCATCGACTCCGAGAATCCCGGTAAGGTACCCGGCGAAATCCAGGTAAAGGGCGATTCTGTTATGCTTGGCTATTACAAGAACGAAGAGGCAACAAAAGCCACATTTACAGCAGATGGATGGTTGAAGACCGGCGACATGGGTACAATGGATAAAGAGGAGAATATATTTATAAAAGGTCGCTGCAAGAATATGATTCTTACAACAAATGGCCAGAATATATATCCCGAGGAGATTGAAGAACTTGTAAATCAACTGCCTATGGTAATGGAATCATTGGTGGTAGGTCGCAATCATGGCCTTGCCGCACTCATAGTTCCAAATCCCGATGCAGTTGCCGAGGCAGGTATTTCGCCCGAGGATTTGCAAAAGACAATGGAGGAGAACCTTTTTGCTCTTAACGATCAGTTGCCTCCATACAGCAAACTCACCATTTGCGAACTTATGAAAGAGCCTTTTGAAAAGACTCCCAAGCTCAGTATAAAGAGATTCATGTATAAATAAAAGAGATTGTAGATTATTTTAATTGGAAGGCGTGCAGGCAATATGGCTTGCGCGCCTTTTTTTTCAAACTTGCCCTTTTTATTGTTAATAGACGTTAATTTTATAGGTCATAATCTCTTTGTTTATTAGAAAAATTGCACAAAACGAGTTAATTTGTGCAGTTTTCTTTTGTATTTCTAAAAAAATGCGGATATTTGCAGCCGAAAAAATAAAAAGATACCTATATTCGCAAAATAATTAAAATAATCTCATACAATCTTTATATAACATGAAACACTTTTTATATCACATCAATGATTCTATAAAGAAACATTGGGACATGCCTGCCTTGACCAATTTCGGTGCAGAGACATACACCTATGGTCAGTTGGCAGAGGGAATAGAGAAGTATCATATATTCTTTGAAGAGGCCGGTGTGAAGAAGGGGGACAAGATAGCCCTTTATGCACGCAATTCGGCTGAATGGGCTATTGCATATTTTGCCACACTTGCTTACGATGCAGTAACGGTTCCCTTCCTTCCCGACTTTCTTCCAAGTGCCGTTGTAGAGCTTTCTTGCTTTTCCGAGTGCAAATTGTTGATAGCAGATGATATTGCAATCAACGGACTGAAATCCGATGAGAAACTTATCCCCCAATTGGAGACAATAAAAGGTTTTGCAGGAATACTTAATGTGAAGAATATCAGTGTGGTACATGCTTCTGTTGAGTCTTTTGCGAATGCGAGTAAAAATATTCAGTCGCACTATTCTTCGCGCTATCCCGATGGCCTTACTCCCGCCCTTATAAACTACTATAAAGAGGAAAAGGATATGAAGGCGGTTGTGGAAATCAGTTTCACATCGGGAACAACAAGTGCTACATCAAAAGGTGTTGTTCTCCCTGCCCGTTCACTCTCTGTAAACCTTGATTTTGGTTTGCGCGTACTGCCTGCTTGTGAGGGTGGCAACATCTTTGCAATCCTCCCCATGGCACATATGTTTGGCCAGGCATTCGACGTACTCTTTACCATTGCAAGCGGTTGCCATGTATATGTGATGCCCGGCAAGCCCACTCCTGCCCGCCTGCTGGCCGGCCTTGCAACGGTGAAACCCATCATGTTCCTCACCGTACCTTTGGTTATAGAAAAGATATTCAAATCAAAAGTGTTCCCCCAAATACGCAAGTTCCCTGCAAAATATCTGCTTAAAGTGCCCGGCCTCGACCGCTTGGTGCTTAACAAACTGCGTAAAGCCTTGCTCAACGCGTTCGGTAACAATTTCACACTAGGTCTTATCATTGGTGGCGCAGCCCTCAATCGCGAGGTGGAGGATCTTCTCAAACGCATGAAATTCCCCTATTGCGTAGGCTACGGAATGACCGAATGTGGTCCTCTTATCTCGTATCGAGACAGAAAAGAGTTTGTCAAATACTCATGTGGAACATTAGCACATCCCATTGAATTGCGCATAGATTCTGCCAACCCGCGTCGCGTACTTGGTGAGATTCAAGTAAAAGGCGATGCCGTGATGCTTGGTTATTACAATAACGAAGAGGCGACCAAGGCTGCATTTACATCCGACGGTTGGTTGCGTACCGGTGATATGGGTATTCTTGATGCACGCAAGAACCTCTTTATAAAGGGCCGTTGCAAGAATATGATTCTCACCGCCAGCGGTCAGAACATCTACCCCGAAGAGATTGAAGATAAAATAAACAATCTTCCCTATGTGGTTGAATCCCTTGTCGTAGGCCGTAAAAATGCCATTGTGGCACTTGTTGTGCCCGATTACGATGCAGGAAAACGTGATGGCCACAGCGAAGAGGAACTCAATAAACTGATCGATGCAAACGTGCTTGCTCTCAATGGTGAACTTGCTGCGTACAGCAAGATCGGTTATACCGAAATGCGTCGCGAGCCGTTTGAGAAAACTCCCAAACAGAGTATCCGTCGTTTCATGTATAGTTAAATAATGCGTTCGAATAATTGCAAAAATTGCGAGTCAAAAATTATTTTTTGACTCGCAATTTTTATTGTGTATGATTGTTGGTTTGTAAAATAAATTTACTATTGTGCAATGGCGCTGCATCGCCAACCTTTCATTTTGAAGTTGCGTTCTTTCCGTTCGGGTACATCTTCTTATCTTTATATCTTACTTCGTATTCTCGTCTATATGCATCGAGGAGCACTATCATATATTGCAGTTCCATTGAAGGCTGTAATTGATTTATAAACGCCTCGTTCGGGCAGTTAATATCTTTTGTGTCGTCATTGGCGGGGTAGTGCCCACAGGTGGTTATGTACCAATTATGGTTGTAACTTTCATCTCTTGGTTAAGTGTGTCATCGGGAACGATGCATGTGAAAATTTTTGTATCCTCCCCTGCCTGTTCCTTTATTATATTATTTACACATTCAACCTCGTCTGCTGTTATGGCATTGCCGCGAATAACCGCTATGATGTATGCGGCACTCTTTATCGGTCTTTCTATGAGTTTGGAGCTTATTGCTATTTCTGCAGCCTTGTTGCTTCGTATTTCGCCATAGCCTCTGCCCACTCCCATGTCAAGCGAATTTGATAAGTATAATAGGCTCTCGCTATCAATCCCCTCTATTCCATTGGTGAGAATATCGATGATGGCTTGTGTAAAACTCATCATCACCTCGTCAACATATATATATGAGTCGCAAAGGCGCGTGTTTCTGTCAATGATTTCAATAAGATTGTTGCAATAGAGGGTATAAACAGTGTCGGTAATGCGCCTTAAAGCCCTTATACCCTCTTCGGCAGATTTGTTGGTTTCGTAACCTTCCCATGCAAATGGCTGCGAAACAGTACATATCGTGCGGATACCCATGTGCCGGGCATTCTCAGCAACCACACGGGTGGCTCCTGTTCCGGTTGCTCCTCCCATGCCTGTTACAATAATTGCTATCTCGGTGTCGGCAATGGCGTTCATTATCTCGGCCCCGGCAAACGATGCTGCCTGCGCAGCCTTCTCGCTCTCATTTTTATAGCAGCCGTATGTTATATTCTTTAATAGAATCCTGTTTTTGCACAACGAATCATTCAGCGCACTTATATCGCTGTCTATGCAGAGGAAATCGGCATCGGCTGTTCCGTTTTTTATTATGCGATTTACGGCATTTATTCCGCCACCGCCAATCCCTATTACTTTAAATTTTTTATGATGAGTGCCTTCCATAAATGATTGTGTTTGATTTGCACAAAAATATATAAAAAAGCATTTAAGCAACAAATATTTATCGCTTAAATGCTTTTATAAGGTTTTCCCTTATGTGCCTTTTCTATTTATAGAAAGCCCATTTGTATCTTTCGTCATTAGGTAAGTTTTCCAAGGCCTGCTTCATGAATATCCCCTCTTCACCCAAAAAGTATATGTCTGAACAAAATTCTTTCCATAGTGTCGGAGCATTTTTGTAGTATTCGGTAAGAATATCATCGGGAAACGTGGGCCATAAATTCTCTCCTATCAGAAAACCTTCCTCTTTTAGTTGCTTGTTTAGTTCTTCCATGGAACCGATTTCATTGCTATGCAATTGCAGATACATCTCGCGGGCTTTTATCGATATTTTGAAAGAGGAATTAGGGCTATCTCTCAAATCCTTCCAATATGCGCTCAAATTATCTTTTGGAAAATATTTATCTCCATTCTTGCACTCCTTACATACCTTCTCCGATATTTTCTGTGAGTGTCTGAAGTATATGCGATGTACGTTGGGCAGTTCGTGCAGGTTAAGGCCCGATGGCATGTCAAGCAAGAATCCTGACTGCATTGCGCTCCTTGCAAAGACATATTGCTTGCCTATGGTACTGAGCTGTGGGCGTGTATGTTGTCTGAATGCATCCGGCATCTGTATGTCGTAAATATAAATAACGCCTAATTTGTCGTCGGCTGCATATGGGATGTAATTGTCCTTGGCCGGGTTGTATTGGCATGTCGCAAAGAATTTTGCCACATCAATGTCCGATGTCAAATCCAAAAGTGTTGTCTTGTTGTAGTAGTGCTGGGCAAGTCCTTTAAGATTGAGCTGAAACCTAAATGGCTCGTTAAATATGGTTACACCATTTACTCCAAGCAGTTCCACCAATGGATGTTTGCATATTAAACACCCCATTTCGTATGCTTTTATGCGGTGGGGCAGTGGATTTTTTATTATATTCCCCCTGTAAATGTTAGGTTTGCATGTAGGGTACCTCTTGCCATCGATTTCTTCCTCAAATTCTTCATATTGTCCACGGAAGAGAAATTTGCGCTTGTAAAGATTTGGTTTAAGGGAAAACTTTGGTAGAATACCTCGCATTTTATTATCAAACAGCCATGACATGTTGTTGCCTATAGTGCTTAATTGTGTAACTATAAACGAGTTCTTTGGGAAATCGTTCTTTACATGCGCCGTGTAGCTCGACGCCCATGGAAGAGCAAAGAAACCTCTGTTTGGGTTACTCGTATTAGGCGTTTCAAATATATTGTATCTATACCGGTCGTTTACAAATTCCGAATTTGCAAATAAATCGTTGGCCACTGCATGTTCTTCCCATGCTTTGATATATTCAATTGCATCTTCGATGTTGTCAAAAGGATTCTCTTTGCAGCCTTTGTCTGTGGCAGTGCTTGGTTTTAGTGCTTTGTTGTTGTTTCTTATATTCTTCAATTTTGCAGCCAATATATTATTCTCATAGTTTGATAAACGTAGCAAATAGCCGGTGCTTCCATCGGGTGCAATGCCCTTTGTTAGTGAATAATCCTTGCCTGTGAACTTTTTTAGGATTTCAACAATTTTATCAGGCTTTATAAATGGTAATAAATCCACGGGCACTCCATTGAGGAGGCATAGTCCAAAGCCGGCCGATATTGCTTCCATATTTCCAGGGTATGGTTCTATCTTTGTGCCATTTGTATTGTATTCCCAAAATCCGTATGCGTAATAATATGCCAGGTTACGCATAATGGTTGGAAAATACTCATTTACACATGCCTTAACCCATCTCTTTACAACATACAGTCTGTTCTCATCATAGACTGCAATCATTGGAGGATATATGCTTAAGGTTTCATATTTGCGTGGTAGCATCATGTGTTCAAAATCATCAAAAATAACTTGAATGTTATGAGAGGTAGTTCCGGTGAATTCCAACCCTTCCTTAAAGAATTCGAGAAATAGTTTTTCGGCATTGTTTTGCATGGCTTGTTTCTTGTCGGTGTGTATGTTTAGATTTCGTGTAAAGTTATAAAAAAGGCATTTTAGCATCAAGTTATTGATGCTAAAATGCCTTTGAAACTTATTCCAATATGTTTTACAATATTTTCTTTACCAGATTCCACATTCTGTATGGCATGTAGCGGAATGGAAGGTCCAGCAGGGTGGTTGTGGTTACCACAGCGCGTTGGTGCGAGAATGCATCGAAGCTGCGCTTGCCGTGGTAGCTGCCCATGCCCGAATTGCCCACGCCGCCAAATGGCACGTTTTCGTTGGCAATGTGCATTATAGTGTCGTTTATGCAGGCTCCCCCCGAGGATGTGTGGCGCAGTACATCCTCTCCGTCTTTCACCTTGCCGAAGTAGTAGAGAGCAAGGGGCTTTTCACGGCTGTTGATGAACTGTAATGCCTCCTCTCGCTCTTCAAATGTTATCATGGGCAGTATGGGACCGAATATCTCCTCCTGCATCACAGGCGATTGAGGGCTGACATCGGCAAGGATAGTTGGTTCTATGTAACGCTCCTTTGCATCGGTTGCACCACCCAGCACTATGCGCCCATCTTTAAGGTAGCCGGCCACGCGCTCAAATGCTTTGTCGCTCACCATTCTTGCATAGTGCGGGCTCTGCTTGCAGTCATCGCCATGGAGTTTTTTCAATTCGCGTGCAAATGCAACCACAAATTTATCTCTCTGCGATTCGTGTATGAGCAGATAATCGGGGGCAATGCAGGTTTGTCCGGCGTTAAGTGTCTTGCCCCATGCTATGCGGCGGGCGGCTATATCGGTGTCGGCCGCCGCATCTACAATGCACGGACTCTTGCCGCCAAGTTCCAGAATAACGGGTGTCAAACTCTTTGCAGCCTCGCACATCACTATTTTGCCCAATGCGGGGCTGCCTGTAAACAGTATTATATCGAAACGCTCTTGCAACAGCGCGCTGTTTACTTCGCGGTTGCCTTGCACCACGGCGATATACTCCTCGTTGAAGGTGGATTTAATCATTCTCTCTATTGCGGCCGATACATTGGGTACATAGGGCGATGGTTTGAGAATGGCTGTGCAACCGGCCGATATCGCACCGACAAGCGGGTTAAGGAGCAACTGCACGGGATAGTTCCATGGCGACATTATAAGTGCGCAACCAAGCGGCTCGTTTATTATGCGGCTGCTCGACGGCAACATCTTTATGGGGGTACACACGCTGCGGCTCTTCATCCAGCCTTTTAAGTGCGATAGGTGGTTTTTTATTTCGCCTCTCACAATGCTTATCTCGGTGATTACAGCCTCTTCGGGCGATTTATGAAGGTCGCTCCACAAAGCATCGCATATTGGCTTCTCCCACTCTTTAAGTGCCTTTTGCAGTTTTTTCAGCTGTTCCTTGCGAAATTTGTATTCGCGCGTGATACCGCTTGCAAAATAGTTGCGTTGCACACAAACTATTCTCTTTATATCCTCGTTGGTGGTGTTTGTTATATTCATACCTTATATAATATATAATCAGCTTTTTTTGCGGCCTGTAAAATGGTCCATGGCGTGGAATATTCCCACAACCTCGCCAAAGATATAATCGAAAATCGAGGTAGGCAATAATGCTTGGCAAAAACGAATGAAGTGGTAACCGAACGGTATCCCTTTGAAATTGCGGTTGCGTTCTATTGCATTCATTATTTTGCGCGATGTGGGCTCGGGCTTAAGTATGGGGAATATGCGCGACTGCACTCCGTCGAACATCCCTGTGTTTATAAAGTATGGGGCGATGGTTGTGAAGCGCACCTTGCTCCCGGCTTGTTTCAGTTCAATGCGCACAGAGTCGCTCCAGCCTATCACGGCCCATTTACTGGCGGCATACGTTGCCATGCGGGGATTGGAAATCATGCCTGCTGCCGATGCGATGTTGCAGATATGTCCCTTGTTGCGCTCTATCATGCCCGGCAGGAATTGTTGCGCAATTATCATTGGCGCAATGGAGTTGATTTTCATGGTGCGCTCTATATCGCCTATACTCTGCTTGTCAAATGTTTTGTTGTTTGCAACAATACCTGCGCAGTTTATGAGTATATCCACATTGCCGCACTCCTTTTCTGTGAGCATAGCAACGTGTTGCACCTGTTCGCTGTCCGACACATCTATTTTGTAACCCTCTACACGCCCAAGTTTCTTGTATTCTTCTTTTGTGGTTGCGATGTTCTCCTCGTTTATATCCCATATTACAAGGCAACGAGCCCCTCTCTCCAATGCCATGCGCCCCATTATGCGGCCTATTCCCGATGCACCGCCTGTTATGAGCACGCAACAATCTTTTATTTTTGTCATAATATCGATTTTTTATAGCCTGTTTTATAAAATCGTGCAAAATTAATGCCTTGCGTAAAAACAGTAGTTTTCATTTTCTGCACATTTTGGTACATAATGTGCAAAAAAGGTTAATTCGGCACTTGTTGAACAAACCTTGTTGCTTTTGTGCAAGCATGTATGATTATCAATTTTCCGTGGTCATATACGGCAATCCCGCTATCTGTTCTACGGGGAAATTACCCTCCAACAGACCGCTTATGATTGTGTCGCGTGCGCCTGAAGATTGGAACGGGTATAAGCCGAAGTGGGGTAGTACGGATGCAAAATGTTCCATGATTTCCGATTGTATGCTCTCGTAGTCCTTCCAATCGGTTGTGGTGGTAAAGCAGTAGAATTGTATGGGCAGGCCGCTGTCGCACGGGGCCAGCGTGCGCACCATAATCATCATATCCTTGCTGATTAGCGGGTGAGCATGCAGATATATTTCGGCATAGGCGCGAAATAGTCCTAAATTTGTATCTATGGTACCGTTTGTGAGTCCCTCGGGGTTTGCCGTGTTGGCTGTTTTGCCCTCTTTGCTCTGCTCTCTCTTTTTCTCTATGAACTCATCGAGCTGTGGGGCAATTCCTTTGAGGCGTTCAAAGAATTTTTCGTTGCAGGGCTTTATGCTGTCAAGCTTTATGTTGTATCCGCGCGATATGCGGCGGCCGCCGCTGTCCTGCATGCCGCGCCAATTTATGAAACTGTTGTTTATGAGCGAATAGGGTGGTATGGTAACAATGGTATTGTCGAAATTACGTACCTTTACAATTGTGAGCGATATGTCGGTTACCGTACCATTTATGCTTGTACCTGCAACCTCAATCCAATCGCCCAACCGCACCATGTCGTTTTCGAGTAGCAGGAAACCGCCTACAAACCCCATGATACTATCCTTGGTAATGAGCATGAGCACTGCTGCAAACGCGCCTAATCCTCCTATGAGGTAGAGTGGCGATTTGTCTGTGAGTATTGATATTCCGATGATTGTGGCTATTATATATGCTATAATCTTGGTTATCTGTATGAAGCCTTTTATGGGCCTGTCGTGATATTTGCTGTTGGTGTATGCCGATTCTCCTATAGAATTTAATATGGCGTTGAGTGAAACCACGAGAGCCACAATAAAATATAGCCATACAAAATGTTCTATGTAACGAACTGTTATAGGTTTGCCTGTTATGCTTATGGGGAGCAGAGTATTTATTATAATAGGTGGAACGATGTGTGCCGTCTTTTTCAGCGCGCCATATTTTACCATCTGGGTTAGCAAGGTGCGTTGCTTGTGTGCCTGCATGCGTTTGGTTATGACAACCGTTATGCTATATATTATAAAGGTGATGGTTGTAGCTATTATTACTATTACGGCGAGGGATATGATGGTGCTGAATCTGTTTAGAATTTCGCTTGGTATGCCTGTGTATGATAATATATCCATTATCCACCCCGTGGCAGTTTGGGTAATATTCTCGTTCATGGTGCTCTGTTTATATTAAAACATAAGCACCATGATATTGTTTTTTGGGGTATAAAAATCCTAGTTACACTAGGTCTTAATAAGGTATGAAAAATGGTTTAATAAGGGGCGAAAAGATTAAATAAAATCTTCGCACATTAAATATCAAACTAAAGGAAAGGAAAAGGTTCGTTATGGCAACCGGAATCAATCTAAATGCCAGACTAGAGCAAAGAACTTCTGCAAAGACAGGTCAGCTCTACTGGTGCGTTTCCATCCAACTGACTCAGGACACCGAGAAGGTCGTTTTCCTCGAGCCAGCCGAACTTGAGCTGGTTAAGCTTACCTACTCAGGTAGCTCAAAAGTCAAGTTATCTTCATCTAGTTCTTCTTCTTCTGATTTTTTTAATCCTGCTTCTTCTATTTTTTCCATTGCTTCTGACAATTTTTCTATGTCATCCGCTTCATCCGTCTGGAATAAATGTACATACAAATCTTCGGTCATCTTCAATGTAGCATGCCCTAATAGTTTCTGAATACGAGATTTGTCTTTTAATTTTATATTTCCTTGTTTAGGTTTAATTTCTATTTTAACATCATAGAGTTCACTATATGAACGAA